>JAFVVH010000080.1 GCA_017502285.1 Oscillospiraceae bacterium | reverse complement strand
GGTGCCCTGAGGGCAGCCGCCCTGGATCATAAAGCCGGGGATAACACGATGGAAGATGAGTCCGTCATAGTACCCCTTCTTAATGAGGGAAATAAAGTTATTGACGGTGTTGGGAGCGATTTCGGGATACAGCTCGGCCTTGATGGTGCCGTTTTGAACGCCGAAGTCGGTCTCCATTTCGATTTCAAAGGTAACAACAGGGTTCTGTGCCATGGGAAACACTCCTTTTCTTATGTGTTCGCCGATCAGGCGTTTCTTTTTGTGACCACGTCTCGCCTGTTCGCGACGGCTCAAGCGCGTCGGCTTTTCATGGTTCTGTCGATCTCCCGCTTGGCGTCCCGCTTGGCGGCGGACTCGCGCTTGTCATAGAGCTTTTTGCCCTTGGCAAGGCCGATCTCCAGCTTGACACGGGCATGAGTAAGATAGATGGACAGAGGAACAAGGGCGTAGCCGTCCTGCTTGATTTTGCCGTACAGCTTGAATATTTCGCGCTTGTGCATGAGCAGACCGCGGGGGCGGCGGGGGTCCTTGTTGAAGATGTTGCCCTTTTCATAGGGGCTGATGTGCATGCCGTGAACGGTCAGCTGGCCGTCCTTGATGATGCAGTAGGAGTCCTTGAGGTTCACGTTGCCCAGGCGGATGGACTTGACCTCGGTGCCCGCAAGCGCGATGCCGGCCTCGTATTTCTCTTCGATGAAATAATCATGGTAGGCCTTGCTGTTCTTGGCTATGATCTTAATGCCGTCCGCCATGTGGGCACCTCCTTTCCGCATTGGAGCATCAGTATAACACAGGGAATTTAAAAAAACAAGGGGAATGACCCCGGAGGTCTCAGCGCCGGATGCGCAGGATGTCCTCCACTTCCTGCAGCTGCTCCACGGTGTTCACGCCCAGCATCTCCTGTGCCGAGCAGGTGTCGCACACACCCACCCGGTGGCCCGCTGCCTTGATGATTGCGGGGCAGTCGGTAAGGTACAGCTCGCCCTGGGCATTGTCGGTGTTCAGCTGACCCAAAGCGGCCAGCAGTTCGGGCACGTGGAACAGGTAAGCACCCACATTGACCTCACGCACGGCGGCCTGCTCAGGGGTACAGTCCCGGGCCTCCACAATGCACTTGAAGGAGCCGTCCTTCTCCCGCAGGACGCGGCCGTAATTGCCGCCCTCGTCCAGAATGGCAGAGAGCATAGTACAGGCGTTGCCTTCGCGCAGGTGCAGCTCCACCAGCGACCGGAAGGTCTCCCGCCGCATCAGGGGGGTGTCACCACAGCAGATGAGCACATGGCCGTCAAAGTTTTCCAGCAGATGGGCGGCGCACTGGACGGCGTGGCCGGTGCCGTTCTGCACCTCCTGCACCGCGTGGGGGTACTGAGGATAGGCCTCCAGCACCGCCTCCTTCTGATAGCCCACCACGAGGATGACATTCTGCTGAGGCAAAAAATCCAGTGCGGACAGCACATAGTGCAGCAGAGGCTTTCCATCCGCAAGGCGCATGACCTTGGGCAGATTGATTCCTTCGGTGCGCAGGCGGGTGCCCTTTCCGGCGGCGAGGACCAGCGCTTTGATGTTGTTCATAATATCAGTCCTTTCTATTGGTTGGGGTTTGCCACACAGGCCCCCCTCAGTCAGCCTTCGGCTGACAACTCTCCCATCAAGGGGAGCCGGGACGTATTACAAGGTTCGCAGCAGGTTTTCTTCCACGTCCTCCCCCTGCCATAGCACCAACAGAGAGCCATGGGCCACAGCGATCCGGGCGGGGACACCGGTGAACTCGTTGCTCACACCCAGAGGAACACTCCCCATAAGTTGGGCATCGGACAGTTCGTATTTCAGTCCTTGCAGTGTGACCCCGTCCGCTGTTCCGCTGCCGCAGAACACGGACAAATAACCGGACATGGAGGGTGGAAACGTAATTTCCTCCTGATAGACAGCGGCGGCAATCGTCCCCTCCCCCACCAGAAAGCCCCGGCAGCCCTCCCGGGCAAGACCGTCCAGCAGCTGGAGGTTGGCAAGGGTATGGGCCAGCCGCCCGCCCGTTCCACCATACAGGGCAAAGCGGGTGTAGCCCCGCTCCCGACCCAGCTTGATGGCGGCGCACATGTCCGTGTCATCCTTCACTGTGGGCAGCACCACGGTGTTGGGGTGGTCGGGCCGTCTGCCCAGAGAGTCAAAATCACCGATGACCAGATGGGGCACAAGCCCTATCCGCTCCACCGCCGCAAAGCCGGCGTCCGCCGCGATGAGCAAATCTTCCGGGCGCAGATTCAGCGTCAGGTCGGAAGAAACCTCTCCCGCTCCCACAACGAAGCAGACTGCATCTTTTGGCACAGTCACAGGCATCGCTCCTTCAGTGTGGCCTTCATCTGAGGCCAAAGTCCCCTGAAATAGTAGTCAAATCCCTTGGCATTGGGGTGCAGGCAGTCCATACCCTGAGTGATGGAGTCGCCGTAGAACAGCACCTTTTTCTCCGGAACCGCAGGAATAAAGGTGGCGCCATCGTCCAAAGACAGCTCCCGG
>JAFVVH010000079.1 GCA_017502285.1 Oscillospiraceae bacterium | reverse complement strand
TCCTGTCCAAAATTTACTATAAGATGCCTATTTGACAGCACCTGTAAATCGTGTTAAAATTTGAATGAAATTTTATGAACAAGGAGGATTGCACTATGGCTTCCGAAAAGCTTCCCCTGAGCTATAAGGGTCGCCCCCTGCGCCGCAAGGATAACCTCATCTATTACGGCACCATGGCCGAGAAATATATTATCATGCTTCAGGTCCTGTCCACCATGAAGGTGGACGATCTGGACGTGGCCACCAAGGTGTCTGTTCAGCTCCAGCTCACCGATCCCGACCTGAAGAGCCGGGACCGCGTGGTGAAAAAGACCGAAAAGGACAGCCTGTACGCCGCCATGGACGTGGCTTGCGTGTGGCTGGATCGCGCTCTGAGCGCCAAGTAATTCTGCCTATGCGCCGCACAAAAGAGAGAACCGCCGCCCGGCTCAGACGCGCTTGCGTCCGGCTGTGCGCCGCGGCATTGGTCACCAGCACCCTAACCGGCGCGGCGACCGCCTTTCCCGCCACTGTCACCGCACAGGATGGACTGCGTCTGCGCTCCGCCGCCAACACCACATCCAAAAGCATCACCACCCTGCCCTCCGGCAGCCGGATCGAGGTGCTGGAGGCCGTAGGCGACAGCTGGTATCGTGTTCAGGCTGAACAACAGACCGGTTACGTATCCAGCAAGTATGTGTCTGCCCTGCCGGAAACTCCGACGAACAGCACTCCGGCGCAGCAGCCCCAGCCCCAAGTGCCCGCTTTCGGCACTGTGTCTGCCTCCACGCTGAATGTACGTAGCGGACCGGGCACCTCCTTTGACAAGGTCGCCACACTGTCCTCCGGGGCTCCGGTGGAGATCATCGAGGAGCTGGATGAATGGTATCATATTCAGTCCGATCCCATAACCGGCTATGTGTCCAAGGAATATATCACCGTGGAGCAGTCGGCACAAAATTCCCAGCCAAGCACTCCGCCGGAACAGGCCCAGCCTGATACTCCGTCTGAGCAGCCTGAGCAGGACAAAAAAACCTACGGTTTGGTTTCTGCCTCCACCCTGAATGTGCGCAGCGGTCCTGACGCCTCCCACGAAAAGGTTGGCACCCTGTCCTCCGGAGCACAGGTGGAAATTCTGGAAACGCTGGATGGCTGGTACCGCATCGAGGGCGGCTATGTCAGCGCCGACTACATACAGATCCTTGACGACTCCATGACCGCTCTCCAAGCTCAGATCGTGGCCTATGCCCGCACCTTTTTGGGCTGCGCCTATGTTTACGGCGGCAACGGACCGACGTCCTTTGACTGTTCCGGTCTGACCAAATACATCTATAAACACTTTGGCTATACCATCAACCGCACCGCTACCCAGCAGCTGAAAAACGGTGTCCCCGTCAGCAAAGAAAACCTCCAGCCGGGTGATCTGGTCTTTTTCAACAGCGAAGGCACCGGTGTAAATCGAGCCACCCATGTGGGCATCTATATTGGCGATGGCAACTTCCTGCACGCTTCCAATAAACGCGTGGGTGTAACCATCACCAGCTTGTCCGATGCCTATCGGGTGCGCACCTACACCACGGCAAGACGTATTATCTAACGCAAAATCGCCGCCGCATTTCAGCAAAAATGCGGCGGCGATTTCTTTTATTCACACATTTCAATTTTATTCATTTTATGTTAACTATTTTCCTTATTTTCAAACATAAAAAGTCCACTTACAGCGTTTTCCATAAAATGTATATTTTATTTTTCTCTTTCATTTCCAACGCTTTCCCCCATGTGGAAAACCATGTGGAAAATGTGTATAACTTTTTGTAGTTTCCATTCCTTTTAAAAATTATGTCACTCCTTTTATCCTTTTCTTTTCCGATTTTCAACGGGATCTGTGCGCATTTTTCCTTGATTTTGCGTGGTGTCAAAACTTTGGAAAAGCCTTCTTTCTCCTCATCTTCCACTCTATATACAATTTGTAATATCACAGTTCTCCGGACAAATAATTTCGCAATTGACGCGGGCGAAATTTTGTGGTATCATCCACTCGTTATCATCCCATTCGCTAGTGTAGCTCAGTTGGTAGAGCAGCTGATTCGTAATCAGCAGGTCGCGTGTTCAAGTCACGTCACTAGCTCCATCCCCTCGTTCTGCCTGTCGGAGCGAGGGGTTTGTTTTCTTGTGCTCAACCGGTGACAAAATCACAGTGCAAACTTCTTATCTGTGTTTTTATTAATCTGCCCCAAAGGTACATGCGTTTCTCTGCCATCAAGGACAGAAAGGAGTAACTGTAATGCAATATTTGATTTCTTTTCTGGAAGGGATCATCACCTTTATTTCCCCCTGTCTCTTACCTATGCTTCCCATCTACGTATCCTACTTCGCCGGGGGCGGCGAGCGCAGCACCAAAAGAACACTGGCAGGAGCAACCGGGTTTGTAACCGGATTCACCCTCGTGTTTGTTGCCATGGGCGCACTGGCCGGAACTCTGGGCGGGTTTCTGCGCACCCATCAAAGCGCAGTCAACGTTATTTCCGGCCTGATCGTCATTTTCTTTGGTTTGAACTATCTGGGCATATTCAAACTTACCCTGTTCCACGGCAGCAGCCGAGCGGTCAATTCTACCGTCCACGGCTTTTTCCCCTGCGTCCTGTTTGGTATGATCTTCTCCATCGGCTGGACTCCCTGTGTGGGCGCGTTTCTCGGTTCAGCGCTCATGCTGGCCTCCCAGCAGGGACAAGCACTGACAGGTATCCTGATGCTGCTGGCCTACTCGCTGGGTCTGGGCATTCCCTTCCTGCTCAGTGCCGTCCTCATCGACCGTCTAAAGTCCACTTTCGGTTTTATTAAGCGCAATTACAAAGTCATCAACCTCATTTGCGGAATCTTTCTGATCGTTGTGGGCATTCTCATGGCAACCGGCACCATAGGCCGGCTGCTGAGCCTGCTCAATTAAGGAGGACAAATGATGAAAAACAAATCCGTCATTCTTCTCTCGCTGGCCTTTATCATTTTGCTGGGCGGTGCGTACTTTTTGTATGACCGGCTCAGTCAGGGCCAAGCCCCCAATTCCCTTACCGTTCTCCAGCCCTCGGTCTCCCAATCCCAGACAGAAGCTCAGCCAGAGATCACCCCTGAACCCGAGGTACAACCTGAACCTGAGGTCAAACCCGAGCCTGAGGTCAAACCCGAGCCTGAGGTCAAACCCGAGCCTGAGGTCAAACCCGAGCCCGAGGTACAACCTGAGCCTGAGGTACAACCTGAGCCTGAGGTACAACCTGAGCCTGAGGTACAGCCTGAACCCGAAGCTGACCCAAACGTGACCCTTGCCCCCGACTTCACCGTATACGACAAGCAGGGCAATCCCGTGCGTCTGTCCGACTTCAAGGGCAAACCTGTGGTGCTCAACTTCTGGGCCAGCTGGTGCGGCCCGTGCAAGAGCGAGATGCCCGACTTCGAGCAGGCATATAAGGAACTGGGCGATAAGGTACAGTTCCTGATGGTCAACGCCACGGACGGCTATCAGGAAACACAGGAGGCCGCATCCTCCTACATCGAAGGTATGGACTATACCTTCCCGGTGTACTACGACACCAAGCTGGACGCGATCAACACCTATGGCATCTATGCCTTCCCCACCACCTTCTTTATCAACGCAAAAGGTGAACTGGTGGTCTATGCGGTATCCGCCCTTTCCCGCGAACTGCTGCAGCAGGGCATTGATATGATCCTGCCCACAGAATAAAACAAGGCCCGACACCACGGTGTCGGGCCTCATTTTATTTAAATGCCAGAATATCGTTCGCCACGGTGTCGTAGAACATCCGGGCCACCTGCTTGGGGTCCCGGGTCTGTCCAAGGATCCACATAAGCTTGGCTGTCACCGCCTCGGTGGTCATGTCGTAGGCCTCCAGCACAGGCAGACTGCGCTTGATGGCCGTGCCCACATGATAAACGGACAGGTCACTGCCCTCGTTTTCCACCTGAGTGGTCATGACAACGATTTTGCCCGCATCCAGCCCATCCTTCACCGTTTCATAGTAGTCCCCCGCCTCATAGGCAGGCAGACCACCCACACCGAAGCTTTCCATGATCAGCGCGTCATTATGCTCCAAAAACCACTTTGCCGCCCCACAGTCAAGGCCGGGAATCAACTTCAGCAATGCTACATTGCTATTGATTTGGTCGTAAAACACGGGTCGCTCCCCGCTATCCGGACGGATATAGGGAATGAGTCTTCCGTCCTGCACCATGCCCAGCAGCGGGTAATTGATGCTGGAAAAGGCCTCAAAACTTTTGCTGCGTGTCTTTCTGGCCCGGGTGCCCAGAATGACCTTGCCGTTGAAGACCAGCATTACCCCGGCCATATCCGAGGCTGCCACCGCAAAGGCATCCCGCAGGTTCTGCTTGCTGTCTGTGGTCTCAAAGCCGATGGGTTTCTGCGCCCCTGTGAGCACAATGGGTTTGGGACTGCCCTGCACCAGATAGCTCAGTGCCGCGGCAGTATAGGCCATGGTGTCCGTACCGTGGCTGATGACAAAGCCGTCATAACGCTCATATTGCTCCCGAAGGGCATTGACGATCTGCACCCAGTGTTGGGGCATGATGTTGGTGCTGTCCAAGCTGAACACCTGCACACACTCCACCTGACAGATCCGGGAAATGTCCGGAATGTAGCGCAGCAGCTGGTCACTGGTCAGCTCGGGCACAAGCCCGTTCTCACCCATTTCCGAGGCAATGGTGCCTCCCGTTCCGATCAACAGGATCTTCTTTTTGTCCATGTGATTTTCCTCAACCCAAAGAGATGTCTCTGGTGGCATAGGCATTCAGATCTTGCCCGGCGGTATGCCCGGCCAGATACTCGTAATAGCCCTGACAGCCGATCATGGCCGCGTTGTCCCCGCAGTAGCGCAGCTCGGGCATGTAAAGGCTGACCCCTTCCCGCCCGCAGGCCGCCTGCAGGTCAGCGCGGATGCGGCTGTTGGCCGCCACACCGCCTGCGATGGCCAGCTTGCCATGGCCGGTCATGGCCACCGCGGCCATGGCCCGGGGGACCAGACTGTCACTGATCGCCTGACCAAAGCTGGCAGCAAAATCGGGCAGATCCAGTTTCTCCCCCTTCTGCTGTGCGTTGTGCAGCAGGTTGAGTGCCGCCGTCTTCAGTCCGGAAAAGGACATATCCAGCTCCGAGCCCTGCACATGGGCACGGGGCAGCTCATAGCGAGTGGGGTCGCCGTCTTTGCCAAGACGATCCATGGGCGCGCCGCCGGGATAGCCGATATTGAGTACCCGCCCCACCTTGTCAAAGCACTCCCCCGCCGCGTCGTCACGGGTCCCGCCCAGCACCGACATTTCGGTATAGGATTTCACATCCACAATGATGGTATTGCCGCCGGAGACACACAGGCAGACAAAGGGCGGCTCCAGGTCGGGATGGGTAATATAATTTGCGGCAATGTGGCCCCGGGTATGATGAACGGGGATCAAAGGTACCCCCATCCCATAAGCTACAGCCTTGGCAAAGTTGACACCAACCAGCACCGCGCCGATCAATCCGGGGGCATAGGTCACGGCAACCGCATCAATATCGCTTTTTTCCATGCCCGCCTGTTCCAGCGCCTGCTTGGTCAGGTCGGTGATGGCCTCCACATGCTTGCGGGAAGCGATCTCCGGCACCACACCTCCGTATATGGCGTGCATCTCGATTTGTGAAGCAATACAACTTGACACAACTTGCCGCCCATCACGTACAACGGCCACCGCTGTTTCGTCACAGGAGGATTCAAAGGCAAGGATATTCACACGCTCACTCCTCTCTCCACTCCACCGTGGGGTTGGGCTTCTCCTCCGGTGCAAGGGGGATCTGAACAAACCGATCATAGAATTTCGCCGGGATCTGGCGGCGGTAAATGGTCTGATGTGCCTGCATCAGTTCTTCCGCGCTCACATCCTCGCCGCCAAAAATCAGTGTCTCATAGTGCACGCCGAACAGAGCGCAGTCATACCCGGCATAGCGCAGTCCGTTACGGAAATAGAAGTCCAGACGTCGGCTCTGGAGCTTGCGCTCCTCGGGGTCGGGGCTGTTGTCCCGCTCCGCCTCGCCAAAAACAGAGCCGCGGTGGGCATAGCGTTGGGCCAGCAGTTTCAGCAGCGTCGAGCCAAGTCCGCTCCCCCGTCTGCCCTCCATAACACCCAGATAGTCCAGCAGGACGTGGGGCACGTCCGGCTCCATCCACATCAGGGCATAGCCAAGCATCTGTTTGCCGTCAAACAGGCCCAGCGGCTCGTAGCGGTCGGTGTCCCTCATGGATTCCATGGCCTTGAGCGACTTCAGTTCGCTGGGCGGAAAGGCCCGCTTCATCTCCGTTTCGTAAAGCCACTTCAGTTCAGCCTTGCTCAGTATTCTCAGTTCCATCGCCAAACTCCCGGGTCATGATGATGGCATCCTCTCTGGGATGCTGATAATAGCCCTTGCGCAGGCCAGCCTGAACAAAGCCATGCTTTTCATACAGCGCAATGGCCGCCTGATTGGACGCACGCACCTCCAGCGTCAGGAAGGCCAGATTGACCTGAGCAAACCGGCAGAACACGTCCAGTAATGCGGAGGCCACACCGTGGCGGCGGGCCGCCTCTTCTACTGCAATATTGTCGATATAGCCCTCATCCAGAATGGCATGCAGGCCCGCATAGCCCAACACACCGCCTTCCCCGTCCTCAGCCACGATAAAGCTGGCCTGAGAATCGTACAGGGCATCGTCCAGCATATTCTCCGTCCACGGCATGGAAAAGCATGCCTTTTCCAGTTCCACGATCTGAGGGATATGTCCCCGGTCCATGGGGACGATCTCGTAATACATATCAGCCACTCCCAAATAGATGTTTCCCATATTTTTCTTATCATACACCAAAGCGCCCTCTCCTGCAAGCAGGAGAGGGCGCTTTAAACTCATTATGGCTGTCTTTTTTTGTGATACTGGCAAAGGGCCCAAAGCCCCCAGCCGAGGCCACATATCAGCACCATAAAAGTGGCATAGATGGTCAAGATGATGTATCCCAGGCCGTCCCAGCCGGGAATTGCATAGAACAGGAGTAAAAACCATCCGCCTGCCACAGCAAGAAGTCCCACCGGAAACAGGCGAGCAAACAAACTCTTCACCTTAAAGCAAAGCAGAAGCTGAATGGGCAGCAGAAACAGCACAGACGCAACGAGTACCAGAACCGTCAGATTGACCTCTCCCCACCATATATCGAACATGAGCTGTACCTCCTCTTCACCTTTTACCGTTGGAACACTTATTTCTTTCCTTATTCCATGCGTTTACCAAGATACCAACTGCCCCAGCCGAGACCGTCGCCCACAGCGGGAGCAATGCTCGCCAAGCCAATCAGCAGAGCCGCCAACCGATCCCAGCCGCTGTCCCGCACCAGATAAAAGGCGGCGATACCAAGCAGCCCCGCCACCGGCACAAGAGGCAGGCAGCGCACCCATGTTCTCTCGCTCACCCGACACAGCAGCAGCTGGGAGCAGAAGGCGGGCAGCACAGGAAGCACCAAGGCAAACACACCCAAGTTGGTAATGGAAAGTGCTACACAAATTGGTGCACTGATAAGATAAACCGTCAGCAGCAGGATGTTCCACTTGTTTTTCAAAAAGACCAGCTCCTTTCTGTCAGTTTCAGTGTAGCAAAGGGGCGCCTGCAATGCAAGCGCCCCGGGATAAGTGGTATTTATATGGGAATAAGTGGCTAATAAATCACAACACGCCTCGCACCCTCCGCGACGGTCAATAACTCCTCCGACTGCAGGCAGACTCAGCCCGAACAAGTCCGGACTTGGACTCTGCCCATCCGCTCCGGAGTCTACCCGCAAGGGGTACGCCATATCCGTAAGGCGGCACAGCCGCCAACGGCTATGCTGTATTGACCTGCTCCCGGGTGCTCAGACGCATAAATTAGTGCGCGTCCGCCCAGCTTTTGCCTGCATGGGTATCCGCCTGCAGAGGGACAGGCAGGTCCGCTGCCCCCCGCATTTCCTCCTCCACCAGACGGCACACAGTCTGCGCCTCATGCTCGGGGCACTCCACGATCAGTTCGTCATGGACCTGAAGCACCAGCTTCCCTTGCAGCCCCTCTGCCTTCAGTCTGTCGCGCACCCGGATCATGGCCAACTTGATGATGTCGGCGGCTGTGCCCTGAATGGGCGCATTGAGAGCCACCCGCTCCCCAAAGGAGCGCATGTTAAAGTTGGAGGCCTTCAGCTCCGGCACCCAACGGCGGCGGCCAAAAAGTGTGGCTACATATCCCGCCTGCTTGGCCTGCTCCACCACCGCGTCCATATAGGCCCTGACCCCGGCATAGTGGGCAAAATAGCGGTCCATATAGTCCTTGGCCTCCGCCACGGACACCTTGATGTCCTGTGACAGAGAAAAGGGCGAAATGCCGTACACGATGCCAAAATTCACCGCCTTGGCACTGCGGCGCATGAGCGGTGTCACCTGGCTGCGGTCCACGTTAAAGACCTGGGATGCGGTGACGGTGTGAATGTCCTCCCCGGAGTTGAATCCGTCGATCATAGCCTTGTCTCCCGCCATACAGGCCAGCAACCGCAGTTCGATCTGAGAGTAGTCCGCGTCCACCAGCACCTTGCCCGCGGGGGCTACGAACATTTTGCGCAGTTGGGCCCCCAGCTCGGTGCGCACGGGGATATTTTGCAGGTTGGGCTCCACCGACGAAAGCCGTCCGGTGGCGGTGACTGTGTTCTGGAAGGAGGTGTGGATGCGCCCGTCCGGCAGGATCACTTTACCAAGTCCGTCCACATAGGTGGATTTCAGCTTGGTCAGCTGACGATAGTCCAGAATTTCATCGATAATGTCATGCTGACCACGCAGCTTTTCCAGCACCTCGGCATTGGTGGAGTAACCTGTTTTGGTCTTTTTCACCGGGGGAAGCCCCAGCTTGTCAAAGAGAATGCTGCCCAACTGCTGGGTGGAGTTAATGTTGAACTGCTCCCCCGCCAGCTCATAAATCGCTTTCTGTGCCTTGTCGATGCGCTCAGAAAGCATCTGGCCAAATGCCACCAGCGCCCCCCGGTCAATGAGAAAGCCCTCATGCTCCATCTCGGCCAGCACGGTGCAAAGGGGCAGCTCGATCTCATAATACAGCTTGTCCATGCCAAGCTCGCTCAACCGTGCGGACAGGGTCCTGCGTAATGCTCCGATCAGCGCAGCATGGGAAGTCAGCGCGGCCATAGGCACTGTGGGATCGGCCAGCGGGCCAAAGACCCCCTCTGCCAGATAGTCCTCCACCTTGGCGAACTGCTGATTGTAATAGGTCAGGCCAAGCTTGTCCAGTTCGTAGCTGCCATCGGTGGGGGCCAGCAGATAGGCGGCCACCTCCGTATCAAAGACAAAGCCCTCCGGTGCGATCCCTTCGGCCATCAGTGCCCGGCACAGACCCTTGATGCCGTGGCCCGCCTTTTTAATGTCGGCGGCAAACAGGCCTTTCAAAAAGTCGTTGTAGCATTCCAGTTTGTCGGCAAAAAACAGTGCCGCGCACTCCTGCCATTGGACGCAAACAGTGTTCAAGTCATTCAGTGTAAGGACATTCACTTCACAGCTATCCCGCCAAATCGCCAGCAGTTCCTCCATGCGCGCCCGGTCTGTGACCACCTCGGAAACACAGTCAGGTACAGCATCCTCCTGTTTGGCCGCACATCCCGCGCCTTGAGGCGCGCTCAGGCCGTATTTGTCGATTAGTTTGGCAAATTCCAAGCGCAAAAATAGCTGGTACAGCTTATCATTGTCCGGCGCCCGGCGCAGGTTCTTCTCCGGTTCAAAATCCACCGGTGCATCGGTACGGATAGTTGCAAGGTCATAGGACATGCGCGCGTCCCCCTCGCCCTCGGCCAGCTTCTTGACTACACCGGTCTTGGCAGGAACACCCGGCTCCATCTCCGGCTCGGGCATGGCGGCAAAGAGCGCGTCAATGCTGTGATAGCGCTGGACAAGGGCCATGGCCGTTTTCTCCCCTACTCCCTTCACACCGGGGATGTTGTCGGAGGAGTCGCCCATGAGCGCCTTCAGGTCGATGATGTGAACGGGGTCAAAGCCGTATTCCGTCCGGAAGCTGTCCGGGGTCATGTCCCGGGTGGTGGTATGCCCCATGCGGGTGGACACCAGCTTGACGGTGGTGGTATCGGTGATGAGCTGCAGGGAGTCCTTATCCCCCGTAACGACTACCGTATCCCATCCGGCAGCGGTATCCTTAACGGAAATGGTACCGATGAGGTCGTCTGCCTCCCAGCCGTCCATTTCATAGGCGGGGATATTCATGGCGGCAAGAACTTCCTTTAAAATTGGCATCTGGCTTGCCAGCTCCTCGGGCATGCCCTTGCGCTGTGCCTTGTAGCCCTCATAGGCCAGATGGCGGAAGGTGGGTGCCTTGCGGTCAAAGGTGACGCACAGGCCGTCCGGTTTCTCCTCCTCCAGCAGCTTGTTCAGAATATTGAGAAAGCCGAAAATGGCATTGGTGGGCTGACCGTCCCGGGTGGTCAGATTCTGACTGACCCCGTAGAAGGCGCGGTTGACAATGGAGTTGCCGTCCAGGACCATGAGTTTCATGGCTGTTCCTCCTTGGTTTGCTAATATAGCTATTTGCTATGTTAGTATACCAGTTTTCCTGTTTTGGAGCAAGGATAACCCATAGAAAAAGCACCTGCCAAAGCAGGTGCTTTTTCCACCGTTATTTCACAATTTCAATGATATTCAGCTGATAACCCAGCAGTTCTCCCACCGAGGTGATTTTCCCCCGGACAGTAACTCTATCCCCTTTGGACATCTCGACAACCTGCTGCTTTTGCACATCGTTTTTGATGTAACACTGCACACCAATAAATGCCCACTCGTTTTTGATTGGAAAAAGACTAATATACTTTCCGTCACTGTCGATTACATCCAGCCGTCCGGTAACCTCCACGTACTGGTCATCATAGGTGCTTTCCGCTTTCATTGCATTATTATTAAGCATATCCATCATGTCGTCCACTTTGCAAACGGTATACACGATTTCATCTTCCACCGGGACCGAGGCCGCAGCTGACGTTGACACAGATACAGGCGGGACCTCACTTCCGGAAGCACCGCCTGCCGGTGTGCTCTCTTCTCCTCCAGCAGAAGATACTGCCGCGACCACCACGATCACGCAAAGTGCAATGAACCAGCCTCTCTTATAAATCGGCTTTTTGTTCTTGCCGCCACACTGCGGACAGCTTTTTGCGTTTGCAGCGATTTCCGCACCGCAATGCTTACATGTACTCATTTTACTCATATTTTTCTCTCCTTTTTTCAGCGCTCCACTTTCGCCCAGCGCCTTTTCCAGCAGTATACCATCCTCGCAATCACAAGTCAATATGTCGTCGTTGTTTTTAGTAATTGTATTGCACCGTGGTCTGTAAGTATGTCATTGGATAAACTAATGACATAGAGGTGTTACTATGCGGAAAAAAAAAGCTATCAATACCAAAATCGGAACAAATATTCAAGCCGCGCGGGAACATGCGGGTTATACACAGGAAAAGCTGTCTGAGTTTCTTGGCCTGACTCCAAACCACCTCAGTGCCATCGAGCGGGGTGTTTCCGGCGCGTCGCTGGAGGTTTTGGAAAAACTCTGCCTCCTGCTCGGCATCAGTGCCGACTATCTTTTCTTTGGTCAGAGCGATGCTGATGATGAAGCACTCGTACTGGCCCGTCAGATTTCTGCCCTTGACCCCAAACGAAAAGAGCATGTTCAAAAAGCCATCTCCGCTATTCTGACCCTTTCCTCCATATAAGCAGCAGGTCAGGGCAATGCCCTGACCTTTTCTTTTGTTCTTATCCCGCCTTGCCATATGGACTTTTTCGCCCGGTTGTGCTATGATATTAGATAATTATGCCAACAATATTTGCAGGAGGCATGTACCATGAAGATCAACGTGCTTGGTGTTGGTTTTGATAACGTGACCATGGACGAAGCGGTGGCCCGGGGCATTGAGCTGATGGAGCAGCCCGGCTTTCACTATGTGGTCACTCCCAACCCGGAATTTGTGCTTGCCGCGGAAAAGGACGAGGAATTCCGCCGCGTCCTCAACGGCGCCGATCTGGTCATCCCCGACGGCATTGGCGTAATCTTTTCCGCCAAGCTGCTGGGCACTCCTTTGAAGTCCCGAGTCCCCGGCATCGAGTTTTCCGCCGGGATGCTGGCCCACATGGACAAGGTGGGCGGCCGGGTGTTCCTGCTGGGCGCCAAGCCCGGTGTGGCGGAGCTGGCCGGACAGCGCATCAAGGAGCAGTTCCCCAACCTGACCATCTGCGGCACCCACGACGGTTACTTTAAGGAGGACGAGCCCGTGGTACAGGCGGTCAAAGCGGCCAATGCCGACCTGCTGTTCGTCTGTCTGGGTGCGCCCCGTCAGGAAAAGTTCATGGCCCAACACGGCCCGGAGCTGGGCGCAAAGCTGGCTATGGGTCTGGGTGGTTCACTGGACGTGTATGCCGGTGTGGTGGAGCGCGCTCCCGAACGCTGGCAAAAGCTGAATTTAGAATGGGCTTACCGTTTGAAGAAAGAGCCCAAGCGCATCGGTCGCATGGCCAAGCTGCCGCTGATCCTTGTGAAGGCTGTAAAAGCCCGACTCACCGGCGGGATGAAGGAGGAAGTGTGATGTCCGGCAGACTGATCGTTTTCGAGGGTACGGACGGCTCCGGCAAGTCCACCCAATTCAAGGCCCTGTGTGACCGGCTTGCCGAACAGGGCACAAGCTATGAAAAGCTGGTCTTTCCCCAGTACAAAGAACCCTCCTCCGCCCTGATCCGCATGTATCTGGCAGGCGAATTCGGCTCCCATCCCGGCGACGTAAACCCCTATGCCGCGTCCGCCTTCTACGCGGTGGACCGCTATGCCTCTATGAAAAAAGTTTGGGGAGACTATTATAAAAACGGTGGTCTGATCCTTGCTGACCGCTACACCACCTCCAACGCAGTGCATCAGTCTGCCAAGCTGCCCGAGAGTGAGCGGGACGACTTCTGCCGCTGGCTGGACGAGTTTGAACATGACCGGCTGGAACTGCCCCGGGCCGATCTTGTCCTGTATCTGGACATGCCCACCGACTTCGCGGTCAAGCTGCTGCGCAGCCGGGAACAAGCCACCAACACCACCGCTGACATTCACGAGGTAGATGACGGCTACCTGTCCGCCTGCCGCACCGCCGCCCTGCAGGCGGCCAAAGTACTTGGCTGGACAGTCATTCCCTGCGTGAAGGATGGAAAACTGCGTTCCATTGAAGAGATCCACGATCAGATCTGGTCGCTGGTCTCCCCTTTACTGTAAAGTAATTTTACCTTAAGTTCGTTGATAACAGGAGGTTCTGCTATGGTATGTATTCTGCTCGGTACCGGCTTTGAAGAGGCCGAGGCCCTCGTTCCCGCCGACATGCTCCGCCGGGCCAATATCCCCGTTTGTATGGCCGGCGTGGACGGCATGGAGATCACCGGCGCACACGACATCACTGTCAAGGCCGACTGTGCCCTTTCCGATGTGAATGTAGACGAGCTGGAGCTTGTCGTCCTGCCCGGCGGACTGGGCGGTGTGGATGCCATCAAGAATTCTTCTTCCGCCATGGACCTGATCCGCGCAGCCCACGAAAAGGGCATCAAGCTGGCCGCCATCTGCGCTGCTCCCACCATTCTGGCTGAGCTGGGCTATCTGGACGGCAAGCAGGCCGTGTGCTACCCCTCCATGCTGGACCGTCTTACCGGAGCGGACACCACACACAACTGCCCCGTGGTGGTAGACGGTAATATCATCACCGGCGAGGCCGCTGGCTCCGCCTTTACCTTCGGTTTCAAACTTATCGAAGTGCTGCGTGGCGCCGAGAAGGCTGAAAAGGTCCGCAAAAGTGTCTATTACTACGGCTGAGAAAAAGGCTCAACAGCGGCAGTTGATTCGTAATCAGCTGCTCAGCCTGTCGGCTGCGGACCGTGAAGCAGAGGACCGAACGCTGTTTTCCGTCTTCCTCTCCCTGCCACAGGTGGAGCAGGCCAACACCCTGTTCCTCTTTTGGGGTACAGGCACCGAGCCGGACACCGCCCGGCTGTTTGAACCTCTATTGGGGCGCGGCAAGCGGATCGCTCTGCCCCGGATGCTGCCCGGACGGCAAATGGAGGTGCGGCAGTACTGCCCTGACCGCCCGCCCGTCAAACACCCTTTGGGTATATTAGAGCCGGATGCGGACTGTCCCCTGATCGATGCAAAGGATGTCGACCTTGTCCTTGTGCCCGCCCTGTGCTATGACCGCCGGGGCTTCCGTTTGGGCATGGGCGGCGGTTACTATGACCGCTGGCTGGAGTCTTTCTCTGGGATCACTGTAGGCCTGTGCCGTCAGGAGCTGCTGCACAACGCGCTGCCCACCGAGCCCCACGACCGGCCGGTGGATATAGTCATTACCCCTGGCGCTGTGCTGAACATAAAATAAGCGGGGCCGAAGCCCCGCCTATTCTCAGCAGCAACCGTTGCCGCAGTCGTTGTCGCAGCCGCAGCCGCAACCGCAGTTGTTGCCGCCGGTGCTGCCGCTGCCGCAGCAGCAGAACAGGATGATGATCAGAATAATGATCCACAGGCAGCTGTTTCCGCCCCAACCGTTGTTACCACAACACATGTAACTTCACCTCATTTAAATAGTCACCCGGACGATATTTCGTCCTTGGTGCCGTACCATCCCATACTATGGAGAGGCCCTGTCCAGAGTTCCCCTCCCCGGTATGAAAGTTAGGAGCTGACCGAAATGTCTCAGGAAAATCAAGCCCCACGCCGCAGACGGCGCAGAAGGAACACCGGACGCGCCGCCGGCTTTGCCATGCTGTATATCGTGTGCGTCATCGGTGTTTCCGTACTGCTGGCTGCCCTTTGCTGGATCGCGGCCAACGATGTACTGGCCCTGAACAAGCCCGAGCACACCGCCACCGTGGTCCTGTCCGAGGATTACTTTTCCATCAAAAAGAAGGCTCAGCAGGATGGCACTACCCAAACCACCTATAAGGCCAAAATGGGCAAAGTGGCCAAGCTGCTGGAGCAAAATGAACTGATCGACTCCCGACTCCTGTTCCGCATATTCTCCGCCGTCACCGACGGAGAAAAAAAGCTGCGTCCGGGCGCTTACAATCTGGACACCAGCATGGATTTCCGCTCCCTGATCGCGGGCATGGGCGCGGGCTCGGACAGCCGCGTGGTGGTGGAGGTCACCATCCCCGAGGGCTACACCATTGCCCAAACCTTCCAACTGCTGGAGGCCAACGGTGTGGCCGGCGCAGACGATCTGATGGACTATGCCGCCAACTATAACTACGGCTTCTCCTTCCTGCAGGACATTCCTCTGGGCGATGCCAACCGACTGGAAGGGTTCCTGTTCCCCGACACCTACGAATTTTATGTCAACCACGATCCTAAGTTCGTTATCAACAAACTGCTGCAGAACTTTGATACCCAGTATACCGAGGAGATGCGCGATCAGGTGGCCAAGAGCAAGTACTCCCTGCGCCAGTATCTGACCGTGGCCTCCCTCATTGAGCGCGAGACCTCCGGCAAGGATCGGGGGCAGATCGCCTCCGTCATCTATAACCGTCTGGAATACCCCAATGCCGCCGCTGGCACCAACGGCTATCTGCAGATCGACGCCACCCTGTATTACCTCACCGGAAAGACCCCCACCGAGGCGGACAAGGCTATCGACTCCCCCTACAACACCTATAAGTATCCCGGTCTCCCCCCCGCTCCCATCGCCAACCCCGGTCTGGCCTCCATCAAGGCGGCCCTGAACCCGGACAAGACAGGCAATTACTATTACGCGCTGGGTGACAACGGCACCCATAAGTTCTTCCGGGACTACAACAGCATGCTCAACTGGATGCATACCCAGAAGCTCTACAAATAACGCACTCTGCCCGGATGTCCTTGGGCATCCGGGCGGAATTCTGCTTGAAAAGAGAGATCGTTATGGCTCAGAAAAAAATCGAACTGCTGGCTCCCGCCGGTGATATGGAACGTCTGCACATGGCCCTTGCCTACGGTGCGGATGCGGTCTATCTGGCCGGCACCTCCTTCGGCATGCGCTCCTTTGCGGGCAACTTCACCTCCGATGAACTGCGCGAGGCAGTCAAGCTGGCGCATGGGAAAGGTGTGCGTGTTCACGTGACCTGCAACACCATGCCCCGCAACGAGGAAGTGGCCCGCCTGCCCGAGTGGTTGGAGTTTTTGCAGGACGCGGGTGTAAACGCGGTCATTGCCGCCGACGTGGGTGTGCTCTCCCTCGCCAAGCGCTACGCGCCCAAGGTAGAGGTGCATATCTCCACTCAGGCCAGCATCGTCAACTATCAATCCGCCACTACATGGCACGACTTGGGCGCAAGCCGTGTGATTCTTGCCCGGGAGCTGTCTTTGGACGAGATCCGTGAAATTCGGACCAAGACCCCCAAAACGCTGGAGATCGAGGCTTTTGTCCATGGAGCCATGTGCGTATCCTACTCCGGGCGGTGCCTGCTGTCCAACTACATGACTGACGCAAGCCGGGACTCCAACCGTGGTGCCTGCGCCCAGCCCTGCCGCTATCAGTACGCGCTCATGGAGGAAAAGCGGCCCGGGGAGTACTTCCCCGTTTTTGAGGACGAAAAGGGCACGTACATCATGAACTCCCGGGACATGTGCATGATCGACCACGTGAAGGAGCTGATGGATGCAGGGCTTGACTCCCTAAAGATCGAGGGCCGGGCCAAGTCCGCCTACTATGCCGCCATCGTCACCTCCGCCTACCGCCATGCCATCGACGCGGCGGTAGCCGGTCAGCCCCTTGACCCGGTCTGGCGGGACGAGGTGGAAAAGGTCAGTCACCGGCACTATTCCACCGGCTTCTACTTCGGTCACCCCGGCCAGTTTTACGAGGATGCCCGGTACATCCGGGACTGGCAGGTGTGCGCGGTGGTGGAGGACTGCACCCCCGAGGGCCTTGCCACTCTGTCCCTGCGCAACAAGTTTGCCGCAGGCGATGCCATGGAGGTCATCGGCCCGGACACCCCGGCTGTGGCCTTTACCGTGCCTCAGATGACGGACATGGAGGGTAATCCCCTCGCCGAGCCGCGAAAGCCCCAGATGCAGTTTCAAATGCAGCTGCCCAAGGCCGTGCCGCCTCTGTCCCTGCTGCGGCGGCAGACTAATGGGGATTGAGGTAGCAATATGAATATTACGCAGACATTTTATGATAATTTGGCCTCTCAATACGATAAACTTTTTCTTGACTGGCAATCCACTACACAGGAACAAGCACTGCTTTTAGACAAGCTCTTTCAGGACCATGGATTTGATCGTTCGGCTGACATTCTTGATTGTGCTTGTGGAATCGGAACACAGGCCATCGGCCTTGCTTCTCTTGGTTATCAGGTAACGGCTTCGGACATCAGCGAAGGGGAACTGATCGAAGCAAAAAAGCGTGCCGCAAACCATCACGTAACGATTCGCTTTGAACGCGCTGACTTCTGTGCTTTGTCGGACACCTTTCCCGATCCATTCGACATTGTCATAGCTATGGACAATGCGCTGCCCCATATGCTCACTACTAAGGATTTGGAGGCTGCAATCAAAAGCATTACCGATCGGCTGACTACCGGTGGTATGTTTGTCGCCAGTATTCGGGATTACGATGCGCTGCTTGCCACCAAGCCCCCCTATTCCCCTCCCTATATCCATAAGACCGACAAGGGTCAGCGGGTATCCTTCCAAACGTGGGATTGGAACGACGATTGTTACAAGCTGGTCCAATACATCATTGATGACGAAGAACCGCTGCAAATCAGCAAGTTCGAATGTAAATACCGAGCAACCCGCAGGCAGGAATTGACCGACCTGCTTCAGTCCAACGGGTGCGGCACGGTAACATGGCTGTTTCCGGAAGAGACCGGTTTTTACCAGCCCATTGTAATCGCCAAAAAATAACCAAATAAATTAACATCCTCCGTATGCACTGTGTCATACGGAGGATGTTTTTACTCCCACATCTTCTTAAATTCTTCCCACAACTCCATGGCCTTGAATTTGACCACGTAGCCGCCGCTCTCTCCGGTGATGAGGGAGACCTGTTCGGGGGTAAAACTACCCGCGGCGGCGGCCTCATCCACCGTTTCGCTCACCGAACCCAGACACAGAGGCGGAAAGGCCACACACCACCAGTTTTCCCCCTTCCCCTCCCCCACTACAATGCGCAGGGCCGTGTAGTTGCCCGCAGGAAGGGCAAAATCCGTATACTTTTTGGTGGGAAACCACGTGCGTTCCAGTTTGGCAGACACCGGGTAGTCATACCCCTGCTCCTCCACCACCTCCCGCCCCGCCTGTGCCAGCAGGGTCAGGTTGTCCTCCATACTTTTGCGCACCTGCTGCAGATCATCCCCGGGCTGGTAGAGAGCGGCAGCCTCGGTGAGGATGCGGTCCCGCACCTGATATTTCAGTTCCTGATCGGCACGGCTGTCCGAATTGGCGATGACGTGCAGCCGGATCACGCTGTCCGCCAGCGCCGCCTGTTCCCGGTCAAGGTATGCACCCATGAGCGCTGCCACCAATATCCCGGATAGCAGGGCCACTTC
>JAFVVH010000078.1 GCA_017502285.1 Oscillospiraceae bacterium | reverse complement strand
CGATGAAGGCCTTGTTGATGATGTCCATCTCGGCCTTACAATCCTTGTAGCAGAAGTCCAGCTCCTTACCACCCACGATGCAGGGCAGGTCGGCCAGATCGGCGGGGACGGTCCAGTCCAGCGTGATGTTGGAGAAGGGCGCCTGGGTGCCCCAGCGGCTGGGGGTGTTCACGCCGTAGACAAAGGACTGGATGCACTGCTTGACTTCCTTCTGAGTCAGGTTGTCCACCTTGACGAAGGGAGCCAGATAGGTGTCGAAGGAGGAGAATGCCTGGGCGCCCGCCCACTCGTTTTGCATGATGCCCAGGAAGTTGACCATCTGGTTGCACAGGGTGGACAGGTGGCCGGCGGGGGAGGAGGTGATCTTGCCGGGGATGCCGCCCAGACCCTCCTGGATCAGCTGCTTCAGGGACCAGCCGGCGCAGTAGCCGGTGAGCATGGACAGGTCATGGATATGGATGTCGGCGGAGCGGTGCGCCTCGGCGATCTCCTGATCGTAGATCTCGCTGAGCCAGTAGTTGGCGGTGATGGCGCCGGAGTTGGACAGGATCAGACCGCCAACGGAGTAGGTGACGGTGGAGTTCTCCTTCACGCGCCAGTCGTTGATCTGCAGGTAGTCGTCCACCAGATCACGGTAGTTGAGCATGGTGGAGTTCAGATTGCGGACCTTCTCGCGCTGTTTGCGGTACAGGATGTAGGCCTTGGCAATGTCGGCATAGCCCGCCTCGGACAGGACCTTCTCCACGCAGTCCTGAATGTCCTCCACGGCGATGAGGCCGTCCTTGATTTTGGGTTCGAACTCTGCGGTGACACGCAGGGCCAGCATATCAATGACGGAGGGATGGTACTGCTTTCCCTGAGCCTCAAAGGCCTTGGTGATGGCGGCACTGATTTTGGAAACATCAAAGGCGGCTTTGGCGCCGTCGCGCTTGGTGACCATATACATAGTGCGTTCTCCTTTCTCTCTTTCACGATGCAACAACATGCACTTGTGTGCATATTGAGGGTTTGCCTGCACAATATACCATATATTGTGTCTGTCTGTCAAGGTGCAAAAACAATATATTGAAAAGAATTTTTTGGCAAAACACAACATATTGTGGAAACGGCGTTCCGACCACGAGAGGGTCGGAACGCCGTTAAAGCATTGATATGACAGGGGTTTACTCGTTTCCGCGCAGAAATGCCCCGGGAATACAGGGCCTCAAAATGGAAAGAAATGCCTGCATCTGCTCGGGGGAGCAGGGGGTCAGACCACCTGTGAGGATGTCACCGGAGTCCTTAAATTCCTGCAGGGCGTATCGCTTTGCGCCGGCGATCCAGCGGGCAATGTCCCGGAAACTGTCCTCATCGTGGAACTGGGCGGCCACGGTGGTGCGAAATTCGTAGTCCACAGCTCCGGACAGGAGAAAGGCCACGCTTTCCCGAATGGGGGTCAGGTCCAAATCGGGGATTCCTGCCGTTTGGCCGTAGCGGGCGGGACTGTTTTTGATGTCCATGGCCACAAAGTCCACCAAGCCTTCCGCCACAAGGGAGCGCAGGACGGTTGGAAAACAGCCGTTGGTGTCCAGTTTGACGGAAAAACCAAGGTCCTTGATGCGGCGCAGGAAGCCCGCAATATCCTGTTGGAGCAAGGGTTCACCGCCGGTGACGCATACACCTTCCAGAATACCCGTTCGCTTTTTTAAGAAGGAGAAGAAGTCCTCCTCATCCATGAGGAGTGGTTTTCGCTCGGGAAGGACCAGTTCGCTGTTATGGCAGAAGGGACAGCGCAGGTTGCACCCGGCGGTGAATACGGTGCAGGCCACGTGGCCGGGGAAATCCAGCAGGGTAAGTTTTTGCAGTCCGGCCAGCTTCATGGCCTGTACCTCCTTTATACATTATACTACTTCTTGGCGGTGTTGACGGCCTGTTTCAGGGAGCGGGCAAGGCCGCGGTAGTTGCCCTGATGGATGAAAATGCCCGGGTAGGCATTGCCTTCGATCAGAATGGGGCCGTCTGGAGTGTAGGCCACGTCCCAGCCCACCATCACCGCGTCGGGGATGAGCTTGACGGCTTCGGAGAGCATTTTGCAGGTCTCGGCCCACATGGGGATCTGGAAGCCGGGGATGGTCATGCCGGTGGTGGGGTTGATGAGCACCTGACGGGCGTCCTTGTCGATGCCGGATACGGCTACGATGCCCGTGTCCACATCCACCGGGGAGAAGAAGCCGCCGGCAGAGCTGTTGTCCACAAAACTGCCGCCGGAGCCCTGCCGCAGGGTGGCGCCGAAGATCTTGTCGCCTACGGTGAGCACCCGCACGGTGTTGACCGAATGGGGGTGCAGGGCGGCCATCTCGTCGCATTGGGTGACCAGCTCCTCGGCGATCAGGTCCTCTCTTACCATGCGGTCGTACAGCTCGTCCGCCGTGTCCGCGGACAGGTCGGCCAGTTCGGCACCCGCGCCGCCGTAGTCGGTGCGGCGCTTGAGGATGCACCGGTCGTGCTTTTGGCAGAAAGCGCGGAAGTCCTCCCGGCTGGAGCGGAAATTGCGGCCCACCCAGTCACGATGGACGAAGGCATCAAAACGGTCCAGAAAGCGGTCCTTTTCCTCCAGCGCCTCAAAGACGCTTTTGGGGTTCAGCCTGTGGTAGTCCCGGGCCGCCCACAGGCAGACATATTCCTTCCGCCCACGATAGCTCAAATGATAGAAATGATACAGGAAATAATCCATCAGCGTGCACCGGTGGAACACCCACGCCCACAGATAGTCCCAGAACAGCCACAGCTTGGAGTAACCGTATTCCTCCATGGGGTATTTGGCCAGCAGGTCGAACCGGGCCAGATGGCGCTTGATTTTATTCGTCATGGGTCACAGCCCCTTTATAATGGATGCTCCTATCATAGCACAGTTTGGGGAAAAGGTCTATTGGAAAAAGAAAACGGCAGTCCGTATGGACTGCCGTTTTTTTGTGTATGGTATGGAACGCGATATCACGCCTCGCCTGTTCGTGACGCACGGCTTCCCTCCGACTTGGAACACAAACAGCAAACGATGTTTGCTTGGTTTGTATTCCGCGCTCCGGTCCATCCGTGCTGCTCACGACGGCTCAGACGCTTAATTTAGAACTCCATCTTCTTTTCCAGCCAAGCCTTCAGCTCGCTGATGGGCATTCTAATTTGCTCCATGGTATCACGGTCGCGGACGGTGACGCAGTTGTCGGCCTCCTCAGTCTCGCTACCCACGGTCTGGAAGTCCACGGTGACACAGTAGGGAGTGCCGATCTCGTCCTGACGGCGGTAGCGCTTGCCGATGGAGCCGGCATCGTCGTAGTCCACCATGAAGTACTTGCTAAGCTCGGTCTGGATCTCGCGGCCCTTGTCGGCCAGCTTCTTGGACAGGGGGAGCACGGCCACCTTGAAGGGAGCCAGAGCGGGATGCAGACGCAGAACAGTACGCACGTCGTTCTTCTCGGCATCCACCACTTCCTCGTCATAGGCATCGCACAGGAAGGCCAGAGTCACGCGGTCAGCGCCCAGAGAGGGCTCCACCACGTAGGGGATATAGTGCTCGTTGGTCTCCTGATCGAAGTAGGTCTGATCCTTGCCGGAGGTGGTCTGGTGAGCGTTCAGGTCAAAGTTGGTACGGGAGGCAACACCCCACAGCTCGCCCCAGCCGAAGGGGAAGACAAACTCGAAATCGGTGGTGGCATTGGAGTAATGAGAGAGCTCTTCCGGGTCATGGTCGCGCAGGCGTAGATTCTCGTCCTTCATGCCCAGATCCAGCAGCCACTGGTGGCAGAACTGCTTCCAGTAGGCGAACCACTCCAGCTCGGTGCCGGGCTTGCAGAAGAACTCCAGCTCCATCTGCTCGAACTCGCGGGTACGGAAGGTGAAGTTGCCGGGAGTGATCTCGTTACGGAAGGACTTGCCCACCTGACACACACCGAAGGGCAGCTTGCGGCGGGTGGTGCGCTGGACGTTCTGGAAGTTGACGAAGATGCCCTGAGCGGTCTCGGGACGCAGGTAAACGGTGTTCTTGGCATCCTCGGTGACACCCTGGAAGGTCTTGAACATCAGGTTGAACTGACGGATGTCGGTCCAGTTGTGCTTGCCGCAGG
>JAFVVH010000077.1 GCA_017502285.1 Oscillospiraceae bacterium | reverse complement strand
GTGGTCGCGTTGAAATCGTCCGTTAAATGCAGGGTCTGAGTTTCGGCGTCATAGGATTTGAAGAAGTTGTGATAACCTACTATGGCGACCGGGGCATTGTAGAGTCGCAGACCGGTCAACACGCCGTCCTCCAGTTTGTAGAAAGTGTTGTTGCTGACTACATTCACCATGCTGTCATAAGTTACATTCACTTTTTTGGTGGGGGCGGCCTGATCATAGGCTTCCACTGTGCCGCCGGCGGCGTCGGGCTTGGGCAGAACAAAGTAGACCTTCTCGTCCGGGCGCTCGGTGTTCGTGGACTGAGTGCGCTCATAGGGCTTGGCCAGAGCGTTGTTCACCGATTCCAGAATGACCTTACGGTCATCTTCGGACAGAGTCATTTCGGCATCAGCGTCGCTCAGCATGATGGAGTCCAGTTGGTCCTTCCCGGTCAGGGTGGCGTACCAGGTGTAGGCGGTGATGATTCGGCCAATCTGGTTCAGGTGATAGCAGTCGCGCTGCAGGTTATCGCCAAAGTAGCTGCTGCGGGCATTTTCAATGGCGGTGCCGGAGGGGGTCACCTTGATGAACTCGGGGTCCTCAGTCCCCTCAAGCTTGCGGGACAGAACCTTGTCCTGAGTGGTCTCGACGATCTTCGTATACATGGTGTAGGGGTCGCCACCGAACCGCGAAGCGAATGTACTGGCGTATGTAGGTTTATCCAGGCCTTGTTGCCATCCGCTGCCAACGGCCTGATAGGCCTTCTGGTAGGCCCAGGTCATATGCCAGCCGAGCTGGGCGTTGGGCTCGTGCTCGTTGACGAAGCTGATCAGGTTGTCCAGGTGAGTGTCGAAAGTCTCAGGCATAGCGGACTCACAGGGGGCCTGCTGGAGGAAGATGATGTCCCAGTCGTCATCCTGAAGGGCGTGCAGCAGAGTGGTATCCGCGGTTTTGACACTGGTGCCGGTTTCGTTTTTAAAGTAGTCGTAGTAGGCTTTGTTGCCGGAGCCGTAGCTATAGTGCAGCTTCAGCGTACAGCCAGCGTAGTACAGCCAGCCCAGCACCATGGGCTCCTCCCCATGGGCCATGGCGATCTTGTTGATCAGCGGCATGGAGTCCTTGGTGTAACTATTACCGATGGTCAGTACCCTGAGGGGGGGATCGGTTTGTTCGCTTTCGTCGGTTGCAGCTGCAGGGAATACCAGACAGCCCAGCAGCAGAACAAGCGAAAGAAGAGCGAAAATCGTCTTTTTCATTTGTTTTCCTCCTGAAATCATAGTACTGGAATGTAAAAAACGTTTCATTATATTATACTGCGCAGGCATACGGATGGGGATTCTATTTTGACCAAAGGGCTGCAACTATTTTTGAACAGCTAAAGGCCGACACCCACCGGGTGTCGGCCTTTATAAATTCAGTCAATGCGCAGGGGGGCCAGCTCTTCCTCCAGCAGGGCGATGTACCGCTGCAGCTCGGGGCCAAGGGGACGGGCAGGGTTGAAAATATAGAACTGATGATGCTGGATCTCGGGCAGCAGCACATTGCGCAAGCCGTATTGACGGTCAATGTATTCCGGAGACTTGCGGCCGATGGCAAAGCCAAACCCTTTGGATACCAGCTCGTAGCGGTTTTCCCGGGTGGTGACCAGCAAAGCACGGTCCGGGTCAAAGCCGATCAGCGCCTTCATGGCACTGGAATTGGCTACGTTGGCCTGGGGTGCGTCGATGATGACTTCGTCCTTGAAATCCCGGGGGGTCAGATCCGGCTTGTGATACAGTCGGTGTTTTGGGCCGATCTTAATGACACCGGGAAGGATACCAAGGTGCTTCCATTCCAAGCCGTGCTGGGCGACCTCCTTTTTAAATTCATGTAAGAAGTTGGACATGCAGGAGTGCACCACCAGATCCAAATCAAAGGTGGCCAGCTTGCCCAAGGCGGTTTTAGAGGTGTGATAGGTCTCGTGGTAAAAACGCAGATCATCCTGACCACGACACTCCTCCAGCAGATGCAGCAGGGCATTGGAGCAGCAATGGGAGTGGGTGGTTTCGATACGGATGCGCCGGCTGGGCGGGTTTTTTCCGCTACGCATACGGCGCAGATGCTCACACACCTGGGCGGCGTGCTCCAGTACCTCGCGGCCCTGCGTGGAGGGGATTACACCCTGATAGCTGCGCTCGAACACAGGGAAGCCCAGTTCTTCCTCCAGTGCGGCAACGGAATTGCTCACGCTGGAATGGGATACAAATAGGTTTTTAGCGGCCTTGGACATGGAACCGGCACGGTTTACTTCCAGAATGTACTCCAGCTGCTGTATGGTCATGGGAATACCCCCTTTTTACGGGAAACATTTTGTTCATTATAACAAACGTGGAAAATTAGCGCAAGTCAGAAAAAATCCCCACCGCCCGAGGCGGTGGGGATACGGTGATTTATACCTTTCCAATGTCGGTGCGCATGTGCATATCCGTCCAGGAGATGGGCTTGCAGGCGGTGTAGGCCTTTTCAATGGCATCGCCCAGGGTTCGGCCAACGGCGGTGACGCCCAGCACGCGGCCACCTGCGTTGACGATCTCGCCGTTGTCATTGCGCTTGGTGCCGGCATGGAAGACGGTGGCCAGCTTGCCGGCCTCGTCCAGACCGGAGATGGGGTAGCCACTCTGATAGGACACAGGATAGCCGCCGGAGGCCAGTACGATGCAGCAGGCGGCACCGGCCTTCCACTTAATGTCCACCTTATCCAGTGTGCCGTTGACACAGGCCTGGAAAATATCAATCAGGTCGGTGTCCAGCATGGACAGGATGGGCTGAGTCTCTGGATCACCGAAGCGGGCATTATACTCCACTACGCGGGGACCGTCCTTGGTCAGCATCAGACCGAAATAAATGACACCCTTGAAAGGGCGGCCCTCTGCCTTCAGCGCGTCCACAGTGGGCTGGAAAATGTGCTTTGTGCAGAACTGGGCAATTTCGGGGGTGTAGTTGGGGGAGGGGCAGAAGGCACCCATGCCGCCCGTGTTGGGGCCCTTGTTGCCGTCATAGGCCCGCTTGTGGTCCTGGCTGGAAAGCATGGGGACCAGGTGCTCGCCGTCGCAGAAGGCCAGCACGGTGACCTCGGGACCCACCATACACTCCTCAATGACTACGGTGGAGCCGGAGTCGCCGAACTTTTTGTCCTCCATCATTTCACGCACGGCCTGTTCGGCTTCGGCCACGGTGGCGGCGACCACAACACCCTTGCCAAGGGCCAAACCATCGGCCTTGACCACGATGGGGGCACCCTGCTCGCGGATGTAAGACAGCGCAGCATCAAGGTCTGTAAAGGTCTCGTACTTGGCAGTTGGAATGTTGTATTTCTTCATCAATTCTTTGGAAAAAGCCTTGCTGGCCTCGATGATGGCGGCATTGGCCCGGGGGCCAAAGGCGGGGATTCCGGCCTTTTCCAGCGCGTCCACCATGCCAAGAGCAAGGGGATCATCGGGGGCCACCATGACAAAGTCCATGGCATTTTCCTTGGCCCACTTTACCATAGCGTCCACATCGGTTGCCTTGATGGGAACGCAGGTGGCTACCTGTGCGATACCGGCATTGCCGGGGGCGCAGTAGAGCTCGGCCACCTTGGGGGACTGGGCCAGTTTCCAGCAGATGGCGTGCTCGCGGCCACCACCGCCAACGACTAATACTTTCATATAAAATCTCCTTACCGCTATCCCCCGTCAACCAAACCAAAGCCCAGCACAGCGGGTTTGGTTTGGAAAGGAGGAGCAACGAAGTGAATGAGCATTCGGATGTATCCGGATGCGAACGATACGCAGTTTGCGACGACTCAGTGGTGGAACAGTCTGATGCCGGTAAATGCCATGACCATACCGTACTTGTCAGCAGTGGCAATGACCTGGTCGTCACGGATGGAGCCGCCGGGCTGGGCAATGTACTGCACACCGGACTTGCGGGCGCGCTCTACGTTGTCGCCGAAGGGGAAGAAGGCATCGGAGCCCACGGTCACACCGGACATCTTGGCGATCCACTCCTTCTTCTCGGCCTCGGTGAGCACCTCGGGCTTGACCTTAAAGGTGTTCTGCCACACACCTTCGGCCAGCACGTCGTCGTGCTCATCGGAGATGTAGATGTCGATGGCATTGTCACGGTCGGGACGGCGGATGTTGTCCACAAACTGCAGGCCCAGCACCTTGGGATGCTGGCGCAGCCACCAGATGTCGGCCTTGTTGCCGGCCAGACGGGTGCAGTGGATGCGGCTCTGCTGGCCCGCACCAACACCGATGGTCATGCCGTCCTTGACATAGCACACGGAGTTGGACTGGGTGTACTTCAGGGTGATGAGGGACAGGAGCATGTCGTTTTTGGCATCCTGAGACAGCTCCTTGTTGGCCGTAACGATGTTCTCCAGCATCTTCTCGTCGATGGTCAGGTCGTTGTAGCCCTGCTCGAACCAGATGCCGTAGATGGTGCGGCGCTCGGCGGGATCGGGCTCGTAATCGGGGTCGATCTGTACCACGTTGTAGCCGCCCTTGCGCTTGGTTTTCAGAATTTCCAGTGCCTCGTCAGTGTATCCGGGAGCGATGACACCGTCGGATACCTCGGCGGCCAGATACCGGGCGGTATCGGCATCGCACACGTCGGACAGGGCGGCCCAGTCGCCGAAAGAGCACAGACGGTCGGCACCGCGGGCACGGATATAGGCGCAGGCGATGGGGGACAGGTCGCCCTCGGGGGCGAAGTAGATCTTGCGCTCCACGTCGGTCAGAGGCTTACCCAAAGCGGCACCGGCGGGGGAGACGTGCTTGAAGGAGGCGGCGGCAGGCAGGCCGGTGGACTTTTTCAGGGCCTTGACCAGCTGCCAGGAGTTCAGGGCATCCATAAAGTTGATGTAGCCGGGCTTTCCATTGAGCACGGTGATGGGCAGTTCACGGCCTTCCATATAAAGACGGGCAGGCTTCTGGTTGGGGTTACAGCCATATTTCAGTTCCAGTTCGGTCATGTAGACATCCTCCTCAGTTGTGTTTGTTAACAATGACACTGTCGCGCTTGCCGCTGGTAAGGTCAAGGTATTCCACGTACAGGGACACCTTGTTGTCTGCGTTCAGGTTGGACCAGATCTCCTGCGCCAGAGTGGCGGCATCGGGGGCAGTGACGGCCACCTTGCGGGGCTCACCCTCGAAGGAGGGCAGGGGGTCCAGATTTTCCTGATAGGTGTGGATAAAGTGACCGGTGCCGGCCACGGGAGCGTCGTACTCATAGAAGAAACGGTGGTTGCAGTCGGGGTTGGCATCGGCAGACTTGAGAATGGACAGGCAGTAGGAGCCGTCCTTGTTCACCACACCGGAAATGCGGGGGGTGTAGTTGGGGGGATCGGGCTCATAGCAACGGGTACGCAGAGCCTCGATATAGCTCTTGCCATCCAGCAGGAAATCCCGGATGGTGTCGGTCTGGTCGCCGTTGGTGACTACGGTGGTGTCACCCACCACGCGAACGGGGTGGTAGATGATCAGAGACGGGTCCACCATCTTGGACTCGTCATAAGCCTTGGTACGGATGCCGTCTTGGGTGGTCTCAAAGATGCGGTTGCGGCTGTTTTCGCTGCGGCCCATGATGAAGTAGGCAATGACCGCCTTGGAGTTGTCGGCGGAGCGGCCCAGCATGATGCCGCGGCCGGGATACGCGTGGTTGGCGAGAATATTGCTGAAGTCCAAAAGCTGCATAGTTATTTCTCCTTTCGGTTTTCGATAGTAACACGCCTCGCCTGTTCGCGACGCACGGCTTCCCTACGACTCGGAACACAAACAGCAATCTCGTTTGCGTGGTTTGCATTCCTCGCTCCGGTCCATCCGTGCTGCTCACGACGGCTCAGACGCATAAAATTGGGCACACCGATACCCAAAGGTACGGTGCGCCCAGACGGTCGGCAAGTTTCATGCGGTACTCCCTGTGGTCTATTCCACTTCCGTCAGTTATACCGCACACTGTTGAGTTGTTTTGCCGGGTCAGAGCACGCGTACCGTGCGGCCCTCCACCTTCAGACGGTCCTGACAGAACAGGGACACGGCCTGAGGCAGTAGTTTCCATTCAGCCTGTTCCATGATGCGCCGCTGAAGCACCTCGGGGGTGTCGTCGGGCAGGACCTCCACCGCCTTCTGGCTGATGATGGGGCCGCCGTCACATTCCTCGCTGACAAAGTGGACGGTCGCGCCCGACAGCTTGACACCGTATTCCAGCGCCTTTTCATGGACGTGAAGTCCGTAACAGCCGGGGCCGGCGAAGGAGGGGATCAGGGCAGGGTGGACGTTGATGATGGCATTGGGGAAAGCCTTGACCATCTCCTCGGTGACGATGACCATGAAACCGGCCAGCACCACAAGGTCGATATTCAGTTCCTTGAGCTTATCCACCAGTGCCAGTGTCATGTCCCGGTTGGAGGCATAGGCCTTCCTGGCGATCACGTAGCCGGGGATACCGGCCTTAGCCGCCCGTTCCAATGCGTAGGCATCGGGGGCAGAGGAGATGACGGCAGTGATCTGGCCGCCTGCGATCTCGCCCCGGCTCTGAGCGTCGATCAGGGCCTGCAGGTTGGTGCCGCCGCCGGAAACAAGGACTGCGATCTTCTTCATTCGAGGATCACCTTTTCCTCAGCTTTGATGATGGAGCCGATGAGGTAGGCATCAATGCCCTGCTCCTTCAGAACGGCCAGCGCGGTGTCGGCATCGGCGGCAGGGACCACGATGCTCATACCAACGCCCATGTTGTAGGTGTTGAACATGTCGCGCTCGGGGATGTTGCCCCACTTTGCGATCATGTCGAAGATGGGGAGCACCTTGACGGCGCTCTTGTCAATTTTGGCGCACAGGCCGTCGGGGATGGAGCGGGGGATGTTCTCGTAGAAACCGCCGCCGGTGATGTGGCTGATACCCTTTACATCCACCTTGTCCAGCAGAGCCAGAACGGGCT
>JAFVVH010000076.1 GCA_017502285.1 Oscillospiraceae bacterium | reverse complement strand
TGCGATTCAAGGTCCAGTCGGAAGATCTGAGCGGACTTGAGTTGAAGATCCGTAGCGAGTCCGGCAGAACGTGGACGCTCACTCCCGGTGAGTTTGAAGCAATCAGCACGGAAGATAATATGTGCTACGTATATTTCAACGGCCTGAAAGCCGGCGAGATGAGTGAACCGATCTATCTGACGTTCTACAACGGGGATACCAAAGTGAGCGATACCGTGTGCTACAGCGTGGAGTCCTATGCGAGCGAGATGCAGAATGACGCAAGCGTGGGCGCGCTGGTGAAGGCAATGATGTGCTATGGCGATTCCGCCGAAGCGTATGCGAATTAAAAGGAGCCTGGACTATGGATAAAAAAACTTATGAAGAGCCGATGATGGACATTTCGCTGTTTGGCGCAGTGAACATTGCCAGTGCAGGCACTTCCGGTGATATCATTCTTCCGGACGACGAGTGGTAAATCACGGATAAACACAAACGCCCCCTGCCCGTACTCGGGCAGGGGGCTAAATTTATGCTATTCAAATGCAGTTGCCGGTTAATCCTTTTTTGCTGAGGAATCGCTCTTTGCCGTCTGCATCAGCCGCTCCAGCGCGCTGTGCTGGTTGTTCATGCACAGGGAAATGTTGTCCAGCCCCTGCCGCACACGTTCCATCTCACTGGCAGCTTGCGTCACCGTAGTTCCTACCTGGGCTCGCAGGTCGTAGTAGTCCCGCTCCACCCGCTCCAGCCACAGCGCCTGTTCCCGGTGCAGCTGCTCCACCTGAGCCTGCGCCTCGTCCACGATGGCCTGTGCTCGGCGGTGCGCCTCAAGCTCAATGCCCGCGGTGCGCTCCTTGATGGCGGCGTAAGCCACGGCATCCGGCTCCAGCCGGGCGATCTGTCCGCGCAGCCGGGTCAGCTCTTCCTGGGTCTGCACCAGCAGATCGGACTGCTCCTGAGCATTTTGGCGGTCGGCAGTGTTCTGCTCCAGCTCGGCTCTGGCCTGCCGTGCCTGTTCCTGTGCCTGGGTCAGCTGATCACGCAACTGTGCCGTCTCCTGCTGTGCCTGATCCAGCCGAGCACGCAGTTCTTCCATCTGCTGATCGTGCTCTTTCGCCGCGCGCTCCAGATAATCCATCACATCCTGACGGTTAAAGCCGCCAAATGCCGCACTTCTGAAACGATTGTCCATGAGGCACCTCTCTCCCGCCCAAAGGGCGCAAAAATCATTTTACAGGGTATTTTATCATACTATGTCGGAAAACACAATTGTATTTTTTGTTTTTACTCTATCTTTGGCGACTAAAACAACGTAATCTAGCCTGATTTAACTTGCAAACACTCACAAGCTGTGATAGGATTGTCTTAATGGATTTTCTATCTGTGTAGGATTTGCGCATAAATGAAAACAAGCAAATCGTTCTGTACACGATTGATGCCATTTGGTCCCCCTCGTCCCTAACCGGGAATCCCCTGTATCATACATATAAAGGAGAAAAACCCCATGGAAAACAAACTCGAACGCAAATACGGCCTGATCACCGCCATCTGTATGGTGGTCGGCACCGTCATCGGCTCCGGTGTGTTCTTCAAGGCGCAGAATGTGCTGATCGCCACCGGCGGCAACATGCCTCTGGGCATCGCGGCCTGGGCTATCACCGGCCTGCTGATGATCATCTGTTCCGCCCAGTTTTCTGTCATGGCCACCCGCTATGAGAAGGTCAGCGGCGTGGTGGACTATGCCGAGGCCACCTGTGGCAAGGGCTATGCCTATTATCTGGCCTGGTTCATGGTCAATATCTACTACCCCGGCATGACTTCTGTGCTGGCCTGGGTGTCCGCCCGCTATTTCGGTGTCATTCTGGGCTGGGACATCACCGGTGCCAACGTAATGACTCTGGCCGGTTTCTTCCTCATCGCGTCCTACACCATGAATGCCCTGTCCCCCAAGCTGGCCGGTAAGTTCCAGGTCAGCGCCACCTTTATCAAGCTCATCCCCATCTTCCTTATGGCTATCGTGGGCACCGTGGTGGGTCTGGCCAACGGCACCCTCACCGGCAACTTCAACAACATTGTCAATGAAGTCTCCGGCGGCACTGGTGCCGCCCTGTTCTCCGCTGTGGTCGCCACTGTCTTTGCCTATGAGGGCTGGATCGTGGCCACCTCCATCAATGCCGAGCTGAAGAACCCCAAGCGTAACCTGCCCATCGCTCTGGTCGTGGGCGCCTTCATCGTAGTGGTCGCCTACATCATGTACTACATCGGCGTGGCCGGTGGTGCCACCAACGAGGTACTCATGGAGCAGGGCGCTACCACTGCCTTCTCCAACATCTTCGGCACTGTGGGCGGTACACTGCTCAATATCTGCATTGTCATCTCCTGCCTGGGCACCCTCAACGGTCTGATGGTAGCCGCCACCCGCGGTATGTACGCCATCGCCGCCCGCAACGAGGGCCCCTCCCCCCACATGTTTGGTCAGGTAGATCCCGCCACCAACTCCTCCACCAACTCCTCCATCTGGGGTCTGTTCGTGTGTGCTATCTGGCTGGTTTACTTCTACGGTGCCAACCTCACCTCCGGTTGGTTCGGCCTGTTCAACTTTGACTCCTCTGAGCTGCCCATCGTGACCATCTACGCCATGTATGTCCCCATGTTCATCATGTGGATGGCCAAGGAGAAGGAGCTGGGTGTGGGCAAGCGCTTCGTACTGCCCTCTCTGGCCATCGCAGCCTGCCTGTTCATGGTCTTTGCCGCTGTGTATGCCCACGGTATCACCCCCTACCTCAAGGCCAGCGCCGAGGGCGGATTCTCCTTCCCCGTGCTGTTCTATCTGATCGTCTTCGCCGCGGTGCTTCTGGCAGGTTTCCTGTTCAAGAAAGTCGGCAAGCGTCAGTAATCCTCACACACAAAAAGCCCGGTCCAAACAGACCGGGCTTTTTCTAATCCTGCCCTCCACCGCATATACTGTTCAAAACACTGTGGTGGAGGTGTCCCCATGCTGCGCATGCTGTCTAAACCCAAATATCGCGATTTTGTGTTGGGCATCGCCCTACTGTGCGCCGGGGCGGCGCTGGTAGTGTACCCCTCTCAAAGCATAGATGCAGGCAGACAGGGCCTACAGCTGTGTTTCAACGTGATTTTCCCTTCCCTGTTCCCGTTTTTCGTGTTATCCTCGCTGGTGGTGGAGCTTGGCATGGCCCGTTACCTTGGGCAGTCATTGGAGCGGATCATGCTGCCTCTGTTCCGTGTGGGCGGACCGGGAGCCTCCGCGCTTGTGTTGGGTTTTGTGGGTGGTTACCCGGTAGGAGCACGCACTGCCATCCGGCTGTATGAGACGAAACAGCTGACAAAATCAGAGGTGCAGCGTCTGCTGGCCTTCTGCAACAACTCCGGACCTGCCTTTATTCTGGGCGTGGTAGGTGCCGGAGTCTTTGGCAGCGGGACGGTGGGCCTGCTGCTGTACTTTGTTCACATGGCCGCGTCTGTGTGCGTGGGGCTGCTGTTTCGCTTCTACGGCCACCCGGACACGAAGCGGTCATTGACTTCCCATCCCCCTCAATTTCAAACGGTTCGCTTCTCACACGCATTTACAAGCAGCATTAAAAACTCTTTCTCCTCTGTGCTGAACATCTGCGCCTTTGTCGTCTTCTTCAGCGTTCTCATCCGCCTTTTATCCCTTTGCGGCATCATGGAGGTAGCCGCCCGGCT
>JAFVVH010000075.1 GCA_017502285.1 Oscillospiraceae bacterium | reverse complement strand
CTGGTGAATGCGATAAACACCACGTTCCTCAATGCCGTGAGCGCCCTTTTCCTTACGGAAGCAAGGGGAGTAGGAGGTCAGGGTCTGGGGCAGGTTGGCCTCGGGGATGATCTGGTCAATGAACTTGCCGATCATGGAGTGCTCGGAGGTGCCGATCAGGTACAGGTCCTCGCCCTCGATCTTATACATCATGGCATCCATCTCGGTCTGGGACATGACGCCCTCCACCACGTTGCCGTGGATCATGAAGGGAGGGATGCAGTAGGTAAAGCCCTTGTCGATCATAAAGTCACGGGCATAGGCCAGAATGCCGGAGTGCAGGCGGGCAATGTCGCCCATAAGATAGTAGAAGCCGTTGCCGGACACACGACCGGCGCTGTCCATGTCGATGCCGTTGAAGGATTCCATGATCTCGGTGTGGTAGGGCACATCGAAGTCGGGAGTAAGGGGCTCGCCGAAGCGCTCCACCTCCACGTTGAACTCATCGCTCTCGCCGATAGGAACGGAGGGGTCGATGATATTGGGGATGGAGAGCATGATCTTGCGGATCTTTTCCGCCAGCTCGGTCTCCTTGACCTCCAGAGCGGCCAGCTCGTCGGCGTTGGCCTTGACCTGAGCCTTAACAGCCTCGGCCTCAGCCAGCTTGGAGGGGTCCTTCTTGGCCTGGCCCATGAGCATGCCCACCTGCTTGGACAGGCTGTTGCGGGCGGAGCGCAGCTCGTTGGCCCGGGTCATGGCGGCGCGGTTTTCCTCGTCCAGAGCCAGCACCTCGTCTACCAGAGGCAGCTTGGCATCCTGAAACTTCTTCTTGATATTTTCCTTTACCACATCGGGGTTTTCCCGGATGAACTTGATGTCGAGCATCGCGCATTTCTCCCTTAAAAGTTACTGAATTTCTATATTTTAGCCTTAAAACAGGATGTTATAGATGGATTTATACTGTTGCATGGGACTGCGGTAGTCTGGGTCTGAGATGGGCTCTTCCGGCAGATGGACCTCCAGACCGGCCTGTTCGAACTCCCGGATCAGATTACGTGCGGCGGCATACCGGCCCTGGAAATATTCCCGCTCAATGCGCCACAGGTAGTCCAGAGCAAGAATGTTCTTTTTTTGCAGCTCCTGAAGCTCGGTGATCTGCTCGGCCTGGTCCTCAAGCTCGTCGTTGCGCTGGCGCAGGGCCTGATTTTCATCGATAAGAGCTTTGTTGCGCTCGATGACGTTCTGGGTGGTCTGCATGGCAGACATGTTTTGCTGCAGTCCGTCGATGACCTGCTGATCGCTGCGCCGCTGCTGCATGAAGTAGGACATGAGCAGCAGCAGAAATGCGGCGGAGAACAGGATCACAAGGTAGCTCAGCAGGTGGGGACGCTCCTTTTTTGCGCCGCTGGACTGCTTGGGCGAGGTATCTTCGGGCATTATTGCGTGCCTCCCTTCGCCTGTTCCAGTGCGCTAAGCAGCGCATCCAAATCGTCGATGTCGTAGTATTCCAACTCAATGCGGCCCTTGTTCCCCTTGTCTACGATGCGCACCTTGCGTCCATAGCGGGAGGCCAGATTTTTTTCCACCTCTGCCAGGTACATGGCGATGTCGGGCGCGTGCTTGTCCTTTTTCTTGGGCTCTTGAGCTGCCTTTTGCAGAGCTTTGACCAGCGCCTCTGTCTGGCGCACAGACAAATTTTGGGTGGCAGTTTGCTGAGCGGCTTGGATCTGTAGCTCAGAGGAGGGGGCGGCAAGGATGGCGCGGGCATGGCCGGCGGACAGGGAGCCTTCCTCCAGCAGGATGAGCACCGCTTCCGGCAAAGCCAACAGCCGCAAGGCATTGGTAATGGCTGGGCGAGACTTGCCCATGCGCTGGGCGACCTCCTCCTGGGTCAGGCCGTGGTCCTGAATGAGCACCTGGTAGCCCTTGGCTTCTTCCACGGGATTCAGATCCTCTCGCTGGAGGTTTTCGATCAGGCCCAGCTCCATGACCTTGCGGTCGTCCGCTTCGATGATGACAGCGGGCACTTCTTCCAGCCCGGCGGCCTTGGCGGCCCGCCAGCGGCGCTCGCCGGCAATGATCTGATAGTAGCCGGAAGAGAGCTTGCGCACGGTGATGGGCTGGATGATGCCGTGGGTGCGGATGGACTCGGCCAAATCCGCAAGTGCCTCGGGCTCAAAGCGTTTGCGAGGCTGATTCAGACCCGGCTCCACCTGTGAAATGGGCAGGGTAACGGCTCCTGCGGTGGTGGCTTTCGGTTCCGGCTGACCGAACAGGGCATCCAGACCCATGCCCGGTGTGTCGGAAAGCCCGCGGCCCAGAGCGTTGACAGGTTTCTTTGCCATAGTGCACCTTCTTTTTATATAAGGTTAAATCTGCCACTGCATGTTTCACGTGAAACAATACTGCGGAACTATTAACGGTTTTTTGCCGCAAATTCCTCCGCCAGAGCGGAATAGGCCTCCGCACCCCGGGAGAGGGAATCGTAAGCCATGACCGGTTTGCCGTGGCTGGGAGCCTCGGACAGGCGGACGTTGCGGGGGATGACGGTGGCATATACCTTGCCGGGGAAGTGACGCTTGACCTCTTCGGCCACCTGAATGGACAGGTTGGTGCGGCCGTCGTACATGGTCAGCAGTACGCCTTCCAAATCTAACGAGGGATTTAGCGCCTGTTTCATGCGGCGAATGGTATTCATCAGGTCGCTGAGGCCTTCCAGCGCGTAGTATTCACACTGCACCGGGACCAGAACGGAGTCGGCGGCGCACAGCGCGTTGAGGGTAAGCAACTCCAGAGAGGGGGGGCAATCAATAAAAATATAGTCGTAGTCTCCGGAAAGCTTGTCCAGCGCGTCCTTCAGGCGGTATTCTCTCCGGTCCAGTGCGATCAGTTCGATGCCGGCGCCGGCCAGCGCCTTGTTGGAAGGGAGAACATCCCCGTAAGGGGTTGATACCACTGCGTTTTTGGGGTCAACGGAGGGGCGCACCAGCAGGTCGTAAACGTTGGGAGCGCTGCCTTTATCCACACCCATGCCGGAGGTGGCATTGGCTTGGGGGTCAAAGTCGCACAGCAGGGTGCGGGCCCCGCGCTGGTGCAAGGCGGCGGCCAGATTGACGCAGCTGGTGGTCTTGCCCACACCGCCTTTTTGGTTGACGATTGCTATAATTTTAGCCATAGGAACCCCCTGACTGCTCTCAAGCGACAAAAATACACACATATTATAGCAATCACGCAGAGGCTTTTCAACTGTTTTTAATGATTTCTGAGTTGCAAAAGGGAAATATTTTTATAATGTTTCACGTGGAACGTTGTTGTCAAATTGCCCCCAATGCGAAAGGCATTGGGGGCAGTCTTATAATAATTAACTCAAAACAAAACCCAACGCAGTGGGTTTGTTTTGAAAAGGAGGAGCGACGAAAAGAGCGAGCAATTGCGCACAGCGTGATTGTGAGGGATATGAAGTCCGCGACGACGCGGTTTCACGTGAAACATAGCTTTTATTTGGGGATACGGATGGTCAGACAGATGGCGTCCTCCGTGTCCTGACGCTGAAAGCAGGCATCCACACCTGCTGTGCGCATCATGGAAAGACCGCGATTGACGGAATTCAGGAACAGGCGGACATCTTTAATAATGTACGTGCGTTTGGGTCTGGTTTTTTTTGCGGCCAGCAGGCTGTCTACATACTGATCGGTTTGAGCTACGGTGAGCTTGTAGGTGATGACGTGCTGTGCGGCCTGTTCCAGTCGATGATCGTTTTCCAATCGCAGCAGGGCGCGGGCGTGCCGTTCAGACAGCCCGGCTTCCTGTAACCGGGATAATAATTGGGGCGGCAAACGCAGCAGCCGCAGCTTGTTGGCGACGGCAGACTGAGACTTTCCGATGCGGCGGGCCACCTCGTCCTGAGACAGGCAATAGGTGCGCAGCAGCTTGTCCAGAGCCAGCGCCTCCTCCAAAAAATCCAGATCCCGACGCTGAAGGTTTTCCACTAAGGCCAGCAGGGACGAGCTTTGGCTGTCTGTTTGGATGGAAATGCAGGGGACACGGTCCAGGCCCGCCAGTGCCGCCGCCCGCAGTCTCCGTTCTCCGGCCACCAGCTCCCAGCCGTCACTGACCTGTCGGACGGTCAGCGGCTGTAAAATGCCCAGCGCCCGAATGGAATCGGCCAGCTCTTCCAATCCCTCCTGATCAAAAAAGCGCCGGGGCTGGTCCGGATTGGGCCGGATGGCATCCAGAGGCAAAGATAAAATGCGGTCCGATGGGTCCTTTTTGCGCAGAAGCGGCATATGCTCGCCCTCCTCCTGAGTATTCTGACAGTAAATTACCATATTTTGGAAGCGCAAAAAGGGAAATGGTGTCGAGGAGGTATGATTTTGGCAAAAAAGAGCCGTGGAGCGAAAAACTCCACGGCGAAAGACTCAAGTGCGAGCCAACAGACGGCGCAGGGGGACAAATAAAACCGAAGCAAGGGCGAAGTTGCCCGCGCAATGGGTCAAATCAAAGGGAATGCCGCTCAGCCACCAGCTCAGGGCGAAGGCAGGGCCGCCGGTAAGCACATAAACAGGGGCGCAGAGCAGGCCAAACAGCAGACCGAACGCCCCGGACAGCACGGCCCAGCCCAGCGGGGAGCGCATGTTGCGCAAAAGCCATGCGGCAAAGGCCAAAAGAGCCCATACATACAGGTAAGCGGCAGACCACAGGCCAAATCCGAACAGGGCAAATTCCAGCAGTACGTAGATATAGATGGGGAACAGGGCTTTTTTTCCAAAGGTGACGGCAAAGACCATGACCAGCAGGGAGACAGGCTCGATGTTGGGCAGGGACATCATGGCCACCTTGGCCGCAAAGGTCAAACCGCCCAGCACCCCGAACAGGGCTACCTCCCGGGCGGTGGAGGATACCCGCTTATCCAATGGTATATACCAGCGCGTAAGCGCCGCCGTCGGTCAGCGGGATAAGATCTGCTCCTGTAGTTGCGTACTCATCACCGATAAAAACGGCCCAAAACGACTTGTTTTGACTATAATCCGCAACTTCTCCGTCGACTTCTGTAATGTAAAGACCGTAGGGACCCATGTCGCCTTTGATGAGCCCCTCGGACAGGAGCAGGGGGCCCAAATAGTCCATATCCGTCTGGTAATGGACGGTTTTTGCGCTGCCGTCTGCGTGGACCACTTCCACTGTTACGGTTTTGCTCCCGGCGGCGGTTTCGGGGCGGGAGGACAGGTGTAGGCCCGCAAGCAGGGCGGAAACGGCCAGCAGGATGAGTACCGGGAGCAGGAGTTTGGCGGTTTTTTTCATTTCAATTCCTCCTTGCACGAAAAAAACCGTGGCATCCCAAGGGATACCACGGCCGTATTTCCGTGCGTAAACTGCCCACGACCCTGTAATCGGCAGGGGTGGGGACAAAATCGGGCCTCGTAGGTCTTCTGACTTGCGATTGGGGCGCGGCCCCATCTCCCGCCTTCCCGGAGCGTGCTCCAGTGACTGGCTTTCGCCGTGGGAGAGTCTGTTCGCTTACAGCGGCGGTACCGTTGGGGATTTGCACCCCATTATCTTGTTCAGTCTGTGCGGTGCGCTTGCCCCGGACAGGCCACGAAGCCGGTATTTGGTTGTCAAAGGGAGTATAGCACAGTTTTGGGGGAATGTAAAGAAAAAGGGCGGCTCTTTCGAGCCGCCCTTTTGGTTTTAGCACTTTTCAAACACGGTGGCAACACCCATGCCGCCGCCGATGCACAGAGTGGCGAGACCGCGCTTAGCATCCTCGCGCTTAGCCAGCTCGTGGAGCAGGGTGACGATGATGCGCGCGCCGGAGGCGCCCACGGGGTGTCCGATGGAGATAGCGCCGCCGTTGACGTTGACCTTGGCCATGTCAAAGTCCAGCTCACGGGCCACGGCAATGGACTGGGCGGCAAAGGCTTCATTGGCCTCCACAAGGTCGATGTCCTTGATGGTCAGACCGGCCTTGGACAGAGCCTGACGGGAGGCGGGCACAGGGCCCACACCCATGATCTTGGGATCCACACCGCCCTGACCCCAGCCAACCAGCTTGGCCATGGGCTTCAGGCCGTACTTGGCAACGGCCTCGCCGGAGGCCAGCACGATGGCGGCAGCACCGTCATTGATGCCGGAGGCGTTGGCGGCGGTGACCCGGGGCTCATGCTTCTTGGTGTCCTCGGCATGGATGCCGGTCAGCTCAAAGGTGTGGACGATCTCGTCCTCCACCCCCTCGGGGCCAACGGGGAAAGCGCCACGCAGCTTGGCCACGGACTCGGCGGTGACACCGGGCTTGGGGTACTCATCCACCTTAAATTCCACAATTTCTTTCTTCTTTTTCACCATGACGGGGACAATCTCGGCCTCGAACTTGCCGGCGGCCTGAGCGGCCTCGGCCTTCTGCTGGGAGTTAGCGGCGAACTCGTCCATCTCCTGACGGGTGATGCCCCACACGTCGCAGATATTCTCGGCGGTGGTGCCCATGTGATAGTTGTTATAGGCATCCCACAGGCCGTCACGGATCATGGTGTCCACCACCTTTTTGTCGCCCATGCGACCGCCCCAGCGCTCGTCGGGCAGGGCATAGGGGGCGGAGGACATGTTCTCGGTGCCGCCGGCGACCACCACGTCGGCATCGCCGCACAGGATGGCGCGGGCACCCTCGATGACGGACTTCATGCCGGAGCCGCACACCATACCCACGGTATAGGCGGGGACGGAATAGGGCAGGCCGGCCTTCACACCCACCTGACGGGCCACATTCTGGCCCTGGGCGGCGGTGAGGATGCAGCCGAACATCAGCTCGTCCACCTGCTCGGCCTTGACACCGGCTCGGTTCAGGGCCTCCTTGACCACGGTGGCGCCCAGCTCGGCGGCGGGGATGTCCTTGAGGCTGCCGCCGAAGGCACCCACAGCGGTGCGGCAGCAGTTGACAACATAGACTTCTTTCATCACAAAAACCTCCTGTCAAATGGTTGAGAAAGGGGTTGCTTTTCTTTCAAGGTTATTATATCGGAGAATATATAGAGAGCGCAACCGGATTTTCTGCGGAAATTGACCTAAATATTGGCAGATATTGACGGTTTTGCGTGAGAGAAGCGATTTGAGATTTATATATGACCCTCCCCTTGGGGGGAGGGTGGACGGCCAATGGCCGGACGGGTGAGGGGGCAAACCACGGAACGCGGTGGAAAATCGCCCCCTCATCCGTCATTTGCCATGCAAATGCCACCTTCCCCCCGAGGGGGAAGGTAAAACACCCCCGGGCCGAAAGGCCCGGGGGCAGGTGTAGATTATCTTGCTTCCGCGACGATGATGCTGGTAGGGCCGTCCGCTCCGCCGATGATGCCCATAGCGGAGTTGGGGTTCAGAGTGATGCCGGTCAGCTCCTCGGGGTTATGGCCCATATAGCCGTAGATCAGCTTGGCCCGGTCCTCCTCGTCCACGATGTCCCGGTACAGCCGCAGGGTGGTGTCCTCGTCCAGCACGCCCAGCTGGGTGAGCACCCGGATGGTGTTGTGGGCGTGGGGGGTCAGGGTGATGGACTTACTGTAGATGGCACGGGAGTAAGAGGTGGCAGCTTCCATCGCCGTGACATGGGGTGAGGTGTGTCGGTCGCCATAGGGATTGCTCCAATAGATGACCAGGTCGGTGGTGCAGGTGTTGTTCTGCCGCCCCTCTTCCAAATCAAAGAGGTAGCGCTTGCCCAGATTGCCCTGCTCAAAGTCAAGCATCACCGCATCGTAGATGGCCAGCAGGGCGGCCTGCTGCTCCGGAACGGGGATGTGCTCGGTCAGGCTGTAATACTCGTTCTTTTTCGACGTGGTGTTCCACATGGAGGATATTTCTACGTTATCCAGATGGGTGGGGTCGATCTCGTCCATGCCGTAGGACAGCTGTGCCACCTTGGGGTCGCAGTAAAAGTCCCGTGCGGGCTGCTCCAGCTTGCTGCCCGGCCAGACGCTGAAGCCGTACCGCCGACGCAGGACCGTGCCATTGGTCAGCTTATACTCCACATTCAGCCGGATGTAATCGGCGTGGCTTAGGGGCTCCCCGCTGGAGGGGTTCCTGTGCTGATCCACAAAGCCTCTGTGCAGGGCAATGGTCTTTTCAATGAGGTCGGTATCCTCCGTGGTAAATCCAAAGCTGCGTCCTTCATCATAGGGATAGCTGCCCATGCCGTCCACGGTGACGGAAACCACCTTGTTGGGACTGGGGATACGGGTCACATAGCCGAAGGCATCCATACGCAGGGAGGTCAGCCCAATGGCAACCAGTACCAGCAGTACGGCGCAGCCCCGCCAAGCCTTAAAGACGCGGAAGGACTTTTTCAGCAGCATTTCCGCGGCAAAGTAGCCGATGGCGGTCCACAGCAGCAGGCTGCCCATGAGACCGAAGGGGGTGCTGACGCCGAAGATGGCGTACAGCCAATAGCCAAGGCACAGTCCGGAGCACAGGGCTACCCCGTATTTGAAAATGGGCCGCACCACAGCCACGGCAACCACGTCACCGGCGGTCTCAATGTGCCGCTTGCGGTAGACCAGCAGGGCAAGGGCGGCAAGGGCAAGGCCCGCCACGGTGTAGATGACCAGCTCGGGCACACCTTCCAGATGATAGCCAAGCCCCTTGTTGCGCCAGCGCACGTTCTCACACAGACGCACCGCGGGAGTCAGCCACCAGACGATTTCCTCCGCTGTGTTGGTCATGCCCGCATAGCCGTACAGGAAGGGCTCGAACATCACGTCAAACAGGAACATCAAAACCAAGGCGAGGAAGTTCAGAATACCGTAAAAGGCGGGCAGAGCCAGCAGATTTCCGGTAAACATGGCGCAGAACACGGCAAAGGAATAGAAGAAGATACACATTCCGCTCTGGGCCGCCAGCCACAGGGAAATGGTGTAAAGGTTCACGTAGCCCGAACACAGGCCCTCTGCACCTAGTGTCAGCAGCCACACCAGCGCGTTGGGGGCCAGCAGGAACACAAGGCCGGACAGGTAGCTTGTAAGGAACAGGCCTTCCCGGCGCACAGGCAGGGAGTGGATCATGCCCGCAGCGCGGTTATTGTAGAGATAGGAGAACACAGCCATAGCCGCCAGAACACCGAAAGTGGCGGCCATAAAGACACCGAATCCCTCCAGCATATCGGGGATCTGGTTGGCAAAGGTCTGCACCTGCTTGATGGGGGTCTCGCCCATCCACAACTGGTTTCTGGATACCACCATGACGCACCGCATGGGCAGGGCGTACAGCCAGATCAGGGCATACAGCGCCCAGATGGGCCAGTAGCGGGTCAGGTTTTTCTTAAACAGGGTGACATTAAAGCACGATGTCCCGGACTTCATAGTCCTCACCTCCCAGCTCGTAAATAAAGATCTCCTCCAACGTCAGGGGCAGCGCGTCCATGAGCAGGGGCTGGCAGGCGGCCAGCAGGCTCTTGGTCTGGGCGGCATTGCCCCGGATGATGAGGGTGTGTACCCGGCCCACCTGAGAAGCGTGGAGCAGTTCCAGCTCCGCCGGCAGCTCCGGCAGCTCGGGGGAATCAAAGACCACCTGCATTTTGATCACGTTGTCCTGCAGGTCGGTGAGGGAGCGCTGGAGCAGCACCTTGCCCTTGGACAGGATGCCCACGTGGTCGCACACGTCCTCCAGCTCCCGCAGGTTGTGGGAGGACACCAGCACCGTGGTGCCACGCTGGGCCACATCGCCCATGAGCAGCGACCATACCTGACGGCGCATCACCGGGTCAAGGCCGTCCACCGGCTCGTCCAGTACCAGCAGGTCGGGCTGACAGCACAGGGCCAGCCAGAAGGCAGACTGCTTCTGCATGCCCTTGGACAGGCGGCGGATGGGGTGCTTCTCATCCACGGCGGAGAAGGCTTCCTTCAGGGCCTCGTACCGCTCCATGCTGAAGTTGGGATAGATACCCCGATAGAACTTCATCATGTCCCGGGTGGAGGCGGAGGTGAAGTAGTACAGCTCGTCCGGGATGGAGAAGACGCGCTTTTTTACTTCGGGATTTTCGTAAATGGGCTGACCGTCTACCAGAATTTCGCCGGAATCGGGGCGGTATACCCCGGTAATGTGGCGCAGGATGGTGCTCTTGCCCGCTCCATTTGGGCCTACAAGACCATAAATAGAGCCCTTTTCCACCTGCATGGTCAGGCCGTTCAGCGCCCGAAAGCCGTCAAAGGACTTGACCACGTCGTTGATTTTAATCATGGTTTTCTACCTCCTTGTCCCGGATGTGCCCGCAGATGTCCTGGGGGGACATGCCCAGATAGGCAAGCTCCTTGACCAGAGCGTCCATCTGCTCCAGCAGCTGCTCCCGGCGGCGGGTATCCACTCCGCTGTGGGGGGCGGCGAAGCTGCCCTTGCCGGGGACGGAGTACACATAGCCCTCCGCCTCCAGTGCCTCGTAGGCCTTTTGTATGGTGTTTGGATTGATGGCCAGCGACCCGGCCAGCGCGCGCACGGAGGGGAGCTTTTCCCCCTCCCGGATGGCACCGGTGACCACCAGCTTGCGCAGGCCGTCCTTGACCTGCTCATAGATGGGCCGGGCATCCCGATAGTCCAAATGGAGCATAAGCGCCTCCTTTCTGCCAAACTGTATTAGCTGTATTAGTACAGTTAGAATAGCATGTCGTACGCTGCCTGTCAAGAAAGAATTGGTTAAAATTTTCCCGGACAGGTGAAAAGAGCGGCAGAGTGTGCTATAATAGCCGCAATGCGGAATAAAAAGAGAAGGAGGGCTTCTCTATGTTTGGCAACATTGGCTTTATCGGCTGCGGCAATATGGGCGGCGCCATGGCCCGGGCGGTGCGCAAGGCCGACCCGGGAGTGCGGCTGTTTTTTACCAACCGCTCTCCGGAAAAAGCGCAGGCGCTGGCGGAGGAACTGGACGGACAGGTACAGACGAATGAATGGGTGGCGGAACACTGCGATCTGATTTTTCTGGGGGTGAAGCCCCAGATGATGGCGCAGGTGCTCTCTCCCCTCTCCCCTGCCCTTTCCGCGCGCAAAGAGCGCTTTGTGCTGTTGACCATGGCGGCGGGACTGACCACCGAGACCATCCGTGAGATGGCGGGGGGCGATTACCCCCTGGCCCGCATTATGCCCAACACCCCATCTGCCATCGGCGCGGGTGTGGTGCAGCTGTGCACACTGGGCGTGACGCAGGAAGAGACTCGGGCGCTCAAAGGGCTTTTGGCCGGGGCGGGACTGGTGGATGAGCTGGACGAGGGGCTCATTGACGCGGCCTGTGCCGTGTCCGGCTGCGGCCCGGCCTTTGCCTATCTGTTTTTGGAGGGCTTGATTCAAGGTGGCAAGGATTGCGGCCTGAGCGAAGAAAAAGCCCTTTTGTACGGGGCTAAGATGCTGGAGGGCGCTGCCCGGCTGGCATTGGAAAGCCACAAGGACCCTGCCGCTTTGCGGCAGGCAGTGTGCTCCCCCGGCGGAGCCACCATTCAGGGCGTGCACGCGCTGGAGCGGGGTAACTTCCGGGATGTGACGATGGAGGCGGTCAAGGCCGCCTACAAGCGGACGCTGGAATTGAAATAATCCTGTAGGGGGTAATGTTATGCGTATCGTAGTGAAAGTTGGTACCTCTACTTTGGCCCATCCCACCGGGCGGCTGAACATCCGCCATGTGGAGGAACTGGTCAAGGTGCTCTCCGACCTGAAAAACGCGGGCCATGAGGTGGTTCTGGTGTCTTCCGGCGCCATCGGCATGGGTGTGGGCAAGCTGAATTTGCCCGGCAAGCCCTCCGATATGCCCACCAAGCAGGCCGCCGCCGCCGTGGGCCAGTGTGAGCTGATGTATACCTATGACAAGCTGTTCGCCCAGTATAATCACACGGTGGCGCAGATTTTGCTGACCGGGGAGGACATTGACCACGAGGACCGGCGGCAGAACTTTGAGAACACCATCTACCGCCTGCTGGAGTTGGGTGCGCTGCCCGTCATCAACGAGAACGACACCGTGGCCACCGCCGAAATTAAAGTGGGCGACAACGATACTCTGGGCGGTATCGTGGCCTGCACCGTGAAGGCCGACCTGCTGGTGCTGCTCAGCGACATTGAGGGCCTTTACACCGCCGACCCCCGAAAGGATCCCTCTGCCACGCTGATTCCCGTGGTGGAGAAGGTGACTGCCGAAGTGGAAGCGCTGGGCGGCGGTGTTGGCTCGGGCCTTGGTACAGGCGGTATGGCCACCAAGCTGCGGGCGGCGAAAATGGTCACCGCGGCCGGCTGCGACATGATCATCGCCAACGGTGAAAAGCCTGCCCTGCTCTATGACATCGTGGACGGAAAGCCCGTAGGCACCCGGTTTCTGGGGGAAAAGTGATTGCGCTCTGTGATTTCGGGCAAAAGAATAACTACATGTAATCTAAAAGAGACAGGAGGACAAGGGCATGCCGGCTGCGCTCATCCCGTCGTTTCTGCTATATTGTTTCATAGGTGCTATTACACCGGGACCGGCCAACCTGTGCTCCCTGTCTGCAGCGCTGCGCTATGGCAGAACGGCCGCCCTGCGCCAGTGGCGGGGGCTGTTTTGCGGTTTTGCCGTGATCTCTATGCTGTCGGCGCTGATTACCCACTTGTTGGGCACGGCACTGAACCAATATGTGGGCATGCTGTCCTGGGTGGGCGCGGGGTATATTCTGTGGCTGGCATGGCAGACCCTGCGGGACAGCGGCCATGGCGAAGAAACGGCTGATCCCGCCGCACCCTGCTTTCGCACCGGGCTGCTGCTGCAAATGACCAACGTCAAGGTGATGATCTATTGCCTGAGCATTATGGCCATCTATATTCTGCCCTACACCGACTCCTTCTGGGCCCTGCTGGCCATGGGTGTTTTTCTTCCGTTCACCGGACCCATTGCCAATCTGGTATGGTTGTTTGCCGGGGCATTTCTGCAAAAACTGTTTGCCAATTACCGCAAAACGGTAAATGTCGTGATGGCCATTGCACTGGCGGCCTGTGCGGTCAGTCTGGTGTGGCCCTATTAATGTGGGAAAGAGGATCGCTATGACTACAATGGAACTGCTGACCCGGGCCAAAGCTGCCAAGGGGGCTATGGCACAGGCCGATACCAACACGAAAAACCAAGCCCTGCTGGCCATGGCCGACGAGCTGCTGGCCGGACAGGAGGAGATTCTTGCCGCCAATGCCCTCGATTTGGCTGCCGCCAGAGGGACGGTGTCCGATGTGATGCTGGATCGTTTGGCCCTGAGCCCAGACCGCATTGCCGGCATGGCTGAGGGCATGCGTCAGGTGGCCGGCCTGCCCGATCCGGTGGGTCAGGTGCTGCGGCGGGTGGAACGGCCCAACGGTATCGCCATTGAGCGCACCGCCGTGCCCATGGGAGTCATCGCCATCATTTACGAAAGCCGTCCCAACGTCACCTCCGACGCGGCGGCACTGGCCCTGAAGGCCGGCTCTGCCTGTGTGCTGCGGGGCGGCAAGGAGGCCCATCGCTCTGCCGCGGCCATCGTCGCCTGCCTGAAGCGGGGCCTGGAGCGGGCGGGACTGCCCGCCGATGCCCTTGCACTGGTGGAGGACACCAGCCGGGCCTCTGCCAACGAACTGATGACCGCTGCGGGGCTTGTGGACCTGCTCATCCCCCGTGGGGGCGCGGGCCTGATCCGGGCCTGCGTGGACAATGCCACAGTTCCTGTGATTGAAACGGGCACCGGTATCTGCCACATCTACGTGGACAAACAGGCTGAGCTTGACATGGCCCTTGACATTCTGACCAATGCCAAATGCAGCCGCCCCAGCGTGTGCAATGCGGCCGAGGTATGTCTGGTGCACAAGGACATTGCGCCAAACTTCCTCCCCTGCTTGCGTCAGCGGCTGGTGGACCAGCGCAAAGCGGCGGGTCAAATCCCTGTGGAGCTGCGGCTGGACGAGACCGCTGCTGCCATCATTGAGGGTACACCCGCCGGGGAAGCTGACTTTGACACAGAGTTTTTGGACTATATTATGGCTGTTCGAGTGGTGGACAGCGTGGAGCAGGCCATGGCGCACATTGCCGCCCATTCCACCGGCCACTCCGAGTGCATTGTTACCGGGGACGAAGCCGCTGCCCAAAGGTTTCTGAAGGGTGTGGATGCCGCCGCCGTATACCACAACGCATCCACCCGATTCACCGACGGCGGTGAGTTCGGTCTGGGCTGTGAGATGGGCATTTCCACACAGAAGCTCCACGCCCGGGGTCCTATGGGGTTGGAAGAGCTGTGCTGCTACAAATATATCGTGCGCGGCGCGGGCCAAATTCGTTAAAAATATTTTTTGAAAAGGCTAAAATTTTCCGTCAATATATGATATAATAAGTTTAAATAGGGTGGTCTGCCTTTGGACAGACCATTTCACGCTGACAGGAGGGCTTATTTATGAACGAAGCGCTCAAGGCAAAACGGCAGGAACTGCTGGCTGCGGGGGTCGTTATGATGGATCCCAATGCCGTGTATGTGGAGGAACAGGTCACGGTGGGCAAGGGCACGCTGCTGCTGCCCGGCACCATCCTGCGGGGAAAGACCGTGGTGGGTGAAAACTGCACCATCGGGCCCAACGTCATGCTCACCGACACCACGGTGGAGGAAGATGTGACCATTAACTCCGCTCAGGTGGAGGAAAGCGTTATCCGCAAGGGCTGTGAGATCGGTCCCTATACCCACATCCGGCCCCATTGCGACGTGGGCGAGGGATCCAAGATCGGCGCGTTTGTCCAGTTGAAGAACTGCAATCTGGGCAAGGGGACCAAGATGGCACACCTGACCTACGTGGGCGACGCGGACGTGGGTGAGCGGGTCAACTTCGGCTGCGGCACCGTCACCTGCAACTACGACGGTAATGCCAAGTTCCGCACCACCATCGGCAACGACTGCTTTGTGGGCTGCAACACCAATTTGGTGGCGCCCGTCACGCTGGCAGACGGGGTGTATACCGCCGCCGGCTCCACCGTTACCCACGATGTGGAAGCGGATGCGCTGGTCATTGCCCGTGCCCGCCAGAGCGTCAAGCCCGGCTGGGCGGCCGAACACCGCAAGAAAAAGGTCAAGAAGTAAACATGATGCGGCCTGACCGCATGGAGAGAAAAGAGAAAATACGGAAGGAAGTTGAATTATGATCGCACACGGCAAGGACATCAAGATCTTTACCGGCAACTCCAACCCCGAGCTGGCGAAGGAGATCTGCAAGGAACTGGGCATCGCCCTTGGCAATTCCGAGGTGGGCCGCTTCTCCGATGGTGAGAATTTTGCCTCCATCTACGAGACCGTTCGCGGCTCCGATGTGTTCGTGGTGCAGTCCACCTGCTCCTTTGAAAAGGACGGCAAGCAGTATTCCGTCAACGACGCGCTGATGGAACTGCTCATTATGATCGACGCGCTCAAGCGCGCCAGCGCCGGCCGCATCACCGCCGTCATCCCCTATTTCGGCTATGCTCGTCAGGACCGCAAGACCAAGCCTCGCGATCCCATCTCCGCCAAGCTGGTGGCCAACCTGATCACCCGCGCCGGTGCTGACCGGGTGCTGACCATGGACCTGCACGCCAACCAGATCCAGGGCTTCTTTGACATCCCCGTGGACAACCTGCTGGGCTCTCCCATCTTTGTGGACCACTTCTTCCGCAAGTACGCCGCCGTCCATGAGGACACTATGGTCGTCTCCCCCGACGTGGGCAGTGTGGCCCGCGCCCGCGCCTTCGCTCAGAAGCTGGAGATGCCCATGGCCATCGTGGACAAGCGCCGTCAGAAGGCCAACTCCTCTGAGGTCATGAACATCATCGGCGACGTGAAGGACAAGCACGTGATCCTGCTGGACGACATGGTGGACACCGGCGGCTCCCTGTGCCATGCCGCGGACGCGCTGGTCAAGATCGGCGGCGCCAAGGATGTGACTGCCTGCGCCACCCACGATGTGCTGTCCGGCAAGGCTCTTGAGAACATCAACAACAGCGTGCTGGAAGAGGTCATCTTCCTGAACACCGTTCCCGCCAAGCCCAATATGGACTGCGACAAGATCAAGTACATCTCTGTGGCCCGCATGTTTGCCGAGGCCATCAGCCACATCTTCATGGAGACTTCCGTTTCCACTCTGTTCAACTAAACCATCCCACAAAGGGCGGGCGATGCCCGCCCTTTTAATTTCAAAAAAGCAGCACGCTGCTTTTTTGAGAAGGCTGCGGCCACCTGCAGCGCACGCGCAAAGCGCGCACGTTTGTTGGCCGAGAAGAGTTTTTCCGACGCGCATGTCGCCGGAAAAACATATAGAATATCTTTCGCCGCTGAGGCGGCGAAACTCTGCGAGGCATTTGTGTAGGAGATACCGCGTGGAGACACCAGGTATGCGAGGGATTTGTATGTTTTTTAAGAGATCCGGCGGGGTGGACTGGCTGCTGGTCTGTCTGGGCAATCCCGGTGACAAGTATGAGAACACCCGGCACAACGTGGGCTATATGGTGGCCGACGAGGTGGCCGACCGGGCCAACGTCCCCATCCAGAAGCTGAAATACAAGGCGCTGACCAACACCGTTACCATGGGCGGCCAAAAGGTGCTGGTCATGAAGCCCATCACCTATATGAACCTGTCCGGCGAGGCGGTGCGGCAGGCGGTGGACTTTTTCAAGGTGCCTGCCGACCACGTGCTGGTGGTGTCTGACGACACGGCGCTGGCTGTGGGCCGCCTGCGTATCCGCAAGGGCGGTTCTGCCGGAGGGCACAACGGACTGAAAAACATCATTCTGCATCTGGGTACCGACCAGTTTCCGCGACTGCGGCTGGGTGTGGGGGAAAAGCCGCACCCGGACTACGATCTGGCTGACTGGGTGCTGGGCAAGTTCCAGGGCGAGGACAAAAAAGCCATGGACGCGGCGGTAAAAAAGGCCGCCGATGCCATTGAGTGCATCCTGTCTCAGGGCTTGGACCGGGGCATGAACAAATTTAACGGGTAAACAAAAGGAACGCACCGCCATCGGCGGTGCGTTCCTTTTGTTTGTCACGTTCCAAAATTCCCCCGAAACGGCGCGGACGAGCCCTTATAATGGGGAGAGAAAGGACGTGATGCACATGAGCGACTGGCATGCCAGACCCATTTCCCAAGTGCTGACACAGCTGGACAGCGGAAAGTCAGGGCTGACGGCGGAGCAGGCCCGGGCCCATCTGCGCCAGTGGGGGGCCAACGAGTTGGGACAGAGCAAGAAGGAGCCGCTGGTCCTGCGCATTGTGGAGCAGCTGAAGGACCCCATGATACTGGTCCTGCTGGTGGCAGCGGCCCTGTCCCTGCTGGCCAGCGGAGGTGAGGACTGGCTGGACGCGGTGATCATCCTGCTCATCGTAGTGGTAAACAGCGTGATCTCCATTACACAGGAGGACAACGCGCGCAAGGCGCTGGACGCGCTGCAGCAGATGTCCTCGCCAAAGGCAAAGGTGCTTCGGGGCGGTACGGTGCAGCGCATTGACGCGGCGCAGGTAGTGCCTGGAGACATCCTGCTGCTGGAGGCCGGAGACCGGGTGAGTGCGGACGGCCGGCTTTTGGAGTGCGTGGGGCTGCAGGCGGACGAATCGGCCATGACCGGAGAATCGGTGCCGGTGATGAAGGCGCTGTCCGACCACCTGCCCGAGGACACCCCGCTGGGTGACCGGACCAACATGGTCATTGCGGGCACGGTCATTACCGCAGGTCGGGGCAGTGCGGTGGTGGTGGCCACAGGCATGGACACACAAATGGGCGGCATTGCGGGTCTGCTGCTGAATGCGGAGCAAAACCGCACACCCCTGCAAAAGAAGATGGCGGAAATATCCAAGACCCTTTCCTTTGTCTGTCTGTCCGTGTGCGCGGTCATGTTCGGGGTGGGTCTTTTGCAGGGCAAGGGCCTGCTGGACATGTTCCTGACCGCGGTGTCGCTGGCGGTAGCTGCCATCCCGGAGGGCCTGCCCGCCATTGTGAGCATCGTGCTGGCCATGGGAGTGGGCCGCATGGCCAAGCGGGGGGCTATCGTGAAAAAGCTGCCCGCGGTGGAAACGCTGGGCTGTGCCGGAGTCATCTGCTCGGATAAGACGGGCACCCTGACCCAGAACAAGATGACGGTGCAGCGGCT
>JAFVVH010000074.1 GCA_017502285.1 Oscillospiraceae bacterium | reverse complement strand
CCGTCTGAGCAAATATGCCGACCGCGTGCAGGACCTGCTGGAGAACACCGACTTCCTGGAGCCCCGTTCCCGCGTGAACGAGATGGTCAACAACTTCATCAAGCCCGGTCTGGAGGACCTGTGCGTCTCCCGCACCTCCTTTACCTGGGGCGTGCCAGTGGACTTTGACCCCGGCCATGTGGTCTATGTATGGGTGGACGCCCTGTTCAACTACACCACCGCCCTTGGCTTCCTGAACGACAAGTACGACGATTACAAGGACTTCTGGCCCGCCGATGTGCACTTCGTGGGCAAGGAGATCGTACGCTTCCACTCCATCATCTGGCCTGCCATGCTCATGAGCATGGAGATGCCCCTGCCCAAGAAGGTTTTTGGCCACGGCTGGCTGCTGCTGGACGGCGGCAAAATGTCCAAGTCCAAGGGCAATGTAGTGGACCCCTATGTGCTGGCGGAAAAGTTCGGAGTGGACGCCCTGCGCTTCTTCCTGCTGCTTACCTTCCCCTTTGGCTCTGACGGCAACTTCTCCAACGAGGCCCTCATCGGCACCATCAACGTGGATTTGGCCAACGACCTGGGCAATCTGCTCAGCCGCACCGTGTCCATGGTGGGCAAGTATTTCGACGGTCAGCTGCCCACCGCCCGCAAGGCGGACGCGCTGGACGAGGAACTGGTGAGCATGGCTTCCGGCCTGCGTGACCGCTACGAGGAGCAGATGGAGCACTACGCCTTCCAGAACGCTCTGGCCGAGGTGTTCAAGGTCATTGGCCGCGCCAACAAGTATATTGACGAGAACGCCCCCTGGAGTCTGGCCAAGGACATGGACGCCAACGGCGACCGCCTTGCCACCGTCATGTACAACCTGCTGGAGTGTCTGCGTATTTCCGCCATCCTGCTCACTCCCTTTATGCCTGACTCTTCTGCAGAAATCCTGCGTCAGATCGGTGCCTGTGAGTGCTGCTCCACTTGGGACAGCGCCGCCGTATACGGTTCTTTGCGCGCTGACGCCAAGGTGGAGCGGGGCGACAATCTGTTCCCCCGGATCGATACCGAGAAGGCCCTTGCCGAGCTGGAAGCCATTGCCGAGGCCGCCAAGAAGGCCGCTCTGCCCGATCTGGAGATCGAGCCTCAGCTGACCGAAGCAGTGGACTTTGACACTTTCTGCAAGTCCGACTTCCGGGCGGTTAAGGTCAAGGCATGTGAGAATGTGAAGAAGAGCGAGAAGCTTTTGAAGTTCACTCTGGACGATGGCACGGGTGTGGACCGTCAGATCCTGTCCGGCATCGCCAAGTTCTACAAGCCCGAAGAACTGGTGGGCAAGACTCTCATGGCCATCGTCAATCTCCCCCCCCGCAAGATGATGGGACAGGAGTCCTGCGGCATGCTCATCTCCGCCGTCCACACCGAAAAGGGCGAGGAGAAGCTCAACCTGCTCATGCTGGACGACAAAATCCCTGCCGGAGCTAAGATGTGCTGAGCACAGGAGAAATCCCGTGTGGTCACGAAGCGGAGCGGAAAGGAAGCCGTGGAGAGACGGTGCGATTCTGTGCTGGTCCGCTCCTTTTTTGGGCGGTTGGCTGCAGGCGTTGATCTTTCCCTGACCAACCGCCTTTATAGGACGGCTTTGATTTTTGAATGACTTGACAGTGGGAATATTGGGTGCTATGCTGACAGCAGTGCTCAAAATTGGGAGGAATTGAAATGGATTGGAAAACATTGTACAGTACGCTGGACGGGCTTTTTGACCGGGACGCGTGCATGCAGGTTGTTCGGAATATCTGGGAAAATGACCGGTGGATTTCCTTTGACAAATTTGAGCAGACGGCGCATTGGTGTGCCGAATATCTGCGGGAAGCGGGCCTTTCTCAGATCGAGCTGTTGCCCCTGAAAGCGGATGGCAAGACCAAGTATTATGACTGGAAGATCCCCAGAGCTTGGCAGGCCAAGTCGGCTAAGCTGTGCTATGCGGACGGCGAGGTCATTGCCGACTACGCCCAAAAGCCATGCAGCCTTGCGATGCGTTCTCCCGCCACTCCCGTAGGGGGGGTGGAAGGAGAGGTGGTCATCCCAGACAAGGATGACCCTGATCCGGAAAAGTACCGGGGGAAAGTGTTGCTGGTGAGCGAGGCTGAGGGCAGCTGGACGGCCTTTGCCAATCAGTATGGTGCTCTGGGTATTCTTAGCGACTTTATTCCGTTGTCTGTTTCCCGACCCAGTCGGGAGAGCCTGTATGACGATGTGAGCTGGCGCGGCATTGGCGGCGCCCCGGGGAATGGGGTATTCGGCTTTCATCTTACTGCCCGGCAGGCAGACCGGATGCGGGCACAGTTGCAGGAGGGGCCTGTTTGGGTCAAGGCGGAAGTGGACAGCCACTCCTACGAAGGGGAGGTATATACCGTCTCTGCCGCTTTGGAGGGTACGAACCCCGTTGCGCCGGAGATCCTGCTCTACGGCCACCTCTACGAGCCGGGCGCAAACGATAACGCTTCCGGAGCGGGTGCGATCCTATATCTGGCCCGGGTGCTTGCCGGGGCTGTGGCCAACGGACAGCTGCCCAGACCGCAGCGTACCATTCGCTTTGTGATGGGCTATGAGTGCGGCGGTTCT
>JAFVVH010000073.1 GCA_017502285.1 Oscillospiraceae bacterium | reverse complement strand
CGGAAGCGCTCCTTGCACTCCTTACAGTCCATCAGAGGATCGGAGAAGCCACCCACGTGGCCGGAAGCAACCCACACCTGAGGATTCATCAGAATAGCAGCGTCCAGACCCACGTTGTAGGGGTTTTCCTGCACAAACTTCTTCCACCAGGCCTTCTTCACGTTGTTCTTCAGTTCCACACCCAGAGGGCCGTAGTCCCAGGTGTTGGCCAGGCCACCGTAAATTTCGGAGCCGGAGAAGACGAAGCCGCGGCCCTTACACAGGGCAACGATTTTTTCCATGGTCTTTTCGGTGTTTTTCATGATACATACTCCTTTTCTGTGTGGCCCGGAGCATAAAAAACGCCCTGGGCCGATTGTAGTCGGCTCAGGGCGAATAAAAACTTATCCGCGGTTCCACCTGAATTCGCGTCTGGTTGACGCGCACTTCGTTTCCTGTAACGGAGGAGTCCGGCGGGCCATTTCCTGCCCGCAGCATACAGGATGCCTTCTTCCTGCGGCTTTGGAGGACTTGCACCAACCGCCCTCTCTCTGAACCCCGCCGCGGGGATACTGTTTCCTGTTGAGCTTTGCCGTCATTTTACTATACCAATTCTTTGCCGTCAAGGTCAATTTCAGGGGATTTCAGCCTGTTTTGCACCCTGTTTTCGTCCAAATGTCGAAAAATCGAAAAAATGTTCGAAAACCGCTTGACAAACTCGAACGGATGTTGTATTTTTATATCGAACAGAAGTTCTAACTGCGATAGAAGATAAAAGTCCGTTTTTTGGGACTTATTTGCCGATAAAATAAAGCCATCAAGCAGCAGGAGGGATTTTGGATGCAGACTTTATATTACACTACCAGCAATTTCGTCCGTCATACGGATAATATCGTGGACCTGGGCGAGTACCGCCGCAAGCTGGAGCGGATGCAGGCCGACCGCCTGCGCAGGCAGGAATACGAGGAAGTGGAAGAGGTCGAAACTGCGGAAGTGCAGCCCCGACCCCGCCGCTCTCAGCAGCGCCGCGAGCGCAGAGCTGCTGTGCTGGACATGTGGGCCAGCATGGGCATCCTGGTGATGACCCTGACCTTTACCGCGTACGTGCTGTGCCTGTGAGGGTGGAGAAGCCTATGGCAGGAATCGTGCTGCTGGCATTGGCATTGTGTTTGCCGGTGGTATTTGTTCTGAAAAATGAACAAGGCAAAAAGCGTGGTTGTGGACGTGGGTGTGCTACCTGCGGCAATCGGCGTTTGTGCCACCCGGGGCAATATGACGTGTCCAAGGAAGAAGAATGAATTTGAGGCCTGCTTTGTATAAAGCAGGCCTTTTTTGTCGGAGAGGGATTGCGTTTCATAAGAAATGGAAGTATAATATTCTGCTACCAAATGCTATCCTAATTTTAAGGTTGTGTTTCCAATGAGAAATGAGAAATTAAGAAACGTCGCCATCATTGCCCACGTTGACCACGGCAAGACCACGCTGGTGGATGGTTTGCTCAAGCAGTCGGGTGTGTACCGCGACAATCAGGCGGTGGAGGAGCGCGTCATGGACTCCAACGATCTGGAGCGTGAGCGCGGCATTACCATTACCGCCAAGAACACTGCCGTGCAGTACGGCGACATCAAGATCAACATCGTGGACACTCCGGGCCATGCCGACTTCGGCGGCGAGGTGGAGCGTATTCTGAAGATGGTCAACGGTGTCATCCTGCTGGTGGACGCCGCCGAGGGCCCCATGCCCCAGACCCGGTTCGTGCTGTCCAAGGCGCTGGAGCTGGGTCACAAGGTCATCGTGGTGGTCAACAAGATCGACCGCCCCGACCAGCGCATCCATGAGGTGATGGACGAGGTGCTGGAGCTGCTGCTGGACCTGAATGCCACCGACGAGCAGTTTGAGTCCCCCACCCTGTTCTGCTCCGGACGTCAGGGAACGGCTTCTTATTCTCCCGACGTGGCAGGTACGGACCTGAAGCCCCTGTTTGACACCATCGTGGACTATATCCCTGCTCCCGAGGCGGACGAGGAAGCTCCCTTCCAGATGCTGGTGTCTGCCATTGACTACAACGACTTTGTGGGCCGAATTGCTATCGGCCGTATCGAGCGGGGCACGGTGAAGCAGAATCAGGAAATCGCAGTGTGCAACTACCATGAGCCCGATGCTGCGCCTAAGAAGGCCAAGGCCACTGCGCTGTACCAGTACGACGGACTTGCCAAGGTGCCCGTGACCGAGGCTACCGCAGGCAACATCATTGCCATGTCCGGCATCGGTGAGATCACCATCGGCGACACCATCTGCGTGCCTTCCGCCGTGGAGCCCATTGAGTTTGTTCAGATCTCCGCGCCGACCATTGAGATGACCTTCTCCGTCAATGACTCCCCCTTCGCGGGCCGGGAAGGTAAGTTCGTCACCAGCCGCCAGCTGCGCGAGCGCCTGTACCGGGAGACCATGAAGGACGTGTCTCTGCGAGTGTCCGACACGGACAACACCGAGGCCTTCAATGTGGCGGGCCGCGGCGAGATGTCCCTGTCCATCCTGATCGAGACCATGCGCCGTGAGGGCTACGAGCTGCAGGTGTCTCCTCCCCGCGTGCTGTATCAGGAAATCGACGGTGTCAAGTGTGAGCCTATCGAACGTCTGGTGGTGGACGTGCCCGCTGACTGCATCGGCGCTGTCATTGAGAAGATCGGTGCCCGCAAGGGCGACTTGCTGGACATGACCCCTGTGGGTGAGCGGATGAAGGCACAGTTCCTGGTCCCCTCCCGCGGCCTGTTCGGCTACCGCAACGAGTTTTTGACCGACACCAAGGGCGAGGGCATCATGGCCAGCGTCTTTGAGGAATACGCCCCCATCAAGGGTGAGATCCAGCGCCGTGGCACCGGCTCTCTGGTGGCCTTTGAGACCGGCGAGGCTGTGACCTACGGCCTGTTCAATGCCCAGGAGCGCGGCGCGCTGTTCATCGGCGCGGGCACCCCTGTGTATGCCGGAATGATCGTGGGTGTGTCTCCCAAGCAGGAGGATATCTCCGTCAACGTGTGCAAGAAGAAGCAGTTGACCAACATGCGTGCCTCCGGCTCGGACGAGGCCCTGCGTCTGGTCACTCCCCGTCAGATGAGTCTGGAACAGTGTTTGGAGTTCCTTGCCGATGACGAGCTGCTGGAGTGCACTCCGGAAAATCTGCGTCTGCGCAAGCGCCTGCTGGACCACTCTGCCCGCATGCGCGAGGCATCCAAGAAAAAGGATAAATAATGCACAAGCCGCGGCGCTTCTCTTTTTATAAGAGGAGCGCCGTGTTTTTCTTGAATTATACCCTTGACCTATGATACAATAAAGAGTAATATTGCCGCAATTTTTGCCTGTGTTGAGCGGGTCGGCCCGGAAAGGAGGGGTGGCGGCTATGGCATATAAGAATTGGAAGGTCGCCACACCCGATCCGGAGGGGCGCGCCGCACTGGAGCGGGAGGGGGTCCATCCCCTTGTGAGCGCGGTGCTGTCTGCCCGCGGCATCCGCAGCGTGGAGCAGGCCCGGACGTTCCTGTCCATGCACGACGAGCCCGTGTGCGACGGCGGACAGATGAAGGATATGGACCGGGCAGTGGCGCGGGTGCGGCTGGCCCTTGACCGGGGCGAGACTGTAGCCGTTTACGGTGACTATGATGTGGACGGCATTACCGCGACCTGTTTGCTGACGGAATTTCTCACCGGCCTTGGGGGGCGGGTCATCCCCTACATCCCTGACCGACTGGAGGAGGGCTATGGCCTGAACCGGGAGGCGATCGCCGCTCTGGCCCAGCAGAGAGTTAAGCTCATTATCACTGTGGACTGCGGTATTACCGCCGTGGATGAGGTGGCATGGGCAAAGGAACTGGGTGTGGATGTGGTGGTCACCGACCACCACGAATGTAAGGCGATGCTGCCCGATGCTGCCGCCGTGGTAGACCCCCATCGCCCCGACTGTCCCTACCCCTTTAAGGGGTTGGCGGGAGTGGGTGTGGCTCTGAAGCTGGCTATGACGCTGGCCGGGCCGGAGCGGGCCGGTCAAACGCTGGAAGCACTGTGTGATCTGGCCGCCATCGGTACGGTGGCAGATGTGATGCCCATGATCGGGGAAAACAGGGCTATCGTTCAGCGGGGCCTGAAGGCTCTGGAAAAACCAAGGCGCATGGGCATTGCCATGCTGGTGCGGGAAGCGGGGATGGAAAACCGTCCTCTGAACTCCGTGTCCATTGGCTATGCGCTTGCCCCACGGCTGAATGCCGCCGGACGTATGGGAAGGGCCAGCGTGGCGGTGGAGCTGCTGCTCAGCCACGACGGCGTCCGGGCAGCGGAACTGGCTCAGGAGCTGTGCCGCCTGAACAAGGAGCGGCAGGCGGTGGAGCTGGGTATTTTTGAACAGTGTGAACAGCTGCTGGGCAACAGCCCCCAGAGAGGAGCTATCGTACTGGCCGACCCCTCCTGGCATCAGGGGGTGGTGGGCATTGCCGCCTCCCGCCTTGCCGAGCAGTACGGTTGTCCCGCCTTTATGATCTGTCTGTCCAGCGGCATGGGCAAGGGCTCCTGCCGCAGCTACGGTGGAATCAATCTGTTTTCCGTGCTGGAGGGCTGTCAGGATATTCTGGAGGCCTTTGGTGGACACGAGTTGGCTGCCGGCTTTACGGTGCGGCAGGAGAACATTCTGGCTTTGACCCAGCGTATCCGCACACAGGTGGCCCTGCAGGCCAGCCGAGTGCAGGAGCCGGAACTGGAGGTGGATGCGCTGCTGGACGATCCGGCAATACTGGATCTGCAGGGAGTGGAGCTGCTGGACCGGCTGGAGCCCTATGGGACCGGAAATCCCCGCCCTGTACTGGCACTGGCCGGAATGCAGGTGATGAGCCGCTCTCTGGTGGGCAATGGACGTCATCTGAAGATGAAGCTGTCCAAACGGGGTGTGACGCTGGATACCATCTTCTTTTCTGCGGCCGGGCGGATGCCGGAACTGGGCAGCCGCATTGATGTGGCTTTTTATCCCCAAATCAATGAGTATCGGGGCACCCGGGTGGTGCAGATCCAGCTGGTGGATCTGCGTCAGGCGGCCAGCCGGGCCCAATTGGAAAGGGAATTGCTGGATAAATACCGCCGGGGTGATGCGCTCACGGCGGCAGAGGCCCGGGCGCTGCTGCCCGAACGGGAAGAGTTTGTGGCCTTGTGGCACTATCTGAAACGGGAGACCGCTTCCGAGCCGACACTGGAGGAAACACCCGCGCGCATTGCTAGGGAGACCGGGCGGCGGGAGCCTGTGCTGCATACACTGGTTTGTCTGGATGTGATGCAGGAGCGGGGACTGATTGACCTCGACACCCGGGGCGACAAGGTGCGTATCACTCTGACCCCCGTGCGGGGAAAGGTGGATCTGGAGCAGTCGTGCATCATGCGCCGCTTGCGGCAGATGATGGAAGAAAATTGACACAACGGTGTAAGCAGGTGATGAAATGGACCCCATTCTGGAAAAATATCAGGCGCTGGAAGAGCGTGTGCGGGCCTATACCCCCAATTTGGACGCACAGCGGCTGTATACTGCCTTTACCTATGCCGATGCGGCACACCACGGTCAGCTGCGCAAGAGCGGCGAACCCTATATTATTCATCCCCTTGCGGTGGCGGAGATCGTGGCCGATCTGGGGCTGGATGTGGACAGCGTGATCTCCGCGCTGCTCCACGACTGTCTGGAGGACACCTCCTCTACTTACGAGGAGATCGCTAAAAAGTTTGGTGAGCCGGTGGCCGCGCTGGTAGAAGGCGTGACCAAGCTGACCAAAATGCAGTACGTGTCCAAGGAAGAGGAGCAGATGGAAAATCTGCGCAAGATGTTCATGGCCATGGCCCAGGACATCCGGGTCATCCTGATCAAAATCTGCGACCGGCTGCACAACATGCGTACCATGGAGTACCAGTCTCCCAAAAAGCAGCGGGAGAAGTCGCTGGAGACAATGGAGATCTATGCCCCTATCGCACACCGGCTTGGTATGCAGAAGCTCAAGTGGGAGCTGGAGGACACCTCTTTGCGCTATCTGGATCCAGTGGGCTACAAGGAGATCCAGGAGGAGCTGGCTTCCCGCTCCGCCGCACACGAGGAATTTAAGACCAGCATCGAGGGACGCATTGCACAGCGCATGGCGCAGGAGGGCATCCGCTGTAAGGTCTATGGCCGGGTCAAGCACGTGTACTCCATCTACCGCAAGATGTATGCCCAGCACAAGACGCTCAACGAGATTTTCGACCTGTACGCATTCCGGGTCATCGTGGACGACATCCCCGAGTGCTATAACGTACTGGGCTGTATCCACGACATGTTTAAGCCGGTACTGGGTCGTTTCAAGGATTATATCGGCACACCCAAGCCCAACATGTATCAGTCTCTGCACACCACCGTCATCGGCGGCGAGGGCATCCCCTTTGAAGTGCAGATCCGCACCTTTGAAATGCACCAGACGGCGGAATACGGTGTTGCCGCCCACTGGAAGTACAAGCAGGGCATGGCCAACAAGCAGCTGGGCAGCGAGCAGGACTTTGAGTGGGTGCGCAAGCTGCTGGAAAGCCAGCAGGACACCGATGCGGAGGAGTTTCTGAGCTCGCTGAAGGTGGATATGTTTGCCGATGAGGTGTTCGTGTTCTCTCCTAAGGGAGATGTGAAGAGCCTGCCCGCCGGAGCCACCCCCATCGACTTTGCCTACTCCGTTCACTCCGCTGTGGGCAACAGCATGGTAGGCACCAAGGTCAACGGACGTATGGTGCCCTATGACTACCAGCTGTCCAACGGCGATATTGTGGAGGTGCTCACCTCCAAAGCCGCCAAGGGCCCCAGCCGGGACTGGCTGAAGCTGTGCAAGTCCAACGAGGCCCGCAACAAGATCCGTCAGTGGTTCAAGAAGGAGCGTCGGGAGGAGAATATCATCACCGGCCGGGCGGCCTTTGAAAATGAACTGAAGCATGCCAAAATCAGCATGGCCTCCATTACCGCGGAGGAGGTGCTGCCCTTTATCCTGCGCAAGGTGCGCTTTGGTACTATGGATGAGCTGTATGCCGCCATCGGCTACGGCGGCACCACCGCCACCAAGGCGGTGGCCCGCGTCAAAGATGAGCTGCTGCGGCTGGGCCGCTTGAATGAGGCAAAGATGAGCCAGTCGGGCAAGAGCACGGCAGAAAGCCTGATCGTGCCTCAGACAGTTTCGGTGGAGAGTCTGCGCGGCTCCAACAAGCATTCTGATTCCGGCATCATCGTGGAGGGGCTGGGCAACTGCACCGTCAAATTCTCCAAGTGCTGCACCCCCGTTCCCGGCGACCCGGTGGTGGGCTTTATCACCCGGGGCTACGGGGTGTCCGTCCACCGCATGGATTGCCCCAATGCCGACCCGGACAAGCGCAAGCCGGAGGAGTTGGACCGCTGGGTGCGCGTGGCATGGCTGGAGGAAAATCTGCCCGCCTATAAGACGGCACTGGAGCTGGCAGCCAAGGATCGGGACGGCCTTGCACTGGACGTGACTATGGCCCTGTCCACCGCCAAGGTGAAGGTGTCCGCGTTGTCTGCCCGCAGTACCGCAGACGGAAACGCACTGATCAATGTAGTGCTGGAGGTCAAGGACCGGGAGGAGCTCAACTCCGTCATCAACCGCCTGCACCAGATCCATGGTGTGTATGAAGTGAAGCGCAATTCCGGAAATTGAGTTTACAGGAGCGTGAAATGTCGTGCGCGCAGTTGTTACCAGAGTTTCCTCTGCCAGTGTCACCATTGACGGCTCGGTGGAAGGAGCCATTGAAAAAGGCTATCTGATCCTGCTGGGAGTAGGCCCGGAGGACACCGAGGCTGTGTGTGATAAGTTGGCTGAAAAAATCTGCAATCTGCGGGTTTTTGAGGACGAGAACGGAAAAATGAATCTCAGTCTGGAACAGGTTGGGGGCGCGATACTGGTGGTGTCGCAGTTTACGCTGTATGCCGACACCTCCAGCCGGCGGCCCGGCTTTTCCGGGGCGGCGAAGCCGGAGTTGGCCGTACCTCTGTATGAGCGGTTTATGGACCGGTGCCGAGCCCGGGGATTCCGGGTGGAGCATGGCCAATTTGGGGCTGATATGAAGGTGGCAAGCGTCAACGACGGGCCGGTGACCATCCTCTATGACACCGAGCGGACCTGACAGAAAGGATGTTTTTATGAAAATCAAGGTGCTGCCCGTAGGCGAACTGGGCACCAATTGTTATATTCTTGCCGATGAAGAAAGCAAGCTGGCTGCCGTCATCGACCCCGGTGATGAGGCCGAACGCATTCTGGCGCAGGTGAAGGCGGATGGGCTGCAGGTGAAGTATATCCTGTTGACCCACGGTCATTACGACCACACCACCGCGGTGCCCGAGCTGCACGAGGCCCTGCCCGGGGCGGAAATCTATATCCATCAGGCCGACTCTCACGGAGCGGGCGGCCGCCTGTTCCCGCTGGCAAGTCAGGTGGATGATCTGCTGCTGTATGACGAGGGGGACGAACTGGAGCTGGGCGGTCTGACCATCCGGGTCATGTCCACCCCAGGCCACTCCCTGGGCAGCGTGGTGCTGCAGGTGAACGATGTGCTCTTTACCGGCGACACCCTGTTTGCCGGGTCCTGCGGCCGTACCGATCTGCGGGGTGGAAACTATGAGCAGATGATGGCATCGCTGAAGCGGCTTGCACTGCTGAACGGCGACTTTCACGTGCTGCCCGGTCACGAGGCTGCTTCCACACTGGAGCGGGAGCGGCACGTCAACTACTATATGAAAGAGGCCTTGAGCCGACCCTGAGAGAATGAAACTCTATTTTATCGGGCACGATTATAAATATGCCGCGGAGCAGATGCTGCTCACCCTGTTCCCCGACCGGCGGCCGGAATATCCCTCGGAACCTGCTGCGGCAGGGGAGGACGCGCTGACTTTGGCCCTATATAAGGGGAATACATGGGTCACAGCTGCCGCCCGGCTGATGCTGAACGGACAGGTTTATACCGCCCGCCGCCGCTGCAAGGCGGTGGAGTTGACCGGAGAGCTGGAAACGGACCGGGTCTGCCAGCGGATTTTGAAGCTGGCCTTCTATGAGGCTGGTACCCGGGCGCTGGGCACACAGCCCCCGTGGGGGGCGCTGACCGGAGTGCGTCCGGTGAAGATACCCACCAAGGACATGCTGGCGGGAAAGACGGCGGCTCAGGCCCACAAGCTGCTGCGGCAGGAGTATTTCGTATCTCCTGACCGGGCCCGGCTGGCCATGGATTGCGCCGCAGCCAGTCTGGCGGTGGACCGCTCTCTGGGCGCGGATGAGGTGTCGCTCTATGTGGGCATCCCGTTCTGTCCCACCCGGTGCGCCTACTGTTCCTTCATCTCTGCCGATGTGGGCCGCAGTCTGAAGCTGGTCAGTCCCTATCTGGAAGGACTGCTACAGGAAGTGGAGCAGGCGGGGCTTGGGCTGAAAGAGGCGGGCAAGCACATCCGTTCCCTCTATGTGGGAGGCGGCACGCCCACTACCCTGAGCGCGCCCCAGCTGGACATTTTGCTTACGGCTATGGAGCGGCATCTGCCCCTGAGCCGCTGCACGGAATATACCGTGGAGGCGGGTCGCCCGGATACCATCAGTGAGGACAAGCTGCTGGTGCTGAAGCGACACGGCATCGGCCGTATTTCCATCAACCCCCAGACGCTGGAAGACCACGTGCTGGAGGCCATCGGCAGAAAGCATACCGCCGGGGACATTGCCCAGGCAAACGCGCTGGCCCGGACGGTAGGCTTTGATTGCATCAACATGGACCTGATCGCGGGCCTGCCCAAGGACAGCTTTGCGGGTTTTTGTCGCTCCCTTGAGGGGGTGCTTGCAATGGGGCCGGAGAACATCACAGTACACACACTGGCCCTGAAGAAGGGCTCCCGGCTCACCGAGCAGGGGGCACAGATCCCCTCAGGAGAGGAAGTGGCCCGGATGCTGGACTTCAGTAACGAGACTCTGCGCGGGTTGGGTTATGTGCCGTACTACCTGTATCGGCAGAAGTATATGTCGGGAAGTTTGGAAAACGTAGGCTGGGCCTTGCCGGGTAAGGAGAACGTCTATAATATCTGCATGATGGAGGAACTGCACAGCGTGTTGTCCCTTGGGGCAGGCGGTGTGACCAAGCTGGTGGACCGGAAGACCGGGGCCATCCGGCGCATATCCAATCCCAAGTTCCCATACGAGTATATGGAGCAGCTGCCCCATATTCTGGAGCAGAAGCGAACCCTTTGGAACAACACCTGACAGGAGGTCGGAATATGGCATATCAACTGCAGGAGATCAATCGGCGCATCAAAACCGACGTAAAGGAATTTTTGGCCGAGTGCGATCAGGCATATGCGCAGCGTGTGTCGCTGGCGGCGGATAAGATCCTGAACAATCTGGACCAAAGCCCCATTGTGCTGCTTTCCGGGCCTTCCGGCTCCGGAAAGACCACCACGGCGCTGAAAATCGCCGAGGAACTGCGCCGGCGGGGTGTCAACTCCCACGCGGTGGCTATGGACAATTACTTCAAGACATTGGATCGGCGCACTGCGCCTCGTACCCCCGAGGGGGATATCGACTACGAATCGCCCCGGTGTCTGGATATGGACCTGCTGGATGAGCATTTTACCGCCCTGTCTGCCGGGGAGGAAATCATCATCCCTAAGTTTGAGTTTGCCCGTCAGATGCGCAACGACGCGGCGGGCACCCCTCTGCAGCTGGGTAAGAATGAAATTGCTATTTTTGAGGGCATCCATGCCCTGAACGACGACATAGCCGGTCGCCATCCGGAGGCAACCAAGCTCTACATCTCGGCCCGGTCCAATGTGAACGAGGGGGCGACCCTGCGGTTCAAGGGAACGTGGATGCGGCTGACGCGGCGTACGGTCCGTGACTATCAGTTCCGGGGCACCGACGCGGCCCAAACGCTGGAGATGTGGGCCAACGTGCGTCGGGAAGAGAAGCTGTATATCTCCCCCTTCAAGGGGCGGGCGGATATTGTGTTTGACTCCTCGTTGCCCTACGAGGTGTCGGTGATGCGTAACTTTGCAACCCCTATTTTGAAAAGTGTGCCGGAGGACAACGAGCGCCACGACGAGATGCTGGAGCTGGTGGCGGCTTTTGAGTACTTTGAGCCCATCGACCCGGCACTGGTGGCCGGGGACTCCCTGCTGCGCGAATTCATCGGCGGGGGTACCTATAAATACCACTAAGGACAATCAAAAAAGCGGCAAGCCGCTTTTTTGAGATAGTTGCGGCTTGCTGCTGCGCACTCACTGCGCTCGCACGTTTGCAAGCCGAGAAGTGTTTTTGCTGACGCGCATGTCGCCAGCAAAAACAGATTGAACCGATTTGTGCCCGCAGGCACAAACTCTGCGAGACTTTTGGGCGGGGGCTGGCCCCCGCCCTGTCGTTATTCGGAGGAGCGTTCCATGTCTCAGCCTGTTTTTAACTCCCGCGATGCGCGGCACAAAACTCCATACGGCGCGGTCGCTTCCGGGACGCAGGTGCAGTTCACCCTGCGCCCGGACCGGGGGAAGGGGTTTTCCCGTGCCTTTCTGCGTGCCCGGTTTGAAATGGACGCAAACCGGGAGGTCACCGTCCCCATGCCGTGGCGGGGGACTCAGCTTGGCATCGACCTGTTTTCCGGCACATTGGAGACCGGGGACTATGTGGGCCTGGTATGGTACTCCTTTGTGTTGGAGGGGTTGGACGGACGTAGGGAGGAACTGGGGGAATACCAGCTCACCGTCTACGACAAAAACGAGCGGGTGCCCGGCTGGTTTGGAGAAGGGGTCAGCTATCAGATTTTTCCCGACCGCTTCTTCCGTACCTGCGTGCCCGACCCTGCGGGCATGGTGGGCGGACGCACCGTCCACCAAAACTGGGAGGAGGAACCGGAATTTCGACCCGATGAAAAGGGTGAGGTGCGAAACCGGGACTTTTTTGGCGGAAACCTGAACGGAATAATCCAAAAGCTGGACTACCTGCAATCTCTTGGGGTGGAAACGGTCTATCTGTGCCCCATCTTTGAGGCGGCGGAGAACCATCGCTACGGTACGGCGGACTACAGCCGCATCGACCCTATGCTGGGCACCAACGAGGATTTCAAGGCTCTGTGTGATGAATTGCACAGCCGGGGCATGCGGCTGATGCTGGACGGTGTGTTTAATCACACGGGCTATGTCAGCCGCTACTTCAACGGGGACGGCTTTTATTCCGAGCTGGGAGCCTGTCAGAGCGAGGGGTCGCCCTACCGAAACTGGTTTCAATTTAAAAACTGGCCCGAGGAGTATGAGAGCTGGTGGGGTATTTATTCCCTGCCCGCCGTGAACGAGGACGAGCCCTCTTACCGGGAATTCATCTTTGGGGGAGAGAACAGTGTGGTACGCCGCTGGCTTCGGGCCGGGGCGGACGGCTGGCGGCTGGATGTGGCCGACGAGCTGCCCGACGGTTTTGTCCACGGCATCCACCGGGCGGCCCGGGAAACGAAACAGGATGCGGTGGTCATTGGCGAAGTGTGGGAGGACGGCACCACCAAAATCGCCTATGATGTGCGCCGCAGGCACCTGCTGGGCGGCCACTGTGACGGACTGATGAATTATCCCTTCCGCACCGCCCTGCTGGACTATCTGCAGGGGCGAGGCGCGGAGCAGTTTGTGGAGCGGATGGAGACGCTGCGGGAGAACTACCCTCCCTTCGCTTTTTATTCTGCCATGAACGCACTGGGCACTCACGATACTTTGCGGGTGCTCACCCTGTTGGGAACGGGCGGTGCCCATACCCACAAGAGCAAAGAATTTCGCGCCGCCTACCGCATGACAGCCTACGAACGTGAGTATGCAAAGCAGCTGCTCAAGGTGGGTGCGGCGGTGCTGTTCTGTTTCCCCGGCTCACCTACGGTGTATTACGGAGACGAGGCGGGCATGGAGGGCTTTGAGGACCCCTTCAACCGACGCACCTTCCCGTGGGGCAAAGAGGACAGGGAACTGACAAACTGGTTTGCCGCATTAGGCAATCTGCGCAGAGAAAGCCCTGCACTGCGCAGAGGAAGTCTGAACTGGGTGGAAAGCACGGGGTCTGTGCTGGTCTTTGAGCGCGTGTGCGGTGACGAGCGAGTGCTGTGTGCCTGCAACGCAGGGCAGGATGATGCCCAAATTGCCCTGCCTGCCGGGACGTGGGAAGTGCTGGTGGGTGACGGTGAACTGAGGGAAGAAGCCCTGAGATTGTCTGCCCGAAGCGCAGTGGTGCTGCGGCATCAAAGGCGTCAAAACTGAAAACGCGTCCCCGGCAGTTCATTGCCGGGGACGCGTGAGGCTGTCAAAAAACACGGAACATGCTCATCGACGGGAAGGAAGATAGTGTGAAAGAAACCCAGGAGGGGTGTCTTTCGCGTTCAATCAAACCACATTTTGAACTTTTTTAAACGTTCAAAATGTGCATCAGCTTGTCGAAAAGGCTTTTTCGACAAGCTGACGCGTCCCCGGCAAACTGCCGGGGACGCATTTTTGTTATTTCGTGCCGTGTATGACTGTCAGGGCGCGGTGTTGATTTTCGATTTGGCTGACGGCGAAGGTGCCGCCGTACTCTCCGTCCACTGTCCACGGGATGGCTTTGTCGCAGGTGATGGTTACCCGGTTGGCCTGAAAGGAGACCACTGCGGCGGTGGATACCGGAATGTTGCGCACCAGGGATTGCAGTACGTTGGTCAGGTCGGTCAGCTTGATGTTTTTGCGCACCAGCACCACCTCGAACAATCCGTCGTCCAGCACCACCCGGTCACTGGGCAGGACCGGGCCTTTCATGCCGGCTACGGAGTAGGTGTTGCACACCATGCCGTAGTAGAAATCGTCTTCAATGACGGTATCATCGTACTCTACCCGCAGGTGGTAGGGGGTCAGATTGGTCAGTTGACCGATGCCGGCCATAATATAGGCCAGCTGGCCGAAGGTGTTTTTCAGGTCCTGAGGGGTGTCATAAGCCACCTCGGTGAACGCGCCGAAGGCGGCCACGTAGATAAAGGGCTTGCCATTGATGCGGCCAATGTCCAGCGGGAGCGGCTCGCCGTTGGCGGCGCAGATCATGACAGCCTTGGAGATGCTGGGGGGGATGCGTAGATTGTGGGCGCAGTCGTTGGTGGAGCCGGCGGGGATATAGCCCAGCACAGGGGGGGAGGGCAGGTCGATCAAGCCGGACACCGTTTCGCTCAGGGTACCGTCCCCTCCCGAGCACACCACCCGGTCAAAGCTGCCGCCCAGCTCCCGGGCGGCACGGGTGGCATCGCCCTTACTTTGGGTGGGATAGGCGGTGACCAGCCAGCCCGCCTGGGTAAAGCGGTTGATGACGGAGGAAAGCTGATGCTTGAGACGACCCTTTCCTGCGTTTTGATTGTAGATAAAAAGCAGTGTCTTCATGGAGGACCTCCTCTCCCGTTTCTGCTGACTTCATTATAGACAAGCCTGTGCCGAATGCAAGGGAGCAGGAGGGAAATTTACAAAAAATTTGCAGCTGAGCAGGAAAAAATCGCTTCACCCCCTTGCCCGACGGCGGGGAAACGGCTATACTGTTTTGTGTTGACATAACGCAAGGGGGGAAAAGCAGTGGTAGTCCGACGCAGAAAACACGCAGCAAGCTTTTTGGTTCGGCTGGGTCTGGGCCTGTACCGGGCGCTGGTGGTGGTGTCCGCCATTATCGTGGCGGTCTATCTGGGCTACCGCTTTCTTGTGCCGCCCCCCGAGGTGCAGACTCCGGACTATCCCGACAGCAGTGAGGCAGGCGCCTTTGGACAGGAGCAGGAGGGACTGAAACGCAAGGACCAGATGTGGACCTTCCTGCTCATGGGCACTGACGACGGAAACGGAAACGCGGACACCCTGATGGTGGCTTCCTATGACGTGAAGGAGCAGAAGGTTGGCGTGGTTTCCGTACCCAGAGATACCATTGTGGACCGGGACTGGACCCGCTACCCCAAAATCAACGGCGCTTACAGCCGGGGTGTGGAGCAGGTGCGCAAGGAAGTGTCTCACCTGCTGGGCATTCCCATCGACTTCTATATCAAAGTGGACATCAAGGCCTTTGTGGCGCTGGTGGACGAGGTAGGCGGTGTGGACTTCAACGTGCCGGTGGATATGAACTATGACGATCCGTGGCAGAATTTGTCCATCCACTATCAAAAGGGTGTGCAGCATTTGAACGGCCAGCAGGCGCTGGAGGTGGTGCGTTTCCGCCACAACAACGATATGTCCGGCTATTCCGACGTGGGCCGCACCCAGACCCAGCAGGCCCTGCTGACCGCGGTGGCAAAAAAGGTGCTGTCCTGGGGCAACGTGCCCAAGGTGGCCAACTTCGTGGATATCTTCGCCGACTACGTGGATACGGACCTGTCTGTGTCCGACATGGTGTACTTCGCCACGCAGGCCATTTACATGGATCTGGAGACCGGGGTGGCCACCAAGACACTGGAGGGCCGTGGAGATGCCAACTACAAGGGCTACAGCTGGTGCTACGAGCTGAACCGGGAAAAGACGCTGGCAGACATCAATGCCATGCTCAATCCCTATACCACCCCGGTGACGGAGGAAATGGCGCACATTATGGCGGCGGAGTCCTACGCGACCTAACGATACGAAAGAAAAGCGCAAGGAGGATATGAACATGAGCGAGGCAGCACAGAGCAATCCGGGCAAGGAGCTGGTGCGCACCGTAAACGGTGTGGATTATCAGCGTATTCCCGTGAAAACGTGCCTGATTACCAACGAACACAAGATGACTGATATTGTGGATGAATATGTCCGGGAGCAGCTGCAGGAGGGCGACGTGCTGTTCATTTCGGAAAAGGCAGTGGCCTGCACCCAGAACCGGGCCATTCCCATGGAGGACATCAAGCCCCGCAAGCTGGCTGTTATTCTGAGCAAGTACGTGACCAAGACGCCCCACGGCATCGGTCTGGGCATTCCCGAGACCATGGAGATGGCCCTGCGTGAGTGCGGTATCCTGCGCATCCTGTTTGCGGCGGTGTGCTCCGTTATCGGTAAGCTGCTGGGCAAAAGCGGCTGGTTCTATATGGTTGCCGGCCCCAAGGCCCGGGGCATTGACGGACCTACCCACGGCACCATCCCCCCCTATGACCACTATGTGGTGCTGACCCCTGCCGAGCCGGGCAAGGTGGCAAAGGAACTGTCCACCCACCTGGGCTGTCAGGTGGCCATTGTGGACATCAACGATCTGGGTGCCAACATTCTGGGCTATTCCAGCAAGGAACTGGAACAGCAGCCGCTGGAGCAGATCCTGGGGGACAACCCCTTGGGTCAGGGCGGAGAGTGCACGCCCATGGGCATTATTCGCAAGACATAAAAGAACCGGCGTTCCGTCAGGAACGCCGGTTTTCTCATTCTTCCTCCACAGGCAGGTCCACGATGACCGGTTCGTGGCCGGTGGCCTGCACGAATTTAAGCAGATCCTCCTGCTTCAGCCGCAGGGTGGAGGTGGACAGGCCGGGGTGGGCGCTGATGTACTCGTCCTCCATCAACGGCTTGTCAATGACCAGCTGGATATGATGCTCCGTGTCAAACATTAGCTCCAGTGCGGAGACGGAGCCGGGGGTGGTGTGCAGATATTGGGCCATGTGGTCGGCATCGGCAAAGGACAGCCGGGCACACCCCAGCTGGGCAGAGAGGAACTTGGTCTTGAAGGGCTTTTCTCCATGCATCATCAGAAGATAAAACTGGGTCTGCTGGCGGTTGCACAAAAACAGGTTCTTGCAGATGCGTGCGCCCAGCTTTTCTTCGATCTGGCGGCAGTCATCCATGGTGTCCGCATGGTCGTGGTCTATACGGATGTAGGGGATGGACAGCTGGTCCAGCTTGTCATAAACGGCTTCCTCCGCGTCGGTGCGGTGGTCGGCAGGGCGGTCGGTGTATACGGTTTCATCAATGAACATGAGAAAACTCCTTTGCGGTATTCTTTTGCACATCATAGCATACATGGCGGCAAATTCCAAGTGGGAATGCGAGGGTTGCAATTCTTTTGGGTCGGATGCTATAATAACAATAAAATGACATAGGGAGGTGGAGCGCATGGACGACCGAAGTAGCAGGGACACAGGATGCTGTTATCACGCGAGTGGGTCTATGCGCACCGCCCAATTGGGTGAGTGAGGGGCTAATGTACCCTTTGCCGCATAGGTGATAACAGCCGCAGGGAAGAATAACCCTGTGGCCTTTTTGTGCCCGCTTTCAGGAAGATGCCGTTGAAAGGGGAATTGCCATGTACGAGAATTATGATTTCAAGGCGCTGTTGGAGTTGGCGGAGAGCCGTCAGTTCAGACAGCTGAAGCAGGAATTGAAGACCATGAACGAGGTGGATATCGCCTCGTTTCTGGAGGAACTGGCCCCGGAACTGATGCTGGTGGTCTTTCGCCTGCTGCCCAAGGAACTGGCGGCAGAGGTGTTTGCCTATCTGGAGGACAGCGACGACCAGCAGCGGCTCATTAACGCACTGAGTGACCGGGAGCTGCGTGAAGTGCTGGATGCGCTGTACGTGGACGACACGGTGGACATCATTGAAGACATGCCCGCCAACGTAGTGTCCCGCATCCTGCGCAACACCGATCCGGCCACCCGCAGTCAGATCAACACCCTGTTGCGCTATCCCAAGGACAGCGCAGGGGCTATCATGACCACCGAATTCGTTTCCCTGCGCCCGGAGGACACAGTGGCGCAGGCTTTTCATCGGATTCGCAGGGAGGGCGTGGACAAGGAGACGGTATATACCTGCTACGTCATCCGCCGCCGGGAACTGGTGGGTGTGGTGACGGTACGGCGGATGCTGTTGGCCCAGGAGGATACCCCCATTCAGGACATCATGGAGACTCGTCTTCTGTCCGTCCACACGCTGGAGGACCGGGAGGTGGTGGCCCAGATGTTTGCCCGGTATGACCTGACCGCGCTGCCTGTGGTGGATGGGGACGGACGGCTGGTGGGCATCGTCACCGTGGACGATGCCATGGACGTGCTGGAAGAGGAGATCACCGAGGACTTTGAGCGTATGGCCGCCATTGTGCCGGTGGATAAGCCCTATTTGAAGACCGGGGTGTGGGAGACGGTGCGCTCGCGCATTCCGTGGCTGCTGCTTCTGATGCTGTCGGCCACCTTTACGGGCATCATTCTTACCGGATTTGAAAGTGCACTTGCCGCCTGCGTGGTGCTGACGGCCTTTATTCCAATGCTCACCGGAACGGGAGGCAATTCCGGCTCCCAGTCCTCTGTGGCGGTCATCCGCGCCCTGTCGCTGGGTGAGGTTGGCCTGTCCGACACCCTTGCCGTGGTGTGGAAGGAAGCACGGGTGGCTGTGCTGTGTGGCTTGTGTCTGGGCGGGGCAAACTTTGTCAAAATGCTGTTGGTGGACAGACTGCTTATGGGTAATCCGGAGGTGACGGTGGCTGTGGCGCTGGTGGTATGCGTGGCGCTGGCGCTGACGGTGGTGTGTGCCAAGGTGGTAGGCTGCCTGCTGCCCATTGGGGCGCATCGGTTGGGTATCGACCCGGCGGTGATGGCTTCCCCCTTCATCACCACGGTGGTGGACGCGATCTCGTTGCTGATCTACTTTGCCACGGCAACACAGGTGCTGGGGATATAAAATGCGGCATATTCGCCCTGCAGTGCTTGAAAACGACCCTGAAATAGGCTATACTGACAAGGCAAACAATGATTCACACCCCCTCTTTTGGAAAAGAGGGGGTTGTGGTCGTGTTCCGGGAGGGAATTTGGATGGAAGTTTTGCTGTCTGCGCTGGAACGGCTGGAGGAATTTGAACAGCTGCTCACCGCCATGGACAATGGCCGCTGCCCCGCAGCGATGTCTGGCATGGCGGCGGTCCACCGCGCCCATTTTGCCGCGGCCATCCACCGGAAAACTCGGCGCAGCGTGGTGGTGGTTTGCGCCGACGAAGGGGAGACAGACCGTCTGGCTCGGGATCTGGCCGCCCTGACCGGACAGGTGGTCCCGGCGCTGACTGCCCGCGCATTCACCTTCCACAGCGCGGCGGCGGTCTCCCGCCAATGGGAGCATCGGCGGCTGGCACTGCTGCGGGCACTGGCGGACGGAGAAGTGCCCCTGCTGGTGGCTACGGTGGAGAGCCTGATGCAGCGGACCATGAGCCCGGACACATTGAAACATGCCTGCCGCACTCTTGAGGTAGGCAAGGTCTACGACCTGAACGAGATCTCCGAGCAGCTGGCCGCGGCGGGCTACACCCGCTGTGAGCAGGTGGAGGACGTGGGGCAATTTGCCCTGCGCGGCGGAATATTGGACGTGTTTTCGCCGGAAATGCCCCAGCCTGTACGTGCGGAGTTCTTTGGCGACGATCTGGATGCCATGGGTTATTTTGACCCGGTGAGCCAGCGGCGCACGGAAAATGTGGAGCAGGTGCGGCTGCTGCCCGCGGCGGAGCTGCTGCCCCAGCTGGCGCCCGGCGGCCTTGCCGGGCTGCTGGCCCAACTTGACAAGCTGATCGCCGGAGCGGAAAAACGGGGAGAGCAGGAGCTGCTGACCAGTTTGCGCACGGACCGGGAGGCCATCGCCTCCGGACGGTCTCTGTCTACGCTGGATCGCTATCTGACCCTGATCTGCCCCGATGATACCACAGCGGCAGACTATCTGCCTGCGGATGCCTGCGTGCTCTTTTCCGAGAGCAGCCGGGTGGCCGAGCGGGCAAAGACCTATCAGTGGCAGCTGGAGGAGGACGCAAAGACCCTGATGGAGCGGGGCGAGCTGTGCGGCTCCTGCGCCCGGCTGGCCCTGAGTTTTGATGAACTGAACCGGAGGTTGGAGGACTGGCCGGTGGCCTATCTGGACTCCTTCACCCTGTCCAGCTATCCCGCCCCGCCCCGCACCCTGCTGTCGGTGATGGCCAAACAGCTGCCCGGTTTTGGGGCCAGTCTGGAAACGGCAGTGGCTGATCTGCAGCAGTACCGCACTGGGGGCTACGCTTCGCTGGTGCTCGTGGGCACCCGGCAGCGGGCGGAAAATCTGCATACCCTGCTCCGGGAACAGGGTGTGACCGCTGCGCTGGAATTTGAAGCAAACCGTCTGCCCCAACAGGGAGAGATCCTTATCACCGTGGGCGGGCTGTCCGGTGGTGTGGAGTATCCGGACCTGCGCCTTGCGGTGCTTACCGAAGGGCAGGGGGCGACCGTCAAGCGCGGGACGAAAAAGGCGGCAACCAACCGCCGCAAGTTGGAGAGTTTTACCGACCTATCGACCGGTGATCTGGTAGTGCATGAGCACCACGGTGTGGGTCGATTCGAAGGAATGGTCAAAATTCCTGCCGACGGCGTGGAAAAGGATTACGTGAAGATCGCCTATGCCGGAACGGATGTGCTCTACGTTCCGGCCACCCAGTTGGATCTGGTAAGCAAGTACATTGGCGGCGGGGAGGAGCAGGAGCACAAGAAACTGTCCCGCTTGGGAGGTACCGACTGGGAGAAGGCCAAGACCCGAACCAAGAAGGCGGTGGCCGACCTTGCCAAGGGGCTCATCCAGCTCTATGCTCAGCGCCAGCGGCAGCCGGGTTATTCCTTCTCGCCCGACTCCCCGTGGCAGAAGGAGTTTGAGGACCAGTTTGAATATGTAGAGACCGAGGATCAGCTGCGCTGTGTACAGGAGATCAAGGCGGATATGGAACGGCCCATGCCCATGGACCGGCTGCTATGCGGCGACGTGGGCTACGGAAAGACGGAGGTGGCCTTCCGGGCCATCATGAAGTGTGTGCTGGACGGCAAGCAGGCGGCCATTTTGGCCCCCACCACCGTGCTGGCCCGGCAGCATTATCTGACGGCGCTGAAGCGGTTTTCCCGCTATCCGGTGAACATTGATGTGGTCAGCCGCTTCCGCACCCCGACCCAGATGAAGGAGACTCTGCGCCGGGTACAGGAGGGCCGGGTGGACGTGCTGATCGGCACACATCGCCTGTTTAACAAGGATGTACAATTTAAAGATCTGGGCCTTCTGGTGGTGGACGAGGAGCAGCGTTTCGGGGTGACCCACAAGGAGAAACTGAAGGAGAACTTTAAGCAGGTGGATGTACTCACCCTGTCCGCTACCCCCATACCCAGAACGCTGAATATGGCGCTGAGCGGCATCCGGGACATGTCCATTCTGGAGGAACCACCCCAGAACCGCCAGCCGGTGCAGACCTACGTGCTGGAGCACGACTGGTCCGTACTGGCCGATGCCATGCGGCGGGAGCTGGAGCGGGGCGGACAGGTGTTTTACCTGCACAACCGGGTGGAGACCATCGACCGCACTGCCGGACGCATCCAGCAGATGCTGGGTGAGGACGCAGTGGTAGGGGTGGCCCACGGCAAGATGACTCAGGAGGCTATCGATCAGGTCATGAGCCGCATGACCGACGGCGAGATCAACGTGCTGGTGTGCACCACCATCATTGAAACGGGCATTGACCTACCCAACGCAAACACCCTCATTATTGAAGACGCGGACCAGCTGGGTCTTGCCCAGCTGCACCAGATCCGGGGGCGCGTAGGCCGCTCGGCCCGGCGGGCCTTTGCCTATATGACCTACCGCCGGGGCAAGGTGCTCACTGAGGTGGCGGCCAAGCGGCTGGGCGCGGTGCGGGAGTTTGCCGAGTTTGGTTCCGGCTTTAAGATCGCCATGCGGGATCTGGAGATCCGGGGCGCGGGCAATGTGCTGGGCCCGGAACAGTCGGGCTTTTTGCTCAGTGTGGGCTATGATCTGTATCTGAAACTATTGGAGGAAGCCGTGCTCACCGAACAGGGGCAGACGGCTCAGATCCGCACCGAGTGCGCCGCCGATCTGGCTGTATCAGCCAACATTCCGGACCGCTATGTGCCTGCGGCGGAACAGCGCATGGATCTGTACCGGCGCATCGCCCGCATCCGCAGCGAGGAGGAGGCGGACGATCTGGTGGATGAGCTCATCGACCGCTACGGTGAGCCGCCCCGGCCGGTGAACAACCTGATCAGCGTGGCGCTGATGCGGGCGGCGGCCGCCGGCTGCGGTATTACCGACATCAGTCAGAAGGGCGGCTGTCTGCTCTTTGCTGTGCCGCAGTTTGACTTGAAGCGCATCGGGGAACTGTGTGCGGATATCCGCTACAAGGGTCGCCTGCTCTTTGCCGCCGGGGAGAAGCCCTACCTGTCCCTGCACCTGAAAAAAGGTGAGGATGTGCTCAAGGCGGCCCAGAAGCTGGTGGAGGAATACGCGGCACCCGACGAGGAAGATAAGTTTAAATAATCTGTAAAACAGGGCTGGTCGTACTGGCTTTTTGAAAGATTTTACGGTATACTGTTGCCTGTATGCATCCCCATTGAGAAAGGATAGAAGAAATATGAAACTGTTTCAGCGTGTGACGGCGATGGCCTTGGTGATCGTAATGTGCATGTGTGTGCTTACCGGCTGCGGCAAGCAGGGTGCAGCGTCCTCCTCCGCGCAGAGCGGGGCTGTTTCCGGCTCTGTCTCCGTTGAGAGAGAGCCTCTGGGTACGGTGGAGCTGAGCACCGTGACCGACATCTGCACCTATCTGTGCGGGCTGGCTCCCGATACCGTGGTTGCTACCGCGGATGGGATGGATATTACTGCCGGTGAGCTGATGTACTGGCTGGTGACCAACTGTGACAACATGGTAGAGTACTATTCTTACTATCAGGGCACCGACCAGTTGCCCTGGACCGCTGTCATCGGTGAGGAGGAAGAGCCCGGCAAGACTTTTGCCGAGTATATGGTGGAGGACTCGGTAAAATATGCCGCCATACAGCGCATCGTGGAGCGCAAGGCTAAGGAGGCGGGTATTGCCGTCAAGCAGGAGGACAAGCAGGCCGTTCAGACCTCTCTTGACACCCTGGCCGACCAGCTGGCCGCCGACACCGACAAGGTTTCTGTGGAGCAGTACTTGTGGCAGCAGGCGCTGACCAATGAACTGTTCGCATGGAACTATCAGATGGATTACCTGTATCAGGGTCTGTCTGACCATTATTTCGGCGAGGGCGGTGAGCGGGAGCCTACCGAGGAGATCCTGCTGTCCTATCTGGATACTGCCGGCTACTACTCGGTCAAGCACATCCTTTTGGAAACTAAGGAAGCCACCGATGAGGTCAAAGCGCAGAAGAAAGCAAAGGCAGAGGAACTGCTGGCCCAAATCAAGGCCAGCGGAAACGATCAGGCCCTGTTTGACAAGCTGATGAAGGAAAACAGCGAGGATCCTGGTCTGGCTACCAGTCCGGAGGGCTATACCTTCCAGGCCAACACCAACATCGACCCCGCCTTTGAGATGGCGGCGCTGGAACTGGAGCCCGGTCAGCTCAGTGAAATCGTGGAGGGTATGCACGGCTATCACATCATCCTGCGTCTGCCCATGCAGGCCACGGAGGAGATCAAGGAGACCTTTATCAACGAGCAGATGAGTCTGATGGGAAGTTTGTGGATCGAAAGCGCGCAGATCGAGCTGACCGACGCGGGCAAGGCGCTGGATGCCAAGGCCGTGTACGATGCCATGCAGATCTACCGCAACACCATCGCTCAGCTGATGGGAAAAGAATAAATGATAAATGAAAAAAACAGCGCCGCCCGGCCGGGCGGCGCTGTTTTTTGTTTGGAGTTATTTGTCCAGAGCCTCAGCAACCGGCTCCAGATAGTTGTGGGTCACACCCTCAACAAGGCCGTTGTCACAGGCCAGAGCCAGGGTGGAGTCAATGGGCAGGCGGGCCAGAATGGGCAGTCCCAGTTCCTTGGCGGTCTCATCCAGCTTGCTTTCGCCGAAAATGGCATGCTTCTTGCCACAGTCGGGGCACTGGAAGTAGCTGTAGTTTTCCACCAGACCCAGAATGGGAATGTTCATCATCCGGGCCATATTGACCGCCTTGGCTACGATCATGCTTACCAGCTCCTGAGGGGAGGTGACCACGATGATGCCGTCCACAGGCAGGGACTGGAACACGGTCAGGGGCACATCACCGGTGCCGGGAGGCATGTCTACGAACAGATAGTCCACATCGCCCCAGGCGGTCTCGCTCCAGAACTGAGTGACCACGCCGGCAATGACCGGGCCGCGCCAGATGACGGGGTCGGTCTCGTTTTCGGTGAGTAGGTTCAGGGATACCACCTGAATGTCGGTCTGGGTGCGGGCGGGGTACATACCCTCGTCGCCGCCGGTGAGCCGCTCGTGCAGGCCGAAGGCCTTGGGGATGGAGGGGCCGGTAATATCTGCGTCCAGAATACCGACCTTCTTGCCGCGGCGCTCCATGGCCACGGCAAGAGAAGCGGTGACGGTGCTTTTGCCTACGCCGCCCTTGCCGCTGACCACGGCGATGACTTTTTTTACGTTGGAGTGGGGGTTGGCCGGGGCTCGCAGGTCCTGAGGTGCGGTACGCTCCCCGCAGTTGGAACTACAGGTGGAACAGTCGTGGGTGCAATTTTCTGCCATAGTTGATCTCTCCTTTGGTTGCGTTGATGCTGTGAACTAAAGTGTAATAACTGGCTTGCGGTTATTATAATACAAAGCCGGTCATTGTACCAGTGTGTTTTCTGTTTGGATTAATTCCTGCGTCCGGCGGGCATTGAAGTAAGCGTGGAAAATGTCCGCGGCCACAGCGCCCAGCTCCGAGCCGGTGCCGCCCTTTTCCGCCACGATGGCAAGGGCGATCTCGGGATCGTCATAGGGGGCGAAGCACACCAGTACCGCGTTGGAGTCCCGGGAGGTGGCACTGACCTGCGCGGAGCCGGTTTTTGCCCCTACCTTGACATCCAGACTCTGGAAGTACCGGGCAAGGGAACCCTCCTGGGTCAGCGCCAGCATACCGGCCTTGACCGCGTTGAGGTTTTTGTCCTTTAATTCCAGTGTGCCCAGCACCTGAGGCTGATATTGATAAAGAACCCGGGAATTGTCCCCCGAGCGCACCTGTTTGAGCAGGTGAGTTTGATAACGGGTGCCGCCGTTGACCAGCGTGGCTACGTAGTTGGCAAGCTGGATGGGGGTGAACTGGCTGCTCTCCTGACCGATGGCTACGGACAGGGTGTTGCCGGGATACCACGTGCCGCCCATGGACTCGGTGTATTCCGGGCCGGCCATGACACCGGAGCTCTCCGGCAGCTCAAGACCGGTCTTTTGTGCCAGACCAAACATTTTTGCGTACTGCTGCAGCCGTTCGATGCCCAGCTGACGGCCCACGTCGTAGAAGAAAATGTTGCAGGAATTTTTGATGGCATCGGCCACGGTCTGCTGGCCATGGGTGCCGCCGCTCTGATTATAGATCCAGCAGCGGGGGCCCTCGTTGGAGTAATAGCGGTACACGCCGGTATCCAGTATGCGGGTGGAGGGGGTGATGATCCCTTCTTCCAATGCTGCGATGCCAGTGACGGGCTTAAAGGTGGAGCCGGGGGCATAGGTGCCCAGCAGGGCACGGTTGTAAAGGGGCTTGAGAGGATTGGCGGCATTCTCGTTATAGTCGGCGGAGTAGGAGGACAGCCGGAAGGTGGGGTAGGAGGCACTGGCCAGAACGCCGCCGTCTGTGACATCGATGACCACAGCGGCCGCACCCTCGGTGTTTTTGCCGGACAGGTTGGGGATGCGCTTGGCCAAGGAGTCTTCCACTGCACGCTGCAGGTCTGCATCCAACGTAAGCACTACATTGCCGCCTGCCTCGGGCTGGCGGATCCATTCCTCGCTGACCACCTTGCCCTTGGTGTTCAGTTCCACACTGCGGGTGCCGGCGGTGCCCCGGAGATAGGACTCAAAAACCTTTTCTACACCCTCTTTACCCACACTGTCATCCATCTGGTAATCCATGAAGCCGTCTTCGTCCAGATCTACGGTTTTATATTTGGCCCACTCGTCCGCGTCCATCAGACCAACGCGGCCCAGCAGGTGGGCGGCATAGTCGGTGTTGTACTGCCGGGCGGTGGTGGGCTGGATGGTCACCCCTGCCAGACCCCGCTCTTTTACCCGGGCAATAAAGTCCATGTCTACATCTCTGGCAAAAATGTAGGCGGTGCGGTTGACATCCTTGGAGCGCAGATACAGCTCATACAGCACACCCAGAACGGCCCGTTCCTGTTCCGGGTCGGTCAGTTCCAGCTTGAAGCTTTCACTCATGCTGTCCAGCAGTTCTTTTGGGGTGGGCAGGGAGACGGCCATGCCGTCCCGCTTTTCGATCCACTTCATGACTGTGGCCAGCTTATACAGACGGGTGGTGTTGTGTACGGATTTACCCTGCTCATTGGTGGTGCGGTAGGTAAAGGGTTCGTCGGTGGTATATTCAAAGGGGACGACGGTGGTGATGGGCAGAGTATCTGTCCATTCCACACCGGAGTCGGCACATACCTGCACCAGTTCAGTCAAGATGCGGTTGCGGTTTTCCGCGTCACCCATGCGGGAGGTGTCCAGCGTGACCTGATAGCTGACCCGGTTGGTGACCAGAACACGGCCATAGACATCGGTAATGTTGCCCCGCCCGGCCTCTACCGACTCGATATTGGAGATCTTCTGCCGGGAAAGGGCGGCATAGTACTCGCCCTGAATGATCTGAGTCTTATAGAGAAACGCGCTCAGGACCAGAAGAAGTGCGCCCATGAACAGCACGGCCCACCGGGCGCGGGTATGGAATTGTCTGCCGTCCAAGGAAACACCTCCGTTTGTGCGGGAGAAGATCAGTACAGGCGGTCGCCGCCTACCCGGCGGAATACCCGGTGGAAAATGCCGTAGACCACCGGGACCCAGCAAAGGGTCCATACAAGCTGGGGTAGGGCGGTACGCAGGGTGGGAAGCAGTTGGGCGCGCAGGAAGAACAGTTCCTTTGCGGCCTGTATGGCTTCGATCATCGTCAGAACCGCTGCGGAGCAAAGCACACAGCCCCACAGGGTCTGGGCCAGAGCGTACTGGGCCAGTGCGCCGGTAAATAAGCCCATTACGGTCAGCAGCAGGACCCGCCCGCCCTGACTGCCGGGATAGGCCGTGGCCCACAGCAGGCCGGTGGCCAGACCAAAGCCGGCGCCGCCGGCAACACCCTCCAGCACACCCACTGCGGTAACGGCCACGGGCAGCAGGATGGGGGTGACTCCCAAGAGGGGGAAGCGGCTGAGCACATAGGCATCCAGCCACCATACACCCAGCAGCGCCAACGCGTAGGAAAACCACTTATGAAGCCATGCCTGTCGCGTCACACGCTGGCCCTCCCTTTCAATCTGTGATGTGGAATTGCTTAATGACAAAAACCTCGATCAGCTGGTCCAGTTCCACAGCCGGATGGACCAGAGCGTAGCAGTTCATGCCGGATTGGTCGGTTTTGAGTTGTTCTACCGTGCCCACCACAAGACCGGATGGGTAGACCTCGCCCCGACCGGAGGTAAGTACCTCGTCTCCGGGCAGAAGGCCGGTGTCAAGGGGCAGATAGGACAGTTTGACAAGGCCCTGCTGCATCATGGACAACTCGCCTTCCAGAATGCCGGAGGCATTGGCACGGGACACCAGAGCGCCCATTTCCATGTTTGGGCTGATCACGGTGTCTACAGTGGCCCAGTTCGGGCCAACCTGACTGACCACGCCCACCAGCGCACCGGTTTCGGTGATGACACAGTCGCTGATCTTGACACCGCTGGCGGAGCCCTTGGAGATGGTCAGGGTGGAGTCCCAGCCCTGTGTGCCCCGGGCGGATACCCGGGCCGCTTCAAAGACGAAGTCCCGGCGCTTTTCCTGCAGGTTCAGCAGCTGACGCAGCTGCTTATTTTCCCGGCTGGCCTCCTGACCCTGACGGACCTGGTCTTCCAGGCGGGCCACCTTGCGGCGCAGCTCGGAAACCTCCTGTTCCATGTCCTGATAGTGGAACATGTAATCGTACAGGCCCTCGGCCCAGTTGATCACGGCGTTGATGCCGGCTCGGACCGGGGTAGACACGGTGTTGATCACGCCGGTGAGCGGGTCGGTGCCCAGCATTCGACCGCCCACGCCGATGAGCACGGACAGTATAAGGGCTGCGATGAGCAGCACCGCACCGTTATTGCGGAAAAATCTTTTCACCCTATCACTCCTGTACCAGAGGATCCACACCAAATTGGCGCAGCATCAGGGCCAGCCGGCAGACCGGAAGGCCCATTACGTTATAATAGTCGCCACGGATGCCCTCCACCAGCACGCAGCCCCGGCCCTGTATGCCGTAGGCTCCGGCCTTGTCCATGGGCTCGGCGGTGTCCACATAGGCGGCGATCTCGCGGTCGGTCAGGGGGCGGAAAATCACATCGGTAGCTTCGTGTTGGGTGAGCACCTGCTCCCCCTGACGCACGGTAACACCGGTGTAGACTGTGTGGGTGCGGCCGGACAGGAAACGGAGCATATCCATAGCGTCCTCGCGGTTGTGGGGCTTACCCAGCACTCGGTTGTCTGCGGCTACCACCGTATCCGCGGCGATGACGATGTCCTCTGCAGCGGCAGTGAGGGCCACTTCCTGTGCCTTTTGTCGGGACAGTTCCTCTACCAGTTGAGCGGGGGAAAGATGGGGGGAGGCATGTTCCTCCCCCACGGCAGGTTGTATTTCAAAGTGTTCCAGTCCCATACGCTCCAGCAGCTCACGCCGCCGGGGGGACTGGGAGGCGAGAATGATCTTCATTGCGTATCACCAAACCGTTATTCTTCCAGCCGGGCATCTGTGGGGCCGGCCTCCAGCGTGCCGGACACCTGAGCGGCCTGGCCAAAGAACAGGTCGCTGCCGTACCATAGGGTAAAGTGGCCGTTGGGCTCTGCATGCACGGCCTCCGGAATCAGGCTGCTTGCAAGCTCATCGCCGGACAACGGCTGGTCCTCCTGCTCGTTGACTGTGTCCAGCAGGTGGTCGACCACGAAGCTGCGCAGGCGCACGTCCCAGTCGTTGGCAGCGCCCAGCAGGGCGCGGGCGGAGGCAAGGCTGGCCTGATGGTCGTCGTCGCTGCCCTGATTGAAGGTAAGCTGGACGGGGTGGCCCAGCCAGTCGGTCTGCGTCTCAAACCAGTTCATACGCCGGTGCAGAGTGAAAGTGCCCAAATCGTCCGTTTCCAGCGTGACAGGTTTGACCTGCTCGTTGAGGATGGCCTTCAGTTCCGGGTCAAAGCCTGGTTCGGGCATACCTACCAGCTGAAACAGACCGTCCTCCTTACCGGGACGCACCCGGGCCTTGATGATAAAGTTGCCGGGCAGACGCTGGCACAGGTAGCTGCGCAGGCGGTCGTCTGCCAGAATTTGGGCCCGGGCGGGGGCAGTGCTTACTACGCCATCATCCTCGTCCATCCATGCGGTGAGGGGGATGGTGAGCGTCCAAAGGGCTTCGCCCTCAGCCCGCTCGTCGGACACCCCTTCCGGTCCGGTCACCGCCACAAGGACGATTTCATCCGGAAGGAATTTTTGAGCAAATTCCTGTACTTGAAGTTCCTGTGCGGAGGGCTCGCTGGGTTTTTCTTTTTTCTTTCCAAAAGGCCACATAGAAAAGACTCCTTTTGCGATGTCACTTGTTATTTGCCGGTAGAACCAAAACCGCCAACGCCGCGGGCGGTGTCGTCCAACTCGTCCACAAGGGTGACCGTTGCCTGTACCACGGGGGTGATCATCAGCTGGGCGATGCGGTCGGCGGGTTGGATGGTATAGTCTGTATTCCCTGCATTGTGCAGTCCCACCATGATCTCGCCCCGGTAGTCGCTGTCGATCACACCCACACAGTTGGCCGGAGCAATGCCGTGCTTGATGCCAAGGCCGCTGCGGGCAAAGACCAGTGCCACGTAGTCTGCCGAGGGCAGAGCGATGGCGATGCCGGTGGGGATGACCTTGCGGCCGCCGGCGGGAATGGTGACCGCGTCGTCCGTGCAAGCGTGCAGGTCCATAGCCGCCGCGCCGGCGCTGGCATAGAAGGGGGCGGGAATGTCGGTGCCGATCTTGGGGGAGAGGGCTTTTACTTTTAATTCCATAAGGGCACAGCTGCCTTTCTGTTCATTGTTTCATATCCGGGGCAAGAATGAGGGCGAATCCTGTCACTCCACCGCCCGGTAATAAAGTCCCCGGGTGATCTCGTTGGGCTCGAAGCTGCCTCGGCCCAGATAGCGCTCCAGCACCCGGACGCACTCGGTTGCGTTTTCCGTGGTGAACTGCAGCCGGGCGGCCCACAGGCCAAGCTTGGCCCAGTCGGCCTGTTTGTCGGCCAGAAACAGCTTTTTGGAGTTGAGGATCTCATTGCGGCAGCCGTAGGCCTTGACCACGGGGAAACGCTCTCCCTTGCGGTCGGTGAGTTGGTTGACGTTGCCACAGGTATGCTGACCGCTGTGGTTGTGGACGATGCAGTTTTCCGTGATCATCAGGGGCAGACGGCCGTAGGCGATCAGTTCCGTGGGGATGGGCTTGGAAATGTCCCGGATCTGGGCCAGCCGCAGCTCGAAGGATGCGGTGGCGGAGACAAAGCCCAGTCGTTTGAGTTCCTTGAGGGTCTGGCTGTTGAACACACCCAGACCGTAGTCCGAACGCAAGGCGAAGCCCATCTGTCGGGCCAGTTCAATGGCGCCGGGGGTGGCCACCAAAGCCTCGGTTACACCAAGTTCCTGCATTTTCTTCAGGTCCTTGACCACGCTGTCGCGCTCAGTATCCCAAAAAATGCGGGGCAGCACCGCGCATACGGGGACACCCATGCTTTGGGCAAGCTGCACCTTTTCCGGGTGAGCGGCCCCTTCCTCGGCGGGGATATAGAGCAGGGCGGGCTGCAAGCGCAGAAGATCTGTGCTGATCTGGTCGGCGGAGCGCACGCACACGGTGAGGACGGGGGGATGCTTGGGGTTTTCATAACGGACACCGGCCTTGAAGGGGACGTGTCTGCGTTGGGGCAGGATCACCCGCTGTTCACACAGCCGGTCCAGCACGTCTCTGCGCATGGCATTCAGGGCGGACAGGGGAAGGGACAAACCCTCCTCCACAAAGGCGGTGACCTTTTCGCAGGCGAAGGGAGTGCCGCCGGTGCGGGACAGCTGGCCCTCCACCTTTTCGGCGGTCAGGGGCACGTTCATGGCGGCCTCAGGTACCGGGCCGGACACGGTAGTAACCCGGCCCTCCTTGTCCTCGACACCCACCTGGGCCTGTTCCCCGGCGCGGATCATGGCATACATGCGCACGGGCTCCTTGCGGTTTTCACCACTTTCGTAGGTGGAGCGGGCCTGAGCGAACAGTTCCTTGGGCTCGGCCTCGTCCTGACGAACGCCAAACATGTCCGGACCTTTCTTGCCCTTGAAATAGCCGTCGGTAAAGCCGTCTCTGGAAAAGGCCTGCCGCAGCATTTCCAGCTCCTGCGCGGTGGGCTCGCGACCCTCGCGGATGGCCCGGGAATAGACTCCGGTGACGATAGCCACGTATTCCGGACGTTTCATGCGGCCTTCCAGCTTGACGCAGGCCACACCCATCTTGCGCAGCTGCTCCAGATGGCCGGCCAGCGACATGTCCTTCAGGGACAGGGGGTATTCGTCCGCTCTGCCGTTCCAGCCGTACTTCATACGGCAGGGCTGGGCGCACAGGCCGCGGTTTCCGCTGCGGCCGCCGATGACGCTGGAGAAGAAGCACTGACCGGAATAGCACATGCACAGGGCGCCGTGGGCAAATACCTCAATCTCGATGGGGGAGTGCAGGCAGATATGCTCGATTTCCCGCCAGCCCAGTTCCCGGGACAGCACCGCGCGGCTAATGCCCAGATCAGCGGCCATCTTGACTCCGTCCAGAGAGTGAACGGTCATCTGGGTGGAGGCATGGACGGGCAGGTCGGGTGCCGTCTGGCGCAGCATGCGCAGCACACCCAGATCCTGCACCAGTACCGCGTCCACACCCATGGCGCTGGCTTTGGCGGCATGCTCGGCGGCGGCGGGAAGCTCCCGGTCGGTGAGCAGGGTGTTCATGGTCAGAAAGACCTTGACGCCCCGTAAATGGCAATAAGAAACCGCCGCCGCAACCTCTTCCTCAGAAAAGTTTTTCGCGTTGCGGCGGGCATTAAAATCTCCAAATCCCAGATAGACCGCGTCGGCACCGTTTTGTACCGCGGCGACCAGCGCCTCCTGCGATCCGGCGGGAGAGAGCAGTTCCAGCATGGGGACTACCTCCTAAAAACGGCACATGTCCAAGGCCGGAGCAGTTCCCCGGCCTTGGACTGTGTGAGTTTGTTTATCTTTTGGACTGCAGCTTAAAAATCTCGCGCTTGGCATCGGAAAGCTCCATCTTCTGGCGGGCGGACTCCTCTAGAGCCTCCTTCAGCTGGCGGCGAAGGTTCTCGCAGGAGCTCTGCTCCTTGAAGTACTGGTCGGCGATGTTGACAGCCGCCAGAATGGCGCTGTCCACCATGGACATGCGGCCCGCATCGGCCACCTGACGCACCTGCTCGTCCACGTGGGCGGCGATTTGACGCACGTAGCTTTCGTCCTCGGTACCTACCAGAGTGTACTCCTGTCCGGCAATGGAAACGGTCACTTTGTTTTTCATATTTGGCCCCTCCGTATCTTTTGTATCTGTCCGGGCGGACGATACTTATATTTAAATATAGTATAGCACACTTTTCGCTCAGGAAAAAGTTCCAAACCATGTTTTTTTGTAAAATTTATGAGAATTTGTCGCGGAGACGGATTTTCTGTTTACGAAACCGGGATTTTAGAGTAGAATAGGAAGGAACATACACGAAGGAGGTCGGCCCATGGAACCCGTGACCCTTTTGCCCAACAGCATATTGTCCCTGTCCGGGGAGACGGCCGACCGACTGCTGAAGCTGGCGGACGGCGATGCGGCGCTGGTGTATCTGCACCTGCTGCGCCGGGGCAGCGTACAGGGCCTCGGCTGGCCCGAAGCCCGGCTGCAGGCGGCCGCGGACAAGCTGTGTGCCTGTGGACTGACCGGGAAGCTGCCGGTGCAGACCTGCGCGCCTGTGGTGGAGCCGGAAGCGCAGATCCCGGAATATACATTGGATGACCTTACTGCCGCGCTGGGAGCGGGGACGGCCTTTTCCCAACTGGCGGACGAGGTGGAGCGAAGACTGGGGAAAAAACTGTCCACTGCCGACTTGAAGACTCTTTATACCCTTTACGATCATCTGGCCCTGCCCACAGAGGTCATTTTGCTCATCGTGGGATGGTGTGAACTGGAGGTAGAACGCAAATACGGCGCGGGACGCAAGCCCTTTTTGTCTCAGATCCGGCGGGAGGCCTTCCGCTGGGCGAGGGAGGGTGTGGACACCGCCCCCCGGGCGGAGGAGTATCTGCAGCGGCAGATGAGCCGCCGCACCAGAGAGGGAGAGGTCGTCCGGCTGCTGGACCTGCCCCAGCGTCCGCTTGTGGAGCGGGAGAGCAAGTACATCGACAGCTGGCTGGAAATGGGCTTTGATCACGATGCCCTGCGGCTGGCCTATGAGAAAACCGTGATGGGGACCGCGTCCAAGAGCATGGATTGGCGGTATATGAATAAAATTTTGCTGCGCTGGCATGAAAAGGGACTGCACACCACGGCGCAGATACAGGCCGGGGACACTGCCCCCCGCAGCGCGGCAGTTCACCCTGCCGAAGCCGATTCGGGCCGGCGCGCCCGGGAGGATCTGGAGCGGGCCAAACGCCTGCTGCAGCAGATGACACAGGAACAGGGAGGTTGAGTCTATGTCTTACGATCCCAATGTGCTCCAGCGGGCATCTCGCCGGCTGGAGGAGCAGCGCAGAGAGCGTGCCCGGCGTACAGAACAGCGCCGGACGCAAATCTATGCTCAACAGCCTCGCTTGGCACAAATCGACCGGGAACTGCGGGCGACTATGACCGGAGTGGTCACGGCAGCGCTGCGCCGGGGAGAGGACCCCGCCCCCGCCCTTGCGCAGCTGCGGGCTAAAAATCTGGATCTGCAGGATGAGCGCAACCTGCTGCTGGGCACCATGGGACTGGCACCCAGTGATTTGGACGATACCCCTGCGTGCCCCCTGTGCGGTGACAGTGGATGGAAAGGGACACAGATGTGTGAATGTCTGCACCGGCTGTGCACGCAAGAGCAGATCAGCGCTCTGTCCGACCTGCTTAAGCTGGGAGAGCAGACGTTTGACAGCTTTCGGTTTGACTATTATGGAACGATTCCCGATCTTGCTGCCGGGATATCGCCCCGGGACAATATGGAGAACGTGATTTTCCCGGTCTGCCTGAATTATGCCAGAACGTTTGGACAGCGTGCCACCCGAAACCTGTTTCTGTACGGTGCTCCCGGTCTGGGCAAGACATTTTTGTCAGCCTGCATCGCCCGTGCTGTGTCCGAACAGGGCCATTCCGTGGTGTACGACACTGCCGGCAACATCTTCGCCCGGTTTGAGGACCAGAAATTTGGCCGGGATCCCGAGGCCAGAGACGAGACGCGCCGATACCTCAACTGTGACCTGCTCATCGTGGACGATTTGGGCAGCGAACTGACCACGCCTTTGAGCCAGAGCTCGCTGTATACCGTGATCAACACCCGACTGACCAGCAACAAGCACACCATCATTTCGTCTAACCTGTCCATGGACGAGGTGGCTCGGCGCTATTCGCCCCAGATCGCCTCCCGACTGGAGGGGGAATATCACGCCCTGCACTTCTTTGGAGAAGATATCCGCAAGCAGAAAAAGAACATGCTGTAAAAGAAATGCGCCACCCCAATCGGGGTGGCGCATTTGATTTGGCAGAATTATTTCTCGTTCTTGTAGATTTCCTTGAAGTACTTGTAGGTGTCCACCTTCAGCTCGCCGCAGGCGGCTTCGTCACAGGCGATGATGCCGTCGGGATGCAGCTGCAGGGCGCTGATGGTCCAGGCGTGGTCCACACCACCCTCCACGCAGTGGCGCAGGGCGCGGGCCTTGTTGTGGCCGTTGATGACCAGCAGCACTTGCTTGGAGTCGCACACGGTGCCAACACCCACGGACAGGGCGGTCTTGGGCACCTTGTCCGGGTCGTTGTCAAAGAAACGGGAGTTAGCGATCAGGGTGTCCTCGGTCAGGGCGCGCACACCGGTGCGAGAAGTCAGGGAGGTGAAGGGCTCGTTAAAGGCAATATGGCCGTCCACACCGCTGCCGCCCAGGAACAGGTCGATACCGCCGTAGGAGGCGATCTTGTCCTCGTAGCGCTGGCACTCGGCCTCCAGATCTTCTGCCATGCCGTTGAGGATGTTGACGTTCTCGGCGGGAATATCGATGTGGTTAAAGAAGTTGTCGTGCATGAAGTACCAGTAGCTCTGGTCGTGCTCACGGGGCAGGCCTACGTACTCGTCCATGTTGAAGGTGACAACGTTTTTGAAGGTCACCTTGCCGGCTTTGTTCATCTCGATCAGGCGCTTATACACACCCAGAGGAGAAGAACCGGTGGGCAGGCCCAGGACGAAAGGACGGTTTCCCTTGTGGTTGTTGATGGCATCGGCGATGTGCTGGGCAGCCCATGCGCTCATGTCATCATAATTGTTCTTGATGATCAGTTTCATTATCGATCACACTCCAAGTCGGATTCAAGGGGGAGCAAATCGGCCCTCTTGCGAAAATATTATACACCTTTTTTGCCGTTTGTCTATGGATTTAATTTGGAAATTGAGATTTTTTTGAAAGACACAGCTTGCTTTCCACACGAAAACGCTTGGAATGGGGACAAAAACAGAGCGGATGGGCGCTATGGGGTTTGCAGCAGCCACTGCAGCATCAGAAGCAGACCGAAGCCGGGCACGCCCAGCAGGCCAAGCACAAGGGCATTGAGCCAGTTGATGCCTAAAGTCACACCCAAAAGCTTGGCTGCGGGGCTGAGCAGGACCAAGGCGGCAAGGCCACCCAGACTGCGGACAGACAGGTGAAGGAGCCGTCCTATGGGTCGTCGCAGCAGAAACAGTCCGAACAGAACGGGCAGGAGTGCGACTGACCATCCAAAAGAAGCGATGCTCATGTTTCCGCCTCCAGCTCTTTGATGCGGCGCAGAAGATAGCTGTATCGGCATTGCAGAGCGTTGATCTCAAAGACGAAGGATTCGACCAGTTCCTGATCCTTGGCGGTGTTGAACCCGCTGTAAGCCTGATTGATCAGAACCCGGGTGTGCGCCAGTGACTGCATCAACTGGTCGCGTTCCGGGTTTGTGGCCGCTGCCCGACGGGGCAGGGTAAAGGTGCGTTCCGGCTGGGCCATTCATATCTCCTCCTTTTGTTATACTTTATTTTAAGTCTGGACAAATATTCCTGCCCCGAAACCAAAATGTGTACGACCCGTCGGTTGACTTTTAACAGGGGGAGACGGTATAATTTCTCTGCTGAGGGGGTGCGGGTATGCGCGTGCGGCGAGATCGGACGATATATGGGTTGACCATGACGGCGGCCTTTACTGCGGCCATGGCCTTGCTTGCGCCATGGACCGTTCCTCTGGGACCGGTGCCTCTGTCTGCGTGCACACTGATGGTCTATTTGTCGGCATGGCTGCTGACACCCGGGCGGGCGTTGACGGCGGTAACGCTCTACGTGCTTTTGGGCGCGGCGGGGCTGCCTGTTTTTTCCGGTTTTCTGGGCGGAGTGGGCAGACTGGCCGGACCTACGGGCGGTTATATTCTGGGCTATTTACCTTTGTGTGCGATCTGCGCGCTGTTTATCGGACGTTTCCGCTCTCGGCGGTGGCTGTGCTTGCTGGGAATGGTGCTGGGCACTGGGGCGCTTTACGCTATGGGTACCGCATGGTTCTGCGTCCAGACGGGAGCGACGGTGGGCAACGCCCTTGTGGTGTGTGTGTTGCCGTTTGTCGCCGGGGATGCGGTGAAAATAGGGGCGGCTCTGCTGCTTGGACCAGTCCTGCGGGACCGATTGAAACGAACGGGCCTGCTGTATTGACAAAAAATTCAAAAGCCGGTATTTCCTCCCTGACGAGGGGAGGAAATACCGGCTTTATGCTGTTTTAATAGAAAAAATTTCAGCGAGAAAAAAGCGGCGGCGGGCACATACTGAGGACACATGACATTTTGTAAAAACGGAGGTGAACAAATGAACCGCTGGGGACTACTGTGGCGGATTTTTCTGGTGGGTATTTTATTGTTTTGCGGGCTGATATGGTTGCCTCCGGCGGATGTGCCTGCTTCCTCTGACCTGAAGCTGGAGGTGCCCGGGCCGGTGGAGGGAAAGAAACTGGTGGCGCTGACCTTTGACGATGGGCCGCATCCCGAATTTACCGGGCCGTTGCTGGAGGGGCTGCGGGAACGAGGGGTCAAAGCTACGTTTTTTCTGGTAGGCACGCAAATTCAATATGCCCCGGAACTGGTGAGCCGCATGGCACGGGAGGGGCATCAGATCGGAGTTCACACTTACAGCCATGTGTCCGTTGTGGGGCTGGAGCAGGAGGAGTTCTGTCTGCAGGTGGAGGGTACGAGACGGCTGATCTACAGCCTGCTTGGGGAGCGGGAACTGTGGCTGCGTCCCCCTTACGGCATACTGGACGAAAATGCGCAGCACTGGGCAGACAGCCCGGTGGTGCTGTGGTCGGTAGATCCGGAGGATTGGAAAGATACAAACGTCGACCGCATCCGGGAGCACATCGTATCACATACCCGCGATGGAGATATTGTTCTTTTGCACGACATTTATCCAACTTCGGTGGAAGCAGTGCTGGAGGCTATAGATCAACTGCAAAAACAGGGGTTTCAATTTGTTACTGTGGCGCAGTTAATGGAGGAACGGGGCGTCGTGCCGGAGTGTGGTCAAATTTACAAGCGGCTTGCGGACAGCTCTTGACTTTATTGCTTGAAAGTGCTAAAGTAATCGCTGGCCATTAGTGTGGATGGGAGAGGAGCGATTTGCATGTCAAAAACAATTGCCATCGTAGGACTGGGGCTTATTGGCGGTTCCATGGCGCTGGCCCTGCAAGGATTTGAAGAATATAGTATTGTGGGTGTGGATGTCAGTCAGCCCACCCTGCGCTATGCCACAGAGAATCATGTGGCCGACCGGGTGACGGACGATGCAGCCAAAGCCGTTGCAGAGGCGGACGTGGTCTTTTTGTGTCTGCATCCCCAGGGTATCGTGAATTTTTTACAGGAGCATAAGGGACACTTTAAGAAAGGTGCGCTGGTTACTGATGTGTGCGGCATCAAAACGGCCGTTGTGGAGGCGGCCCGGGTGCTGTCCTCTCAGGTGGAATTTATCGGTGGACATCCTATGGCGGGAACCGAGTTTTCCGGTGTACAAAACGCGCTCAAGCACATGTTTCGGGGGGCGCATTACATCATCACGCCTGACGAAAACAGCAGTCCGGACAAGGTTGCCCTGCTGGAACGCATGGCGGCCTATATTGGCTGTTCCGATGTGGTCAAAACAACACCCGAACAACATGATGCCATCATTGCCTATACCAGTCAGATGATGCACGTGATTGCCGTGTCTGTGTGCGATGACCCCCGGCTGTTTGATTTTATGGGATTTGAGGGCGACTCCTTCCGGGGGTGCACAAGGGTGGCGGCGCTGGACGTGCCCCTGTGGACACAGTTGTTTGCTATGAATGCCCCTGCGCTGGATCAGGCGCTGGAGCAGCTGGAGAAGAACATCAATGCCTATCGTCAGGCATTGCGCAGCGGTGACCGGGAGGCACTGGCACAAAAGCTGGAGTGGTCCTCTGCCCGCAAGCGGAAGATGAATCGCGCAGAAGCGGAGAAAAACAAGAAATAAAATGAGACAGGGCCGCCGGAAATCCGGCGGCCCTGCCTGCTATTTGTAAAGGAGAGAGAAAAGAGAGGGGGAAACATGAAAACAGTCTTGCTTGATCCACCCTTATGGTAGCAGAGAAATAAGGATAAACCATGACGGGATTGTAAACGTTCTGTAAACGAAGGGTCAGAATCGGGTCTCCAGTGGGAGGAGTACACGGTGCTCGTTGTTTTCCAGCTGCTGAAGCAGGGAGGGCAGGACACGGGCGGTCTGGGTGCTGTCGTCCAGCGTCAGGCGCACGGTGCGGCGGGTGCCTATGGCGGTCAGGATGCGCTGGGCATAGGAGGTGGCACGCTCCGTTTCCCGGGGTTGGGCATTGATGGTTTCCCGCCAACAGGCCCAGCCTTCTTCTGCCAGTGTGTTGTATTGGTCTGTGGGGACGAGCGCCGCGGTAGCCGCAGTGTGGGCGATATGGGCCAACAGCTCATTGCCTTGGGAGAGCAAGAGACGGCTTTCGTCCGGATTGCTGCCTTCGGCCAGTAGACCGATGCTGTGACCGGAGCCGATGATCCGGCGGACAAGATCGTCCTGCAGGGCGAGTAGTTCCGGATCAAAGAAGAAAATGGCCTGCAGACCGTAGGAGTCCAGCTGGTCGAGGATCTGGGGGAGCCCCTGGGCACTTTGACAGCGGAAGGCCAGATATACCTGTGCATGGGACTTTGGGACGTCGTCCGGGCCGGCGGGCGGAGACGTTGGCTGGCCGATTCCGGCGGGCGGGTTGGGGGAGTCGGAAGACTGCTGACTGCGCAGGAGTTCCTGCAGGCTGTTGGACATGGTTGCGGCGGCGTTTTCAATAAAAGCGGCATCGTTATGCCGGGCAGACGTGTTCTTGATGCGGACCAGATAGCCGTACTGGGTGTAGTTATAAGAATCTTCCAGAGCGAAAAAGCTGCATACGGTCTCTACCGGGAGGTAGATGCGGCCGTTGCGATTCACGGCACGGGTGGGCAGGGCCTCGCCGGCATGCTGGTCATAAGCAATGCCGCGGTTCAGGTCAAAGACCAGCATCTGGCGCAGGGAATACAGGGTGACGGTGTTATTGTTTTGGCGGAAATACAGGCCCAGATCCACCCCGGTGACGGAGCTATCGAACACGGAGGCCGGTACATACAGTCGGCCGTCCACCCAGGTTGGCATGGTGTCCATGGTCAGGGGGCGCAGCACGTCGTTGACGGAGGTGAAGTATACGTCGCCGGCATTGATGGCGTGCGACTTGAAAGTGCAAAGGCACAGGACCATGGCGCACAGCAGCGCGGTCAGTCTTTTTTTCATGCCGCAGGACCTCCTTTCAGACACACAGCTGTTGCTTTTGAAATTATAACATACTATAATGGAAAAAACAACAAGCCCCCTGCGCCCATAAAAAGACAAAAGGAGCGAGCAGCATGACCATCGTTTATAATTCCAAGACCGGCCACACACGGCAGTATGCCGAAATGCTGGCAGCGGCCGAGAAAATGAAGGTATATTCCGTGCAGGAGGCACAGCAGGTCCTGCCGGAGAAGGAGCCGGTGATCTTCCTGGGTTGGCTCATGGCCGGGCATATCAGCGGTATCGATCAGGCGGTGCGCCGCTGGGATGTGCGGTGCGCCGTAGGCGTGGGCATGGCCCCCGACGGCAAGGATAATTTGGCCACCATGGCCAAGGCGAATTTTGTGCCAAACGCGCCTCTGTTCTACCTTCAGGGCGGGTGGGCACCCAAGAAGGTGGGCTGGTTCCAGCGCCGTGCGGTGGGCATGGTCACCCGGGCCACCCGCAAGCAGCTGCAGGCCAAGAAGGACCGCACCCGGCAGGAAGAGGCCTACCTGTCCATGCTCATCCGGGGCGGCAGCTTTGTGGAATATCAGAACCTGAAGCCCATTCAGGACTGGCTGGCAGCCAATGGCTGATATGCCGGTGCTGGCGGTATACGATGACCGCAACTATGATTCGAACTGGGAGCGGCATGTGCGAACGGCGGTGCGTAGCGTTATTATTCGGGGCAGTACCGTGGCTATGGTGAAAAGCCGCACCAAGGGTTTTTACCAGTTTCCCGGCGGCGGTATCGACCCCGGGGAAAGTCATGAACACGCGCTGATCCGGGAGACGCTGGAGGAAGCGGGACTGGACATTGTCCCGGGAAGTATCCGCCCCTTGGGGATGACCCGAGAGATCCGAGCTTCCCAGTTCGTTGAGAAGGTTATTTTCGACCATACCTCCTATTACTATTTTGCCGACGTGGCGGATGAAGTGCATCAGCAGGTGCTGGAGGACTATGAGAAGGATCTGGGCTATACGCTGGAATGGGTGGAGATGGAAAAGGCCCGGGCGGTCAACCTGAAGCTGTGCCGCACCCACACCTATAAGTCCAAATTCGTGCTGCGTGAAGCGGACATCCTGGGACGGCTGCTTGACAATTTGCAAGCAAAATGATATAGTACCCCTGTTAAATCGGCTTTGACGGAGACGAGAGCGTCGGAACCACTCAGAGAGGGGCACGTTTGGTGCAAGTGCCCTGTGCGGATGACGATCGGTACCACTCCCGAGCTGTCTGCGAGGAGCAGACCGGGGCTTTCCCGTTACAGAAAGTCACAAGCGACGGAATTTTTCCGTAAGCAGGGTGGAACCGTGGAGTATTTTCGTGCTTCACCCCTGAACATTCAGGGGTGAAGCTTTTTTCTTTGCCCCGACTATATGAAAGGAGCGATTTCCCATGTCCGAAGAAAACATCTACACCTTTGAAAACCCCGAATACCGCAAAACCTACTGGCACACCTGCTCCCACGTGCTGGCGCAGGCCATGAAGCGCCTGCACCCGGAGGTCAAGCTGGCCATCGGCCCCGCCATCGAAAACGGATTCTACTACGACTTTGACACCCCCCGTCCCTTCACTCCAGAGGATCTGGAGGCACTGGAGGCGGAGATGCGTAAGATCTGCAAGGAGAAGCTGAAGCTGGAGCGCTTTGAGCTGTCCCGCAGCGAGGCGCTGGAGCTGATGAAGGATGAGCCTTACAAGGTGGAGCTCATCAACGACCTGCCTGAGGATGCGACCATCTCCTTCTACAAGCAGGGCGACTTCACCGACCTGTGCGCCGGTCCCCATCTGGACTCCACCGGCCGCATCAAGGGTAATGCCGTCAAGCTGACCAGCGCCACCGGCGCTTACTGGCGGGGCGATTCCAGCCGCAAGATGCTTCAGCGCATCTACGGTGTGGCCTTTGCCAAAAAGGACGAGCTGGATGCCTATATCGCCGAGCGCGAGGAGGCCCTCAAGCGCGACCACAACAAGCTGGGCCGTGAGCTGGAATATTTCACCACCGTGGACGTGATTGGTCAGGGCCTGCCCATCATGCTGCCCAAGGGCGCCCGCACCGTCCAGACTCTGCAGCGCTGGGTGGAGGACGAGGAGCAGAAGCGTGGCTACCTGCTGACCAAGACCCCGCTCATGGCCAAGAGCGACCTGTATAAGATCTCCGGCCACTGGGATCACTACCGTGACGGCATGTTCATCATGGGCGACCCCGAGGACGAGAGCAAGGAGTGCTTTGCGCTGCGTCCCATGACCTGCCCCTTCCAGTATCAGGTCTACCTGAACCGTCAGCGCTCTTACCGTGACCTGCCCATGCGTCTGGGTGAGACTTCTACCCTGTTCCGCAACGAGGACTCCGGTGAGATGCACGGTCTGATCCGCGTGCGCCAGTTCACCATTTCCGAGGGCCATCTGGTGCTGCGTCCCGACCAGTTGGAGGAGGAGTTTAAGGGCTGTCTGGATCTGGCCAAGTATTGTCTGGATACCGTGGGTATGCTGGACAAGTGTACCTTCCGCTTCTCCCAGTGGGATCCCAACAATACCGCCAAGTATGAGGGCACTGCCGAGCAGTGGAACGAGGCTCAGCGGGTCATGGGCCAGATCCTGGATGATCTGGGCGTGAAGTATGAGATCGGTATTGACGAGGCCGCCTTCTACGGCCCCAAGCTGGACATTCAGTACAAGAATGTGTTTGGCAAGGAGGACACCATCGTTACCATCCAGATCGATATGCTGCTGGCTGCCAAGTTCGGCATGTACTATATCGATGAGAATGGTGAGAAGGCCCTGCCCTATATCATCCATCGTACCTCTCTGGGCTGCTATGAGCGCACCCTGGCTTACCTGATCGAAGAGTATGCCGGTGCTCTGCCTACCTGGATGGCGCCTGAGCAGGTGCGCTTCCTGCCCGTTACCGACCGTGCTGCCGACTATTGCGCTGAAAAGGCCAAGGTGCTGGAGTCCATGGGCTTCCGTGTTGAGGTGGACTACCGCAACGAGAAGATTGGCAAGAAGATCCGCGAGGCCCAGCTGGATAAGGTTCCCTACATGCTGGTGGTTGGTGACCGCGATATGGAGAACGGCACTGTCTCTCCCCGCCACCGTGCCGACGGTGATCTGGGCGCTATGGCCTTTGATGAGTTTGTATCCGTCCTGAAAGAGGTTGTGGATACCAAGGCCAAGAAGTAAAATGGGAAATAAAACACGCCGCAGGTGCGACCTGCGGCGTGTTTTTTCGTCTTTCATGGTGAGGGGACTTGTATTGTGTCCCGAGGCGCAATACAATGAAAGCATCGAATGCACCAAAGAGGGTGAGTTTATGGAGGACAGCAAAATCATTGACCTGTACTGGGTGCGCTCTCAGCAGGCCATCGCAGAGAGCGAAAACAAATACGGAGCCTACTGCCGTACCGTGGCCCGGAATATTCTGGACCGGGCGGAGGATGCGGAGGAATGTGTCAACGACACCTGGCTGCGGGCTTGGAACGTGATGCCGCCCCAGCGGCCCGCCGTTTTACAGGCCTTTTTCGGCAAGCTGACCCGCAACCTGTCTTTGGACCGTTGGCGGCGGGAACGCGCGCAGAAGCGGGGCGGCAGTCAGGTGGAATTGGCGCTGGAGGAGCTGGAGGATTGCCTTGCCGCCCGGGATCGGGTGGAGGAGAAGCTGGACGCGAAGTATACCGCCGGGCTGATCTCGGATTTTGTGCGTGGTCTGCCGCAACAGGACAGGATCCTTTTCGTGGGTCGATACTGGTATCTGGATGACATACAGACCCTTGCCCGGCGTATGGGGATGGGGCAAAGTCAGGTGAAGTCCCGGTTGCACCGTATTCGTCGGCGGCTGAAAGCGGAATTGGAAAAGGAAGGGGTTGCCGTATGACAAGTGAATTTTTGCTGGAGGCCATCGGGCAGATGGACGATGAGCTGGTGCTGGAAGCGGCCGCTCCCATAAAACGGCATATCCCGTGGAGACAGGGGGCGGGCTGGGCCGCAGCCATCCTGTTGTGTGTGGGTATTGCCCACATCTCCGGGCTGCCCTTGAATGGTGCGTCCATGGGTGCTGCCGCACCCGAGGCGGAAAATGCAAAGGGTGGTTTGCTGGCGGATACGGCAGATGGCGCGGGGGATTATGAGTACCGCGCCGATCAGGAATCGCAGGTGGAGGAGCCGGCTGAAAAATATAAATCGGAGTCTATGACTGCTGGCGGCACAGCTCAGGGGGTCATGGAGCCAAAGTTCTTTACCCGGCGGGGAGTATATCTGATTGTGGCTCCGCTCAACCGGACACCGCCGCCTGAGGGGGCAAAAGAGTTGGGCAAACTGGTGGCCGCTGTGCCCGGAACGCAGGCCTATCCCGCCACTGGGACGCAGGAACTGGTGGGGTGCCCGGTTTGGGAGAGTGAGAATGGGCTATATCTCTATATCCAATGGCCCGATGGAAGCTGGCTGACCGCAAAGCTTTATGAATAATAAAAAGCCGATGTGCAACGCACATCGGCTTTTTTAATTATTTAGAGCTATCTTCCTCTTCTTCGGGAAGTGCGGTGACGCGAATTTCCAGCACGCGGCGCTGCTCGGCCTTGGTGACGGTGACATCCAGACCCTCGGCCTGAAAATGGTCGCCCTCTTCGGGGATGCGTTCCAGCTGTTCCATGACCCAGCCGGAGACAGTGCTGGCATCACAGGTGCCCTTGAGGGTAAACAGGTCGTACATATCGTCCAGACTTGCGCTGCATTGGATGAGGTAGCTGCCGTCCTCCAGCTTCTGGAAGGACTCCACCACTTCGTCGTGCTCGTCCCAGATCTCGCCAACCAGCTCCTCCAGAATGTCCTCCAGCGTGGCGATGCCCTGAGTGCCGCCGTATTCGTCCACCACCACGGCCATGTGGGCCTTGCGCTTTTGCAGCAGGCGCAGCAGGTCGGAGATCTTGGTGGATACAGTGGTATAGGTCACGGGTTTCATGACTTCGGACAGATCGTTGATGCCCCGGTAGCGGGCGGCATAAAAGTCCTTTTCGTGGATGACACCAACGATGTTGTCAATGCTTTCCTGATAGACAGGCAGACGGGAAAAACCACTTTCCGCCAGCAGACGGGCCACCTCGTCGGGGGACTCGCTCTTTTCCACCGCCGCCAGATCCACACGGGGAGTGAGGATCTCGGACACTTCCAGATCGTTGAACTCGATGGCGGCGCGGATGAGCTCGCTCTCGTGTTCGTCAAGGCCGCCTTCGGTGTGGGCCTGATCCACCATGCCCACAAGCTCCTCTTCGGTGATGCCTTCCTCCTCTGCCTTGTGGAACAGCAGGTTCAGCACCTTTTTCAAAAGGCCGAACAGGGCGGTGAGAGGGGCAAGGACGACCACCAGCAGGCGCAACAGAGGAGTGGCCATCATGGCCCAGCGCTCGGGCATCTCCTTGGCAAGGCTCTTGGGAGAAATCTCGCCAAAGACCAGAATGACCACGGTGAGTACTACGGTAGCGATCGTGGGGCCATACTCGTGGAACAGCTTGGTGAACAGCACCGTGGCAATGGTGGTGGCGCTGATGTTCACGATGTTGTTGCCGATGAGGATGGTGGAAAGGAGACGGTCATACTGCTCAGCCAGAGCCAGCGCCTTTGCAGCCCGCACATTACCGTCGTCCGCCTTGTTCTTCAAGCGGATGCGGTTCAAAGAGGTAAAGGCGGTTTCGGTGGCGGAGAAGTAAGCCGACATGGCGATGAGGACAATAAGGGCGACGATCATTCCTATACTGGTACTGTCCATTTGGGACGAATCAACTCTGCTTTCTGTTCTAAATTTAAGTACGGGTGTACTCGATTGGGCAGTATATCATATTCTTTTTTGCATTGCAAAGTGCTTTTTGACGCAGTTTGGCGGGAGTTTTCGCAAATTATGACTTTTGAGGGGGTGAAATTTTCTCAATCTCTCTCGATCTCGTGCAATCTCCCTCGTTCTCGTAAAAATGGCGGTGCGCTCCTTCTGAAAGGAACGCACCGCCTGTGCTTATTTCATCAGTTTGCACACCAGCGCGGCAAATTCTGCGGGGTCTTCCAGCGGCAGGTCGGCCAGCAGCAGAGCCTGACCGTAGAGCAGCTTGGCATACTGGCCTGCCAGCTCCTTGTCGCCGCAGTCCACGGCACGGCGCAGGGCCGCTACGGCATCGGCATCGGCGTTCAGCTCCAGCACCCGCTGGGCGCGGATGTCGCTCTTGTCCTCTACCTTGCGCAGGTACTTCTCCATTTCCAGGGTCATGGAGCCGTCGGCGGTCATGCACACGGCGCCGGATTTGAGAATTTTGGAGATGCGAACATCGTGCACCTTATCGCCGAGCACTTCCTTGACGAAGTCCACCACGGCCTTGCCCTCCTCGGCCTTGGCCTGGGACTGCTGCTTTTCTTCCTCGGTCTGGGGCAGTGCATCCTCGTCGTTGACAGACTTGAAGGCCTTGCCGTCGATCTCGCCCAATGCCTGCATGACAAAATCGTCCACGTCCTGGGTCAGATAGAGGATCTCATAGCCCTTGTCGCGGATGCGCTCCACCTGAGGCAGCTTGTCGATTTTATCGGCGCTTTCGCCGCTGGCATAGTAGTAATAGGGCTGCTCTTCGCCCATGCGATCCTTGTACTCGGCAAGGGTGGTCAGCTTGCCGTCGGCAGAGGAGTGGAACAGCAGCAAATCGCGCAGCAGGTCCTTGTGCTGACCGTAATCGGACACCGTGCCCGCCTTGATCTGTATGCCGAAGGCATCCCAGAACTTTTCGTATTTTTCGCGATTGTCCTTTTGGAGCTTCAACAGCTCAGCCTTGACCTTCTTTTCCAGATTGGAGGCGATGACCTTGAGCTGGCGGGTGTGTTGGAGCATCTCACGGCTGATGTTCAGGGAGAAGTCCTGAGAGTCCACCACACCCCGCACGAACCGGAAGTGGTCGGGCAGCAGGTCGGCGCACTTGTCCATAATGAGCACGCCGGAGGAGTAGAGCTGCAGACCCTTTTCATACTCCCGGGTATAGAAGTCATAAGGGGCCTGACCGGGAATATAAAGCAGCGCCTTATACTCCACTGCGCCTTCGCCGGAGGTGTGGATCACGGACAGGGGATCCTGCCAATCGCCAAACTTCTCCTTGTAGAAGTCGTTGTAGTCCTCGGTTTTGACTTTGGACTTCTGGCGCTGCCAGATGGGGACCATGGAGTTGACGGTCTTCCATTCCCGCACGGTTTCCCACTCGGGGCGGTAGTCCTCTCCGGCATCGGCAGGCTTGTCCTTCATTTTGTAATCCTCTACCTCCATGCGGATGGGGTAGCGGATATAATCGGAGTATTTTTTTACCAGTTCCTGCAGCTTGAAGCTCTCCAGATACTGGTCGTAGTTCTCTTCATCGGCATTGGCCTTCAGGTGCATGACGATGTCGGTGCCTGCTCCCGCCTTCTCGCAGGGGGTGACGGTGTAGCCGTCCGCACCTTCGGACTCCCATTTCCACGCCTCGCTGCTGCTGTAGGCCTTGGTGATGACGGTGACCTTGTCGGCTACCATGAACGCGGAGTAGAAGCCTACACCAAACTGGCCGATCACGTCCACCTTGGACGCGGCCTTGTCATCGCCCAGCTCCTGCTTGAACTGGAAGGAGCCGCTCTTGGCGATGGTGCCAAGATTGGACTCCAGCTCCTCTTTGGTCATACCGATGCCGTTGTCGGAGATGGTCAGGGTGCGTGCGGCCTTGTCTGGCACCAGAACGATGGCAAATTCCTTGCGCTTGACGGACACCTGATCGTCGGTGAGGGCTTTATAGGCCAGCTTGTCCACTGCGTCGCTGGCATTGGAGATCAGCTCCCGCAGGAAGATCTCCTTGTTGGTATAAATGGAGTTGATCATCAGATCCATCAGCCGCTTGGACTCGGCCTTGAACTGCTTTTTTGCCATGGTGAGTTCCTCCGTATATGAATTGTTACAACATTGTATTAGCACTCATTTTGCGAGAGTGCTAATTTAATATAATCCTTCTCGGCGGGAAAAGCAAGGGGGTTTACAAATTATTTACAGATGAAAAACGGCTCCCGGCAAATGCCGGGAGCCGAAAATGGGAATGCGGTTAGTCGTCGTAGGCCATAGCCTTATCGAACAGGGCTTCCACATCCTTGCCGGGGGCGGCGGTCAGCAGGGAGACGACCACAGCGGCAATGGCGCTGGCGAAGAAGCCGGGGATGATCTCATAGATGCCAGTGGAGGACAGGAAGGCAAACCAGCCGATGTCCACCACAGCGCCTACCACGATACCCGCTACGGCGCCGGCGAAGTTAAAGCGCTTCCAGAACAGGGACAGCAGGATGGTGGGACCAAAAGCGGCACCAAACACACCCCAGGCATTTTCCACCAGGCCCATGATGGTACCACTGTTGGGGTTGGCGGCGATGAGAACAGCGATGACGGCAATGGCGAGAACCACGAAGCGACCGGCCCACTGCATTTCCTTTTCGCTGGACTTATTTTTGCGGATGACGGGTTTATATACGTCGCTGGCAAAGGCGGAGGAGGCGGCCAGCAGCTGGGAGTCGGCAGTGGACATGGCAGCGGCCAGAATCGCGGACAGCAGCACGCCGGAGATCAGAGCAGGGAAGATCTTGCGCACCATCTGGATAAAGACGGTGGAGCTGTCGGCGATGTCGCCCAGCAGCAGGTGGCCGGTGCAGCCGGCGATCACGGAGAAGATGACGATGAGGGTGGTCCAGGTGATGCCGATCTTGGCGGACTTCTTCAGCGCCTTCTGGGACTCCAGGGACATGAAGCGAATGATGATGTGGGGCATGCCGAAGTAACCAAGACCCCAGCCCAGACCGGAGACGATGTCTTTCCAGTTGGTGAACAGGTTCCAGTAGTTTTCGGGCAGCTGCACATTGGCGGCGCCCTGACCGGCATTGATCAAGCCCATGGCGAAGAGGGGGGCGACCAGCAGGGCGGCCAGCATCAGCAGGCCCTGGAAGAAGTCAGTCCAGCACACGGCAGAGAAGCCGCCCAGGAAGGTGTAGCTGATAATGACCACAGCGGCCAGATACATGGCGATGGTGGTGTCGATACCCATAACGCTGTTGAATAGGGTGCCGCAGGCTTTGATGGAGGAAGCGGCATAGATGGTATAGGCAACCAGGAAAATGACCGCGCACAGGATCTGCAGGGCCTTGGATTTGGACAGGAAGCGGTTGGTCAGATACTGGGGAATAGTGATGGAGTCGTTGGCCACGATGGAGAAGCGGCGCAGGCGGGGGGCCTGGACGGTCCAGCTGATGGCATAGCCGATGGCAAGACCGATGGCGATCCAAGCCTGACTGATGCCGGCGGCATAGATGGAGGCGGGCAGGCCCATGAGCACCCATGCGCTCATATCAGAGGCACCCGCGGACAGGGCAGACACCCAGGGGCCCATCTGACGGCCACCAAGAAAGTAGCTCTTCTCACCGCCGTTTTTGTCCTTCAAAAAGAAGAACACGCCAATGGCCAGCATAAAGGCCAGATAGACTACGAAAATGAGACTTTCTGCGTTGAACATGATATGTACTCCTTTGTTATTACGGACACTGCGTCCTTGATAGACTTAGGTATTATAACATACATTTTCATGAAATGAAATACAGAACGCAGTACAGAATAAACTCTGTACTGCGATTCGTATATTTATATATTATTATTGAAATATCAAGTGTTTTGCAGATAGACGAAGATTGGAAAAAGTGTTTGTACAATTTATACAAAGTTTAGCCGTTTGCACGGAAGCTGGCCAAAAAACGGGGGAGCATGGTCTGACCGTAATGCATGAGGGAATAGCTGCCCTCGGACAGGCACCAGTCGTAAATGAGGGCCCGCTCGCACAGGGCATAGACCCGGACTATCTCGCTGACAGTGGCCGTTTGGGTCAGTTGCCCCTTCTGCTGCCCCTCGGAGATGATGCGGCGCAGCAGCTTATAGTAGATGCGGTTATGGTCCAGCAGGTGTTTCTCGCCCCGGGTGACCAGTTGGGAAGAATAGAGCCGGGCCAACAGGTCAAGGGAGATGGAATTTTCGATCATGGCAAACAGCTCACGGTTGAGCAGCATGAGTGCGTCAAAGCTGTCCATATCCGGAGAAAGCTGGTCCATGAGTTCCTCGTACTTCTCGTCGAACAGGTAGGATAGAGAGGACAGCAGAGCATCCTTGCCCTCGAAATAGTGATAAAACGAGCCCTTGGAGGTGCCGGATTCGGCGATGATCTCCTCCACCGTGGTGTTATCGTAGCCCTGCTGGTAAAAGAGCTTCCACGCGGCGGAAATAATGCGCCCCTTGGTATTGCGGGCGGTCTTTTTTGCCATCAGGGTCGCTCCTTTCGCTCCAGAAACAGCTTTCTGGTCACAAAATTATATACCATCACCACGGCGGTGGCGGCGAATTTGGACAGCTGATAGGGAATGAACAGAAGGTCGGACAGCAGCCACATCATCAGCTGATTGATTCCAAGCCCGCCCGCGCTCATCAGGGCAAACAGGGTGAACTGAGTGGTTTTGCTTTGACTTTTATCCGTTTCAAAGACGAAGGCAATGCTGAGGATGTAGTTGAAAATCACCGAAACAAGGAATGCTGCGGCGGAGGAGATCAGGTAGTGAATACAGCATATCTCGGTCAAAAACAGCAGGACTGCGTAATCGATCACAAAGGCGATGATCCCAACTACGCCAAACCGGGCGATCTGATCAAGGAGTTTTTTCATGACTCATCCTCCTCACGGATAGGGCGACTGATGGGGTTGACAGGGCCCCACTCGGGCAGGGGCAGCCGCTGCATGGCCCCGAATACCCGGTCCTTCAGGCCCGGGTAGCGGCCGTTGAGCTCGTAGATCAGCTCCTTCATTTCCTGCCGCCGGGTGTTGCCATCGGCGGGGCAGGGGTTATGCACCACAGGCAGGTCAAGCCGCTTTGCGGTGTTGCGGATGAGGGTCTCGCCGCAGTAGAGCAGGGGGCGGATCTGAGTGATGCCGGTGCGGTCCAGCCAGGTCACCGGCTGGAAACAGGACAGGCGGCCCTCGTACACCAGAGACAGGAAGAAGGTCTCTACTGCGTCATCGTAATGGTGGCCCAGAGCGATTTTGGAAATGCCCATTTCCGTCAGTGCGTTGTGCAGAGCGCCCCGACGCATTTTGGCGCACATAGAGCAGGGATTCTTTTCCTTGCGCAGGTCGAAGATAATGTGATGTATTTCACTATTTAATATGGTATAGGGTACGTCAAGTTCTTTGCAGAACTGCGCCACGGCAGAGAAGTCCATGCCCTCCCGACCATCGGCGTGGCCCATGTCCAGAGTGATGGCCTCCACCGTGTAGGGAACGGGGTAAAAATCCCGCAGCTGTGCCAGTGCTGCCAGAAGCACCAGAGAGTCCTTGCCACCGGACACACCCACCGCGATGCGGTCGCCGGGCTTGATCATATCATAGTCCTCCACGCAACGGCGGACCAGAGAGAGTATCTTGCGCATGTTGGGTTTCCTTTCTTTCGGTCGGATATAGGGCATTCTACCACAGAACGTACCGGATTTGTAAAATTGCACCCACAAAAAACGCAAAACGAAAATGAGATAACAGCAGAAAACAAGAGATAAAGAGAGGATACAAGAGAATTATATTTGATAAATAAAAAAATACAAAAAAGTGGTTGACAGTTTGACGGGCAGGTACTATAATGCAACATGCTCCACTTGAATAAGCGGGGCATCTGTTCTGTTTGCAACAAAATTTCAAGATAGAAATGCAATTGGAGGTTTCACCTATGTCCACTTTCATGGCAAACAAGGGGAACATCGAGCGCAAGTGGTACGTCATTGACGCCGCTGGCAAGCCCCTGGGTAAGACCGCTACCGCCGCTGCCGATCTGCTGCGCGGTAAGCTCAAGCCCGAATTCACCCCCCACGCCGACTGCGGCGACTTCGTCATCATCATCAACGCGGAGAAGGCTGTGCTCACCGGCAAGAAGCTGGAGCAGAAGTACTACCGCACCCACTCCGGTTGGGTGGGCGGCCTGAAGGAAGTTCAGTACCGCACCCTGATGCAGGAGAAGCCCGAGCTGGCCATGAAGGTGGCCGTGCGCGGCATGATGCCCCACAACACCCTGAGCAAGGGCTCCATGACCCGCCTGAAGATCTATCGCGGCGCCGAGCACGAGCATGCTGCCCAGAAGCCCGAGATCTGGAACGGCTAAGGAGGTAAATGACAATGTATAAGAGCAAGAAGCCTTATTTCTACGGCACTGGCCGCCGCAAGTCCTCCGTGGCTCGCGTTCATGTGTTCCCCAACGGCACCGGCGCTATCACCATCAACGGCCGTGACATCGACGACTACTTCGGTCTGGAGACCCTGAAGCTGATCGTTCGTCAGCCCCTGAACACCACCAACACCCTGGGCAAGGTGGACATCGTTGCCACCGTGACCGGCGGCGGTGTGACCGGCCAGGCCGGCGCTATCCGTCACGGCATTTCCCGCGCCCTGCTGCTGCTGGACGAGAACAACCGTCCCGCTCTGAAGGCCGCCGGTTTCCTGACTCGCGATCCTCGTATGAAGGAGCGTAAGAAGTACGGTCTGAAGGCCGCCCGTCGTGCGCCTCAGTTCTCCAAGCGCTGATTTTACTTGGAATTGCTCAAAAACCCTGCAACTGCAACGGTTGCAGGGTTTTTCTTTTTGGCAAGCATTAAGAAAAAACAGCAAAAGAAAAACAAAAAAGAATGGGCCAAAAATGGGCTAACCCCTCTTTTAAGGGCTAACAGATGGGCTAAAATTTTTCGCACTTTTGATTGGATCACAATGGGCGCAGCTGCATAACAGCAGCTGCGCCCATTCATCTTCTGCGCTTGGGACGATATTTATAGCCCACCCATTTTCCGGTAGTAATCCGAGCATCAACCGGCCGGCCGGCGGTCTTTGGAATGATCCAGCCATGCCCTACCTTCCCTGCTCCAGGAACTCGGTCAAGATTGCATAGTCGCAAAACGCTTGCCATTGACATGCCCCAAGCGTCAGCCGCTTCTCTTGTCGACATATAGTCTTCTACCGACATTGCAATCCCTCTTTCTGATTCCCAGCACGGAGCGGAAATCCTCTATCGTGCTTTTGGTAACTACGCGTTTTTCGGGGTCGACGCGCCCTCGATGTTTGGGGTGGGTCTTAGCAGTACCTCAACGGCTGTTGCAACTCATTTTCCCGCACGCCAGAAACCGTTTCTTGCCCCAGGAATATTCTCGCCCGCCTGCGGCTGTTCTGCGCTCCTGCTCGATTCTACGCTCGTTATAACTTAATACTCGCTCGGAAAAAGGATTGTGGTTGCGCTACGATCCCATTCTGTGATAATCCATATTTTCCCCAGACTGGATGGATACGCTGCAAGCACACGTTCAGCGCTCGCTGCAGCTGCATCGTTTAATACTCGATCCTCTTCACATAGATCGCCCCAGTCATGTTCAGCATATCGCTGCAGAGCGCAAATAACGTCCATCCGGAATTGCTCGCTTTTTTCGATTTCATCCGCAATCCCCCGCGTCGCATACAATTTGCCTAATAACATTTCTCCCACCTCTATTGCCAGAATAACGCCTCTTCGTCGGTTGTAAAAGGCAAAATAGGTGGGCTTTTTTTGCACCTTCTTCCCCTTGCTTTAAGCTGAAAGCAGGGCGAAAGGGGGTGTATAAAGTGATTATCGCCTATGATTATGAGCTCGAATTTGACAGTGAGAAAAATGCTTACCGCATCAAAAACAAGTTTGCTCCTATATGTCCCAACTGTGGCTCGCTTTTAACAGGATATGATACCCGGAAGCGCGGCGTAATCGGAGGAGACGGAGCAACTTATCAATTTCTATTGCGCCGACTTCGCTGTGCAGAATGTCAACAGTTGCACCTGGAGATCCCGAATGCAATCAAACCACAAAAGCACTACTCCGCAGAAGTAATCAGACAGGCTGTCCACGATTATCAAAATTCATGCCCTGCAGATGATTCTACGATCAGACGATGGAAGAAGAAAAAATGACCCACCTGTTTTGCCTGTACGCAGAGCAGATAGGCGTGTATTTTGTAATCAGCATCTCGCGAAAGAAGGGATATTTTGAAAACTCAACTACTTATCATTGGCACCGCTGTCGTTCTTACCGTCATTGTCGTGTTCACAGCAGTAATTCTTGGCTATACCCTCGACAAAAACTCAAGCACCAGCACTCCTATGTTACAGATTGGAAGCAGCTCCACCGAAGTTTCCGGAGATTCTCTCAAAGCATTGGAGGGAAGCGGCAGCGTCGCTGAAGTTCTCCCGGGAACTATATCAATCCCAGGATATGACACAATCAAGATGGCCGGCGGCCAGCTGGATCAGACTGTCAGGCTGTATAACCCAGCCGGGAATGTGTGCCTATTCTTAGTTACAATGTACCTCCCAGATGGCAAGGAGATTTACCGCTCGGACATTCTCAGGCCGGGGGAGGAGCTGAATAGCATTCGCTTAACATCGGAATTGGATCCGGGTACATACAAAGACGCATTGTTGGTCTACTCGTGTTTTTCAAAAGACACTTTGCAGTCCATGAATGGTGCCACCGTGAAATTTACATTGGAGGTTATCTGAATGAAAAAGCTACTTTGCACCTTGTTATCAATAGTTGTGTTGGTAAGCTGCATGACAGCTCATGTTCTGGCAGCAAACGAGACTGAGGCCAGTACATCAGTCCAATATACCGTAGAATCCGGTTATACCGTTTCCATCCCCGCAACACTTTCTCTCAACAACACAGGATATATGGACATATACGCATCAAATGTTTCTCTCGATCAAAACAAAAAACTTTATGTAAAAATCGACAAATCTAAAACCTCTTTTACGTACGATCAATTCTACCTAATGAACGGGAGCAACTATATACCCTGTGATTTAAAAGTGGGAAGCCCACTAAACGATGAAAAGATTCCTTATTACGATACCGACTATGTTGTTGCTATATTTGAAACCGGATATACCGAGCCGACACAATATGGCAGGTTGTATATTACCCCCAGCAACGGGGCTTATGAAGCCGGGACTTATTCCGGGACAATTTACTTTGAAATTTACTCCGGATATTCTGCTTAAGCCCCATGATTCGCATCAAACTTGCAGAGCTTCTTGGGCGAAAACGTTGGAAACAAGCAGACCTTGCCCGCGCGACCGGCATCAGGCCGTCGACCATTAACGACCTGTACCACGAAATAGCCGACAGGGTAAACCTCGAGCATCTCGACCTGATATGTGAGGCGCTCGGCTGCGAGCTGGACGAGCTGATCGTCAGAGAGCCGAACAGCGAGCCGCACACCAAGACCCGCACTGGATCATCTACGCACACCAAGAAATAATCACAACACCAAAGCCCGGACGCGCAAACGTCCGGGCTTTTCCAATGCAAATTATTCCTATAACTCGACTTCCCCGTTCGAATTCATAAAGCGAATCTGGACGGTACAACCAAGCACGGCCGCCATAGCCTCAAGCTCCTTCTCAGAGAAGTTTCCACGTTTCATTTTATTGGATAAATTTTGACGGGACTGGCCGGTTCCTTCCGCCATATCGCCCATGCTGATATTCTTGCGCGCCATAAGCGTACGGACTTTTTCCGCTGCAGACATTTCCATGCGTCGCACCTCCTTGCACCACAACTATACACCGTATAGTTTAACTTGTCAAATATAAATTTATTTTTTCACTATTGAGTGTAAAATAATCGTTGACAAATTACACTTTATAGTGTAATATATAACCATGGAGGACGCAAAAGACAAATCCCTCCGGAAAGGAAGTAACCCCGATGGACAAACCAAAAAAAGAAGCCCTGCAAGAGCTTCTGAGGTTGTTGGCTGATAATCCCGAGTTGGCAGACCGGATTACAATCACCATCAAACCTAACAGCAAACCCAAGCAGGGCGGCACCAAGGAAACCTAATCCCGGCGCGAGGGGGAGCGGGAGGCTCCCCTCCCCCTCAGTATAAAGCCCCGGGCTCGAAAATACAAGGAGGAAAACAAAATGAAGTACGCCGACATCAACCGCAGATATACCGAGATCGTAGCCGAGTACATGGCAAAGGGCTACACCATCAATACCGCATCCATGGGCGGCAGTCAGGGCGAGACCTGCAAGATTGACCTCACCAACGGCACCGAGATCGTCCGTATCATGGTCGACACTTTCTCTGACTGGGAAAACTGTCTGGAGGGCGTGGAGATTGTTGTCGGCAAGGTCACAGACCCCGACGTCCGCCCCCACAACAGCTCCGGGTGGAATACCATCTGGAACAACCGGCTCGAAATCATCACCACCGAGCGGTTTTATAAGATCGGCGAGGACCGCCGCCACGGAACTTTCTACGGCAGTATGGTCGAGGCCAAGGCCGTTACCGTTATCAGACGCAGCCGCTACTTCGCCCGTGAATCCACCCGTCGGACCGAGAATGTCACCGACAAGGCCATGGAAATCGCCAAGCGGATCATCCGCAGAGAGTTCGGCTTCAAGCGTATCTGCGAGGCCGATGTCACCGTCAGTAAGTACAACGGAGTCTACACCGTTGGTTATCGCAACAAGGCTTACCGCCTGCACTAAGAAAGGAGAGCTACCATGAACAGAGAACGACGCAAGAGCCTGAAGGTTATCCTCGAGCAGATGGAGGAGCTGACCTCCAAAATCGAGGAGGTCAAGGAAGCCCTGCAGGAGGTTATCGACGAGGAAGAAGAAGCCCTCGGCAACCTCCCCGAAAATATCCAGGAGAGCGAGCGCGGCGAGCAGATGCAGGGGTATATCGACGCCATGGAAGAGGTCGTGGAGGCTCTGGACGAGCTGGACATGGACGACCTGCACGAGAAGATCGAGGAAATCGCCCTCGGCTGAAAGGAGAGTGCGCTATGAAGAAGTCCGCCAGCATCTGGAGACAAGTCGAAGCCACCAAAGCCGAGTACGAGGCCAAAGTCAAAAGCGAAGTCTTTGAGAACCCCGCCCGTACCGCTGAGAACCACGACAAGCTGTGGCATGACTTCTGGGAAGCCTATGGATGGCCGATGCATCAGAAGATTGAAGCTCTCAAGCAGGAGTTCCACACCGAACTCAATCGAGAAATCGAAGTGGGTGACGGCGTGACCGAATGCCTGTGGAGCGACCGCCACGCCTGCACCGTGATCGCCAGAACTGCCAAGACCTTGACCATCCAGCGCGACAAGGCAATCCTTGACCCGAACTTCAAGCCCGAATGGATCCCCGGCGGGTTCGCCGCCCATTGCACCAACAGCGAAGACCAGGAGTGGACTTACGAAAGGAATCCCGACGGTGAAATCATCAAATGCAGATGGTCGGAGAAGCGCGGCGGATGGCAAACCGGTTCCGATGGTTCCATCCGAATCATTAGAGGTCGCCACGAATACCACGATTACAACTTTTGATAAAACGCCTGACCTACCGGGCCTACGGGGAGAAAGGAATCCCAAATGGAAACCATCAAGTATAGAGTCACTTTCGAGAAGAAGCCCGAGTATAACGGGATCTGGGTGCTGGAGCTCGGCAAGAGCGGAGCGTTCGACTATGGAAACGGCACCTGTGTCACCGTTACCGCCAACGGCCACCATCACGATCTGATTGACACCCGGTATGTCGCCGGCATCACGAAGAACTTTGGCAAGTGGTGCGACGAGTACATGGGCAGCATCTTCAATCCCGACTTCGGCCCTCACATCGAGCGGCTGGCGGACTAACAACCTACGACGCCGAGCCGGGCGGCAAATCCCGGCAGAAAGGAATTGACCATGGAAAAGAAAGACCTGACCTTTACCTTCGACCCCACCGATCTCGGCGCAATGTGCGCTTTGATGGATAAGTACGGCCACAGCGATACGATGTTTATGGGCGTCAATACCGAGTTCGAGGAAACGACGATCTCCATCTTCCCCGAGAAGATCGTCTATGTGACCTATCAGCACAACGGCTGGACGAGGAAGAACATCTACTGGCGCGACGGCACCCGTGAAGAAATGTTCGACGGCCGCTGGAAAACCCGATCTGCCGCGCAGGAGGTCTGATATGGAAAACAAGAGCTGGACCGTCGTCTACCGAAACAAGTGGACGAATCAGACCGTCACCGCCGCCGTGTTCGCGCCGACCTTGGAGGCGGCCACGCGGCAGGCACGCGCCGATGCCGAAGTGAACGGCTGCAAGAATTGGCGCATTGAGTCCGTTAAGCCCTCCACCTTCATGTTCCCGACATCAGAGGAGCTGACGATCCTGGAGGAGTTCGCCGCGACCCAGAAGCCGGGCGGCTCCCGAATGTGCCCCCGGTGCGGTCGGCATGATATGGACGAAGACCCCGCGAGGAACGCCCTCAGCCGCGCCATGAAGATACAGGTTTGTGACGCCTGCGGCACAGACGAGGCAGTCCGGGCGTTCACCGGGAACGAGCTTCCGATCAGAGAATGGGCGATCGTGAAGCGCACCCGGATAAAGCAGTCTTACGGCTGCCCAAACTGGCGCTGTCCGATCTGCGGCGAGGTCGTCACATTGACCGATCAGAACGAGGCGCCGCACTAT
>JAFVVH010000072.1 GCA_017502285.1 Oscillospiraceae bacterium | reverse complement strand
GCGGGACAAATCTAAATCACGGGTTCGCAGAACGGCGCAGCCGTTCGAATCCTTCTCCCGCTGCCTCGTCGGAGCAAAGTCCGCTTTGCTCCGATGTCCTTTTTTACGAAAAAAGGACATCATCCACCCGCTCCCTTGCGCCTCCTCTCCAAATCGAACCCGCTTTCGCTGGGCTTCGATTTGGTTTATCGATATCCCCTCAAGGTTAGAAATAGCCTTGAGGTTTTCTTTTCATATGTAGAAGACGGCGCACCCTTTGGAGGGTGCGCCGTTCATTCGTTATATTTACTTTGTGCCGAAGATACGGTCGCCGGCATCGCCCAAACCGGGTACGATGTAGGCATGGTCGTTGAGCTTCTCGTCCACGGCAGCCACGTAGATATCCACATCAGGATGATCCTTGCGGATACACTCGATGCCCTCGGGCGCGGCCAGAATATTCATCAGCTTGATATTCTTGCAGCCGTAACCCTTCAGGAAGGTGATGGCTGCGGAAGCAGAGCCGCCGGTAGCCAACATGGGGTCCAGCACGATCACGTCACGCTCGGAAATATCGGTAGGCATCTTGCAGTAGTACTCCACGGGAGCGTGGGTATCGGGGTCACGGTACAGGCCGATATGGCCCACCTTGGCAGAGGGGATCAGATCCAGAATACCATCCACCATACCCAGACCGGCACGCAGGATGGGCACGATAGCCAACTTCTTGCCGGCCAGCTGCTTGAAGGTGCCGGTGGTGATGGGAGTCTTAATGACCACGTCTTCCAAGGGCAGGTCGCGGGTAGCCTCGTAGCACTCCAGCGCGGCAATTTCGGAGACGATCTCACGGAACTCCTTAACACCGGTGCGCTCGTCACGCAGGATGCTCAGCTTGTGCTGCAGCAGCGGATGATTCAGAACATGAACTTTGTTATCCATCGTAGATTTCCCCTTCACATTTATTCTTTGTTTTGCTCTTTTGCAAGGCGTTCCCGCTCCGCCTGAGACAGCCGGTAATACACCGGAGCCAGCTGCTCACCGGGAATGAGTCCGTCCGTCCGGGCCAGCTCCAACGCCGCCCGGGCAACACCCCAAGCCGTCTGCCAACGCAGATGGATAGGTGCCACGCGCAGGTCTTTCACCCGTCCTTGCCACTCATTATAGCACAGCTGCGCCCCATCTCCAACTAATATTTTCACTTCTTCCAGCTTTTTTATCTCTTCCTCCAGCTCCTCAAGGCCGATGGCCCGGTCGGGAGACAGCCGCTCCAGCTTACCGTCCCGAGCGCGGAAGACCGCGTTGTAGACCTGATTTCTCCGGGCATCCATGGCCGCGATGATAATGCCGTCCATATGGGCCAGCTGCCATGCCATGGACTCCAGCGTGGAGCAGGGCGCGCATGGCTTGTCCTGTGCCCATGCAAGACCCTTGGCCGTGGCCACGCCGATGCGCAGACCGGTGAAGGATCCCGGCCCGGCTGCCACCGCCACCACATCCACGTCGGCCAGCGTCCGGTCGCACTGGGCAAGCAGACTTTCCACCATGGGCATCAAAGTGCGGCTGTGGGTCAGTCCGCTGTTCTGAAAGGTTTGGGCAATGAGCTTTTCACCCTCGCACAAGGCCACCGAGCAGGCGGTGGCGGAGGATTCCAGCGCAAGTATCTTCATATTCTATCCCCCCGGGCAATAAAATCATCTTACAGGTCGATCCCGGTAATGCGGATCAGCCGCTGGTCGTCGTTTTGACCACGGCGGATATCCACCCTGACGCAGTCTGCGTCCAGTGCGTCGTCCACATTCTCGCTCCACTCCACGGCGCACACACCGTCACGGGTCAGATAGTCCTCCCAACCGATGTCGAACAGCTCGTCCGACGATCCAAGGCGATACATATCGAAGTGGAACAGGGACAGCCTGCCTCCCTCGTATTCGTTGACGATGGTAAAGGTAGGGCTTGTCACCCGCGTGTCGATCCCCAGTCCCGCGGCAAGGCCCTGAGTAAATGCCGTCTTGCCTGCGCCCAGATCGCCCGTATAGGCAATGACCGTGCCCGGCACAAGCTTTTCTCCCAACCGCCGGCCCAGCTGCTGGGTTTCCTGCACGCTGTTGGTACAAAACTCCAAGCCTTTCCCCCTCTTTCTCTTCCTCACTTCAACATATCATAACACAAACCTGTTTACCTTTCCAGCGGAAAGTGGTAAAATAAGCAAAGACTTTTGGAAAGGAGGGAACCACGCTGCGCCGTTTGACCGATTTTCTTGTGGAGTTCTACCACAAGGGCGATATGCTGCTGCTGACTTTGTGTACCGCAGCCAGTCTGTACGGTATCGTCCTGATTTACAGCGCTACCCGCTGGACGGGGGGCTACCGCTCCGTCATCGTGCAGTGTGTGGCCCTGCTGATTGGCATATGCCTTTACATCGCCCTGACTTTTGTGGACTTTCATCTCTTGGTAGAAAAGGGATGGAAATGGTTTCTCGCCTTTGACATCGGCTTTATCCTGCTGTTGCTCACCCCGCTGGGTACAGACAACGATTCCGGCAACCTGAACTGGTTGGCTTTGGACAAGATCATCCCCGGATTCCCCCTTGACCTGCAGCCCAATGAGATCGTCAAGATCCCCTTCATCCTGCTGCTTGCATGGCAGATCACCCGCATTCAGGAGCGCGGACGGGACATCAGCTCCCTGCCCAACGTCATGCAGATCGCCGGGCACACCTTGCTTATGGTGGGAGTGATCGCCGTGATCTGCGGCGACATGGGCATGTGCCTTGTATACATGTGCATCTTCGTGGTCATGGCCTGGATCGCAGGGGTGAAAAAACGTTGGTTTCTCATCGGCGGTGTGGGTCTGGTTGGCGGCTTCCTGCTGGCCTGGCACACAATTTTAAAGGCCGATCGTTTCCGCTATATCCGCATGCGTTTTCTGGTGGTGCTGGACCACGATCTTGACCCGCTGGATAAGGGATTTCACCAGAACCGCTCTTTGCTGGCTCTGGGCTCCGGCCAGTTTTCCGGTCAGGGCTATCTCAACGGTACTCAAACTCAGGCTCCCTATTCCAGCGCCCTGCCCGCCCGGCATACAGACTTTATTTTCTCCGCTTGCGGCGAGGAACTGGGCATGGTGGGCTGCGTGATCATCCTGCTGCTGCTGGCCGCCATCATCCTGCGCTGCTTTCATGTGGGCCGTACCTCCAACTCTCCTTTCGCCGCCTACGCATGCGTCGCCTTTGGCGGCATGCTGCTGATCCAGACCGTATTCAACGTAGGGATGTGTCTTTACGTACTACCTGTGATGGGCCTGACCCTTCCCTTCTTCAGCTACGGCGGCTCCTCCCTGATCACCCTGTTTGTCTCTATGGGTGTGGTCTCCGGCATGAAAGCCCGCTCCCTGCCCAGCTGGTTGCGGGATCGGAGTCGAATTTAAAGCGTTGTCCGGTGCAACTGCGGACAACGCTTTTTTGTTGAGTATATTCCTACCAACTCCGTTAAAAATAAGGACACATCAAAACAAGGAGGTCCTTATTTTGCGATCCAATCTTTTTGGTCGAGTCACCGCTGCCCTTTTGGGTGCTGTGCTGGTGTGCTCCCTGACCATTCCTGCATCCGCCTTTTTCCGCAACCGAAAATCTGAAGCGAGCACGCCCACCAACATAACTCGCAACGTGTTGGTCGGCGGCACTTTGCACTTTTCCAGTGCCGATTTCAGCTCCACCGCCGGAAGCGGTGATACTCTGTCTGCCATCACCATCACAGCCCTGCCTGACCGGGTCTGCGGTGTGCTGAGCGTTGGCACTCAGAGCGTGGAGTTGGGCACCGTGGTTCGTTCCACCGCACTGGACGGACTGCGCTTTCAGGCCATGAATGCTCCCACCGCGGACAAGACTGCATTTTCCTTTACCCCCACCTTTTCCTCCGGCACTCAAGGTGAAGAGGTAACGGTCAGCGTACACCTGCTGCGGGAAGAGAATCAGGCCCCCATCGCGGAAAACATGTCTCTGAGCACCTATAAAAATGTGCCTGTTACGGGCTACTTTCAGGCAGTGGATGCCGAAGGCGACCCTCTGACCTTCCAGATCACCGATTCCCCGGCCCGTGGCAGCGTCACCGCCGCTGAAGACGGGACCAATCGCTTTGTCTACACCCCTTACGAAAATAAAACCGGCAAAGATTCCTTCACCTATGTGGCTGTGGACTCCGCCGGCAATATTTCAAATCCCGCCAAGGTATCCATCCGCATTGAAAAAGCATCTACTACAGTTTCCTATGCAGATATGGGGGCAAATCCCGCACACAAGGCCGCCGTACGTTTGGCGGAAGAGGGCATCTTTGTGGGTGAGTATGTAAACGGCAACTACTTCTTCTCCCCAAACACCCCCGTCAGTCGCAGTCAGTTCCTTTCCATGGCCATGTCGGCGGCCGGGCTTGCTCCGCTGGAACAGGTAAGTATGACCGGCTTTGCCGATGACGCCGCCATCCCCACCTGGGCCAAGGGCTATGTATCCTCCGCTTTGAAGGCTGGGGTCATCCACGGCACACGCAATGAGCAGGGCCAGATTATCTTTTCCCCTGACGTGCCTGTCACCCGGGCGGAGGCCACAGTAATTCTGAACGACCTGCTGGGCGTGTCCGACGTGGCGGTGCAGACCTGGTCCGCCGCAGGACTGAACGGCAGCGCAGAGGACCATTGGGCCCTTCAGGCCGCAGCCAATCTGACCACCGCAGGTGTGATCCGCATTGAACACAGTGCCATTGAGACTTTGGACTCCGGTCTGACCCGAGCCGATGTGGCAGAAATGCTGGACTGCTCCCTTGATGTACTGAAAAACCGCGAAAGCGACAGCTGGTTCGGATGGTAAAAAAAGATTGCCGCACGTAGTGTTACGTGCGGCAATCTTTATTTGGTTTTCAACCGCTTGACCAGCTCCTCGTCCGGAGTGACCCACGCGGTCTCATAGGTGGTGTAGACCACCATGCCCGGCCGGGCTCCGGCGGGCTTTTTCACATACTTCACCGGGGTATAGTCCACCGGCACCTTGCTGCCCTCTCTGCCCTGAGAATACCACGCGGCCAGACAGGCAGCCTCATTCAGGCTCTGCACATCAGGCTCGCCGCCTTCCGTCCACAGGATCACGTGAGAGCCGTGGATCTTCTGTGTATGCAGCCAGATGTCACTCTTAAATGCCATTTTGGTGGTCAGCAGGTCGTTTTGCGCATTGTTTTTACCCACGGAAATACGCAGGCCCGCGGTGGAACGGAATTCCAGTGGTTTGGAAGCCGCCTTTTTTTCCCGTCCTTTGGCCTTGGAGGGGCGGCGAAGATAACCCGTCTCCACCAGTTCCTGCCGGATCTCCTGCAGGTCGCGCTCCCCTTCCGCCAGTGCGATGCTCTCTAAGACGCTGTTCAGATAGTCCAGTTCCTGTCGCCCTTTTTCCAGTTGAACGGTCAGCATCTGCTCAGCGGTCTTGGCCTTGTTATAGTCCTTATAGTATTTCGCCGCGTTTTGCTGTGGGGTAAGCAGTGGGTCCAGCGCAATCTCAATATCGCCGCCCTGCGGATCATAAAAATTGTATGCCTTCAGCACACCCATTCCTCTGGACATAGCATGGAGATTGGAGGTAATGATGTCCCCTTTCTGCCGCAGCAGCTCCCGGTCCTTGGTGGCCTGCAGCTCCTGCTCCTGCAGCCCGATTTTACGAGCGGTGCGGTCCCGGGCATTGGTCACGGTGCGGATCATATCCTGCCCCTGTTGGCGCACACGCTCCATGGTCTCCCGGGTAGCGTAGAAGTCATCCAGCAACTGCCCAAAGGAGTCCATCGCTGTTACCTGTGCCAATCCGCCGTACTGACCCACAGGCATAAATGTAAAGTCAGCAGGCCTGTTATCCCGTTTTATCAGCGTTGGTGTAAAGTTCTTCTCCCTCACATCAAAAAGCAGATGTTCCAGCACATCCAACAGCTTACTCCGCCCTGTTGCTTCCAGCTGATGCAGGCGGACATCGGTACTGCCTCCCGCCCGGCAGGCCAGTTCCCGGCACACAAGTGGCGAAAGCCCACCGAAGGTGTCCAGCAGCCACTTATCCGCCTGGCTTTCCTCGGGCGCGGCGGCAAGCTCACGCTCCAGCTCCTCCCGACTCAGCGCCGTGGGGTCCAGCTTGGCTTGAGTAGGCGGCAAATGGTAAAATAGCCCCGGGAGCACCTGCCGCTTGGCGGACATGTCACTGTCCACCCGGCGCAGGCAGTCCACGATGCGCCCCTCCTGATCCAACAAAATCAGGTTGGAGTGGCGGCCCATGGCTTCCAGCACCAGCTGTCTCTCCACCCGATCACCCAACTCATCAGTAGCCTCCAAAATAAGGCGTAGTACACGCTCCATGGGCGGCTGCTCTATATTCAAAATTCTGGCTCCGGTCAGGTGCTTGCGCAGCAGCATGCAAAACATGGGTGGCTTGTCCGGGTTTTCCCGGGAAATCCCGGTCAACTGCGCCCTGGGATGGCTGGGGTTGGCGGACAGAAGCAGCTTACAGTTACCCTCGCCGCCCCGAATGGCCAGCACCACTTCGTCCCGGCCGGGCTGATGGATTTTGTCGATCCTGCCCCCCACCACAGCCACACTGATCTCGTGGGCTACGGCAGTCAGGCATATGGCGTCCAGAGGCATCTCACTCCTCCCCTTCCATCATGGCGGCAAACAGCTCGTTGATGCGGTCTGTGCGGCCCTGAAGCCACAGCCAGCCAAACAGCGACTCCAGTGCAGTGGCAGTCTGATACTGACCCCGGCTGGCAGCCTTTGGAATGCTGTGGGGCGCGGCATTGCGACCGCGGCGGAACACATCCGACTCCTCCTGCGACAGCTCCGGCAGGATCTTCTCTGCCATGGCGGCCTGGGCAGGGGCGCTGACATAGCGCACCGTCTGCTTGTGCAGGTCTTTGATCTTCGCCGTGCCGCCCATGCAGACCCAGGAGCGTACCAGCACCTCAAACACCGCGTCACCAAGGTGGGCAAGACCCAAAGAGCTGACATTCATCAGCTCGCCCCGAGGCATATTTAAATCAAAATAGTCGGGCATAACAGCGCCCTCCGTTTCCCTTTTCTCGTTCCACATCATACCACAATCCGGGCGCGCAGACAACTGAAAAAGAGCCGGGATGTTCCCGGCTCTTTGGGCGGTTATTTAGGCTGCTGATTGGTGTACTTCTGGAATGCCTGACTGATCTTGTTCTCAGGAGCCTGCTCGGGCTGATACCAGCCCCGCTCCTTGGCAGTCTGGAACAGCTCGGTCTGGGTGTGGTGGCTCTGGGTGAACAGCTTGATAAACTGGTCACGCAGAGGAATGTTGGTACATTCCGAGGCAAAGCTGTCATAATTGGATGCCATCTTCTTCTCACTACTGAGAAAATCGGCCATTCTCTCCTGATCGGTCATCGTGTGTTTCCTCCTTACTTAGTGCAGAAAATCCAGCAAAGTGCCGTAATTGTGCTTGTGCTGGTCGGCCAGAGCATTAAACTGAGCCTTGAGCTGCTCGTCTTCGGTCTGCTGGGCGGCGGCCAGATACTTGCAGTGCAGCACCTTTTCGCTGTCCAGCTGGTCGGACAGACCCATGAGTTCCTTTGTGGTGAGTACAGGCATAGTGGTTCCTCCTTTGTTCAAGAGATACCACTATTTTCCCCACCACGGCTGTCATTATGCGGCACTACGGGATTTCCCTCCCGGTCAAAAGAAAAAATCACGCGCCCTCCTTCCACCTTCGACAGGCAGAACAGGGGTGTAATCGGAAAGGGGTGCGCCGTGTCGAAGGAAGCCGACAGCCGAAATCCCCCCTCTACCCGCCGCAGGAGCATGGCTGTCCCCTTCAATGCCTGCCGCAGTACCACGTCCTTTACCAGCCGCTCCGGATGCTCCTCCCGCACCCAGCTGTCCTGTCCAAAGGAAAATGCCAGCACCGTTTCTCCCCCGGTGACCGGCCAGCAGCAGTCACGTTCCAACTGATTGCGGGTCAGGCGGCGGTATAGCCGAAGCGCTCCCCCCTCGGGCACGAGCGTACCCAGCAGCAGCCGTCCCTGCCTGCCATGTACCCAGACCTTATAGAGCCCCCGCCTATCGTCCGGACGGCACACCTGCAAGTGCACCAGCTCCCCATCTTCCCACAGGGTCAGTGTTCCGCCCCCAGTCAGTTGCATTTCTTGCCGCTGCATTCCCTCACCCCACTTAAAATACCTTATGCGCAAATTCTTGATTTTAGTTGTTGACAAAGGCACTTTAATACGTTAAAATACGGTCTATATCAAAAGGCATTGATGGGAATAAAGACAGGTGCTCCCTCTGCAGAGAGCCGGCGGTTGGTGCAAGCCGGTGTGCGGCCACCTGTGTATAACTGGTCCCTGAGCTGTCCGTCCGAACCAAACGCAGTAGGGCGGAACGATTGGCCCCGTTACCGGCCACGGCCTTGTTAGAGGCTTATGAGGACCGCTTCGGAAACGAACGGTCGAAGCAGGGTGGTACCGCGTGTATATCACGCCCCTGACCTTATAGTAAGGTCAAGGGCTTTTTTTATTGCCCCTGACCCCCCACAAGGAGGAACAATATGAAACCCGGATTCGAAAAGTATATTCCCTTTACACCGCAGAAAATCATTGGCCGTACATGGCCTGACAAGGTCATTTCCAAAGCCCCCGTATGGTGCTCCGTGGATCTGCGGGACGGCAATCAGGCTCTGGTGGACCCCATGAATTTGCAGGAGAAGCTGGAGTATTTCCACACGCTGGTGGACATCGGCATCAAGGAAATTGAAATCGGCTTCCCCTCCGCCAGCGAGACGGAATACGAGATCTGCCGTGAGCTCATCGAGGGCGGCCACATCCCCGACGACGTGACCATTCAGGTGCTGGTACAGGCCCGTGAGCATCTGATCAAAAAGACCTTTGAGGCCATCCGCGGCGCGAAAAACGTCATTCTCCACTTCTACAACTCCACCTCCACCCTCCAGCGCAAGGTGGTGTTCCACATGGAGACGGATGGTATCACCAAAATCGCCACCGATGCCGCCGATCTGATCTACGAGATGTCCCGTCCCCTGATCGACGAGGGCATGAACCTGCGCTTTGAGTACTCCCCCGAGTCCTTTATGGGCACAGAGATGGACTATGCCGTGGAGGTGTGTCAGGCAGTCATTGAGCACCTGCATGCCACTCCGGAGAACAAGGTCATTCTGAACCTGCCCACCACGGTGGAAAACTGCATGCCCAACCAGTTCGCCGACATGCTGGAATACTTCTGCAAGAAGCTGCCCGACCGCAAGAGCGCCATTATCTCCCTGCATCCCCACAATGACCGCGGATGTGGTGTGGCTACCGCTGAGCTTGGCCTGCTGGCAGGCGCAGAGCGTGTGGAGGCCACTCTGTTCGGCAACGGCGAACGCACCGGCAACGTGGACATCGTGACCCTTGCCATGAACATGTTTACCCAGGGTGTCGACCCGGAGCTGAACTTCTCCAACATCAACAAGATCAAGGAAATGTTCGAGCGGTGCACCAAGATGCCCGTGGGTGACCGCCAGCCCTATGCGGGCAAGCTGGTCTTTACCGCCTTCTCCGGCAGTCATCAGGACGCCATCAACAAGGGCACCCAGTACATGAAGGAGTCGGGCACGGAGTACTGGGAGATCCCCTACCTGCCCATTGACCCGGCTGACGTGGGCCGTGAATACGAGCCCGTTATCCGCATCAATTCCCAGTCGGGCAAGGGCGGCGCTGCCTATATCATGGAGCACAACTTTGGCTTCGACCTGCCCAAGGCCATGCATCCGGAGTTCGGCACCATTGTGCAGAAAGAGACCGACCTGGTGGGCAAGGAGATCGCCCCCGAGCGCATCCGCGAGCTGTTCGACGCGGAATATATCGACGCCAAGGAGCCTTACAAGCTGCTCAAGCATGCCTTCCAGGAGTCCATCGACGATCAGGGCCACTCCCACGTCACCTTCTGGGGCACGCTCCAGCATACGGATACGGTATTCAAGGTGTCCGGCGAGGGTAACGGCCCCATCGACGCTTTCTTCAATGCCATCAAGGACGAGAAGATGGCCCATTTTACCTTCCTGGACTACTCTTCCCACGCCATTACCGACGGTTCCGACTCTCAGGGCGTTGCCTATATCCTGCTGGAAGATCAGCGCACCGGCAAGAAGTACTGGGGTGTTGGCCTGTCCCACAACATCAACCTCGCTCCCCTGCGCGGCATCCTGTCCGCCATCAACCGGGCATGGATGGACCGGCATCAGCCGTAAGCATACAAAAATCCCCCATCCAAACGGATGGGGGATTTGAGACTGTCGAAAAAGTGGCAAATCCACTTTTTCGAGAAGGCTGCGGTCTGCTGCAGCGCACTCGCAGTCCGCTAAAAGCGGACAGTTCGCACGTTTGCAGACCGAGAAGTGTTTTCTCCGACGCACATGTCGCCGGAGAAAACGGATTTGGCCTTTTTCGCGCCTGCGGGCGCGAACTCTGCGAGGCTTTTTTTACAAGCTGAAATCCCCCATCCAAACGGATGGGGGATTTCATTTGCTCTTGATTTACTTCAGCTTATCCATACCGATTTTCATGCGGCGAATAACCTCGTCCTTGCCCAGAATGTGGCACAGCTCCACCGCGCCGCCGGGGGTGACCGCCTTGCCGGCGATGGCGATGCGCAGAGGCCACATAAGGGTGGCATTCTTGACCTCCAGCTTTTCGGCCAGAGCGATGAGCGCGTCGTGGATGGGCTCCTGCTCCCACTTGTCCATCCCCTCCAGCACGGGCAGGGTGGCCTCCAGCATGGCAAGGGACACCTCATCGTTGGTCTTGGACTTTTTGTTAGTGAACAGTTCCTTATCATACTCGGGCAGGGTATCGAAGAAGTCCACCTTCTCGGGGATCTCGGTGAGCTTTTCGCAACGGGCCTGAAGCAGGGCGGCGATCTGAGCGGCATCGAACCGCTCGCCCTTCACTCCCTGACGGATATAGGGCTCGGCCACCTTGGCAAAGGCGGCGGGCTCCATAGAGCGCAGGTAGGTGGCATTAAAGTGGGTGAGCTTTTCGATGTCAAAGATGGCGGGAGACTTGGAGATACCGGCAATGTCAAATGCCTTGGCCAGCTCCTCCATGGTGAAGATCTCCTGCTCGGCCAGCTCCCCTCTGGGCGACCAGCCCAGCAAAGCCACGTAGTTCAGAATGGCAGAAGTGATATAACCCAGCGCCTTCAGATCCTCGTAGGATGGATCGCCGTGGCGCTTGGACATCTTGTTCTGGGCATCACGCATGACGGGAGAACAGTGGACGTAGGTGGGAATGTCCCAGCCGAAGCCCTGGTACAGCAGGTTGTACTTGGGCGCTGAGGACAAATACTCACTGCCGCGGACCACGTGGGTAATGCCCATGAGATGGTCGTCAATGACGTTGGCAAAGTTATAGGTGGGCAGGCCGTCCCGCTTGATGAGCACCTGATCGTCCAGTTCCTTGTTCTCCACGGTGATGTCGCCGAAGGAGATGTCGTGGAACGTGGTGGAGCCCTCGTGAGGGATGCGCTGGCGGATGACGTAGGGCTTGCCGGCAGCCAGATTGGCGGCCACTTCCGACCCGCTCATATCGCGGCAGGGATCGTCCCCCCGGTTGAAGTCGCCGGAGTCCTCCTCGCTCTCGGTCTTTTCGCAGAAACAGTAATAGGCTCCGCCCTTCTCCACCAGCAATTCGGCATACTGCTTATACAGAGGACGGCGCTCGGTCTGAATATAGGGACCCACGGGACCGCCCACATCAGGGCCCTCGTCATGGGTCAGGCCGCACTCGGCCATGGTACGGTAAATGACCTCGGTAGCGCCCTTCACCAGACGGCCCTGGTCGGTGTCCTCAATGCGCAGGATAAACGTGCCGCCCGCGTTGCGGGCAATGAGCCAGGTATACAAGGCGGTGCGCAGGTTGCCCACGTGCATGTAGCCCGTGGGGCTGGGAGCGAAGCGGGTGCGCACCTTGCCCTTGGGGATGCGGGCCTCCATCTCTTCAAAGAACTTCATATCAAGTGCCATATATATGACCTCCAATGCGGCACAGCCGCAATTATTTACTAAATGGTATTATACCGATTTTTTCCGTCCTTGACAAGTATATTCCAACTTCTTCCTGCAATGGTTGATTTGTTCACAATTATTGGTTATGATAGTATCATCATAACCAACGCAAAGGAGGCGTTCTTATGAAAAAAATCCATCTTCCCAAGGGGCGTCTGAGCCGCACTCTGCTCAGCCTTGCCGTGACCGCTCTGGTGGGCTTTGTGAGCTTCTATTTCACCCTGCCTGCCCTGAACTTCCACGACAAGCAGTTTTACAGCTATCTGGGCCTTTTGTGCGTGGTCTACGTAGTCTCTGTTTTCCTGCTGTCCGGCGGACTGCACTCCCAGGTGCAGATGACGGGCAAGGAAAAACTGCTGGACTGGCTTCGCTTTATCAAAAGCCGATGTCTGCCCGTGGGCATTGCCTTTGTCATTGTGGTGCTGGTGGCTCTGGTGGGTGAGGTGCTGTCCATGCCCCTCTTCCGCGCCGCCGCCTATCGTGACCTGCTGACGGTAGAAAACGGTGACTTTGCTGCCGACGTGACCCAGATCTCCTTTGACAAGATCCCCACACTGGATCGCAAATCCGCCCAGTATCTGGGCGACCGCCAAATGGGCACCTTGAGCGACATGGTCAGCCAGTTTGAGTATTCCAACGACTCCACCCAGATCAATTATCAGGGCCGCCCGGTGCGCGTGGCTCCCATCGACTATGCCGACCTGGTAAAGTGGTTCACCAACCGGGGCGGCGGACTGCCTGCCTATGTCGTGGTGGACATGGTCAGTCAGGAGGCCACGGTGGTGCGTCTCGCCGAAGGAATGAAATACTCCTTCTCCGAACCGCTGAACCGGAACATCCTGCGCCATCTGCGCTTCCAGTACCCTACCATGATGTTTTCCACCCCGGAATTTGAAATTGACGAGGACGGACATCCCTGGTGGATCGCTCCCCGGGTGGTCAAAACCATCGGTCTGTTCGGCGGTACGGACATCAAGGGCGCGGTACTGGTGGACGCGGTGACCGGCGAGAGCGAGTATATGGAGGAAGTGCCCACATGGGTGGACACCCTGTACGTCCCCGAACTGATCATGCAGCAGTATGACTACCACGGCACCTATGTGCGCGGCTTTATCAACTCCATTTTGGGCCAGCGGGACGTTACTCTGACCACCGACGGCTACAACTACATCGCCATGAACGACGACGTGTATGTTTACACCGGTGTTACCTCCGCCAACGCGGATCAGTCCAATCTGGGCTTTTTGCTGTGCAATATGCGTACCAAGGAAACCAAATACTATGTGGCCCCCGGTGCAACGGAAGAAGCCGCCGAGCTGTCCGCCGAGGGCGTGGTGCAGGATCTGGGCTATACGGCCACCTTCCCCCTGCTGCTCAATGTGGCGGGTGAGCCCACCTACTTCATCCCCCTGAAGGACGCCACCCAGTTGGTGAAGATGTACGCCATGGTCAATGTGGCTCAGTACCAGATCGTGGCCACCGGCAACACCGTGTCCGCCTGTGAGCGCAGCTATATCCAGATGCTCTCTGAAAAGGGCATCACCCAGAAAGAAGAACTGCCTCAGACCCAGGTCACCGGCACGGTGGCGGAGATTCGCACCGCCGTGCTGGAGGGCAACTCCTACTACTTCCTGCGGCTGGAAGGTGCGGATGTGTTCTACTCCATCTCCGCAGTCCAAAACCGTGAGGTTGTCACGGTCAATGCGGGCGACACCGTCACCATCGACCACGAAATCCCCGCCGAGGATATGACCGGCACCATTCTGGACGGCTACACCCTCTCCATTCACCCCAAGCCCATCAAAGAACTTCCCATTTCCCCCCTGCAGGAGTCCTACGACCTCCTGCCCGGACAGCCGGTCATGTCCGGCACCGGGTTGCCTATGAGTATTTCCTGAGCGTACGACAAACGAAAACGGAGCATCCAAATGGATGCTCCGTTTACTGTTTTTTCAACAAGTTCAGCTTTTCCTGCCGGGTCAATTTCTTGACGGCGATCTCCCGGCGCAGGGCGGCGGGCTTGTCCGGCTGTTCTTCCGTATACACCAGTTCCAGCGGCCCTCTCCCCCGGGTATATTTGGCTCCCTTGCCCGCCCGGTGGGCGGAAAGCCGCTTTTCAACATCGTCCGTGATGCCGGTATAAATCGTGCCGTCACCGCAGCGCAGCATGTATACAAACCAGCTCATGTCCTCACCTCTTTTTATTTATAGGTATTATAGCATAATTTTGTTGCCTTTGCAGCAGTTGCGTGGTAAAATATCTTGATATCTTGTGTGCTCAGCGCACCAAAATAAAGGAGCCATCAAAATGGACGAAAAGAAAGTTATGCTCTCCGGCATCCAGCCCAGCGGCGACCTGCACCTTGGCAACTATCTGGGCGCGATCAAGAACTGGGTGGACCGCACGGATGAGTTTGATAATTACTACTTCATGGCCGACATGCACACCATCACCGTGCGTCAGAATCCAGCCGACCTGCGCCGCCGCACGCTGGAGCAGCTGGCCCAGTATATTGCCTGCGGCCTTGATCCGGACAAGAACACCCTGTTTATCCAGTCCCACGTGCATCAGCACGCAGAGCTGGGCTGGGTGCTGCAGTGCTATACCATGTTTGGTGAGCTGTCCCGCATGACCCAGTTCAAGGACAAGTCCGCCAAGCACAAGGAAAACATCAACGGCGGCCTGTTCACCTACCCCTCTCTGATGGCGGCGGACATTCTGCTCTATCAGCCCGACTTCGTCCCTGTGGGCGAGGACCAGAAGCAGCACTGCGAGCTGACCCGGGACATCGCCCAGCGTTTCAACAGCATTTACGGCGACGTGTTTAAGATTCCCGAGCCCTACATTCCCAAGGCGGGCGCCCGGGTCATGGGTCTGACCGCACCCGACAGCAAAATGTCCAAATCCATGCCCGAGGGCTGCGTGTTCCTCATGGAAAAACCGGAGGATATCCAGCGCAAGTTCAAGCGCGCCATCACCGACAGCGACACCGAGAACTGCGTGCGCTACGATCCCGCCGCCAAGCCCGGTGTGGCCAATCTGATGAGCATTTATTCCGCCGTTACCGGCAAGAGCTACGAGACCATCGAGCAGGAGTTCGGCGGCTGCGGCTACGGCAAGTTCAAGCCCGCCGTGGGCGACGCGGTAGTGGAGTGCCTGCGTCCTATCCGCGAAGAGGCTACCCGTATTCTGGCTGACAAGGCCTATCTGGAGAGCGTTTACAAGGCCGGTGCTGAAAAGGCGTCCTACGTGGCCAACAAGACCCTGCGCAAGGTATATAAAAAAATCGGTTTCGTAGCCCGCTGAGTCGGGCCGCACAAAGGAGAAGGCTATGCAAGTTGAACTGCGTGTGATCGGTCTGGTGGCCGCTGCTCTGGCAGTCGCCGCCCTGATCGCCTTTATCTCCACTCCGGTGGTAAAGAATCTGGCCTATAAAGTAGGCGCGGTGGATGTACCCAAGGATAACCGCCGCATGCACAAGCACCCCATCCCCCGCCTGGGCGGTCTGGCTATTTTTCTGGGCTTTATTCTCAGCGTGCTCATCTTCCTGCCGCTGGACGAGCCCCTGCGCGGCATGCTGCTGGGCGCGGTCATCATTGTAGTGCTGGGCATTTTTGACGATATTTATGCCCTGCCCGCCAAGCCCAAGTTTCTCATTCAGATCGCGGCATCTCTGATTGCCGTGCTCATGGGCAACAAGATCACCATTTTATCCAATCCCAATGTTTTCAGCGACAATCCCATTTGGGAGCTGGGCTGGCTGTCCATCCCCGTATCCGTGATCTGGATCGTGGCCATCACCAATGCCGTTAACCTGATCGATGGACTGGACGGTCTGGCCTGCGGTGTGTCCACCATCAGTGCCCTGACCATGCTGGTCATCGCCCTGTGCGTGTCCGATCCCACCGTTGCCATCCTCATGGCTGCCCTGTCAGGCGCATGCATCGGTTTTCTGCCCTATAACCTGAATCCCGCCAAGATCTTCATGGGCGACACCGGTGCTACCTTCCTCGGCTTTATTATGGCAACAGCCTCCATTGATGGTCTGTTCAAATTCTACAACGTCATTTCTTTTGCCGTCCCCTTCCTGATGCTGGGCCTGCCCATCTTTGACACCTGCTCGGCCATCGTGCGCCGGGTGTCCCACGGCCAGTCCCCCATGACTGCTGACCGCAGTCACATCCACCACAAGCTCATCGATATGGGCTTTTCCCAGAAGCAGGCGGTGGCCGTGCTGTATATCATCAGTGCTATTCTCGGCCTGTCCGCCGTGGTGCTCACCACCAGCGGCGAGGTACGCGCCATGATGTTCCTTATGGCCCTGTGCGCCGCCGGCGCCGTGGGCTGGCGCATCTACCTGAACAGCAAGCTGCACCACGACCACCACGACCACCAGGAATCCGTTTCCCACGGAAACGAACCCTTTTTCGGTGAGGAGGGCAAATCAGAAAAATGAATCCCATCACTGTTATGACCATCTTCGGCACTCGCCCGGAGGCTATCAAAATGTGTCCCCTGGTCCAGGAGCTGGACCGGAGGGACGGCATCAACAGCCTGTGCTGTGTCACTGCCCAGCATCGTGAAATGCTGGACTCCGTTCTGGATATTTTCGGCCGCAAGCCCGACTTCGATCTGGACATCATGCAGCCCCGCCAGACCTTGTCCACCATCACCTCCAAGACCATTCTGGGCATGGACGAGGTGCTCTCGCAGGTAAAGCCAGACCTGATTCTGGTCCACGGCGATACCTCCACCACCTTTGCCGGTGCGCTGGCCGCCTTCTATCATCAGATTCCTGTGGGCCATGTAGAAGCCGGTCTGCGCACCTACGACAAGTGGTCCCCCTTCCCCGAAGAGATGAACCGTAAGATGGTGGGTTGCATTGCCGATCTGCATTTCTGCCCCACGGTAGCCAATCGTGACAATCTGGCCCGCGAAAACATCACCGAGGGTGTATTCCTCACCGGAAACACCGTCATTGATGCTCTGCAGACTACCGTGCGCAAGGATTTTCACTTTACTACCGATATCCTGAACGATTTGGATTATGTCAACCGAAAGGTCATTCTTGTGACCTGCCACCGCCGGGAAAACTACGGCCAGCCCATGACCAACATTATGACCGCCCTGCGCCGGGTGGCAGACAGGTTCCCCGACGTAGAGCTTGTCTATCCCGTCCACCTATCCCCCGTGGTACAGGAGGCGGCTCACAAGCATCTGGATGGTCACCAGCGCATCCATCTAATCGCCCCTCTTTCCGTGGACGAGATGCACAATCTGATGGCGCGTTGCCATCTGGTCATGACCGACTCAGGCGGTCTGCAGGAGGAAGCGCCCGCACTGGGCAAGCCTGTTCTGGTGCTGCGGCGGGAGACCGAGCGCCCCGAAGCGGTGGCCGCCGGCACGGTGCTGCTGGCCGGTGTGGAGGAAGAAGATATTTTCTCTATGGCCTCTACCCTACTGTCCGACCAGGCCGCCTACAATAAGATGGCGCATGCCGTCAATCCTTACGGTGATGGGCAGGCCTGCCGCCGTATCGTAGACGCGATTTTGTATCATTTCGGCGCGGCAGAGGCGGCACCGGAGGATTTTGCGCCCTGACACATTCATTTCCCCTGTGAAAGGCGGTGAGCGTCCTTGAATCCAAAAAACCGCACACGGGTTGCCGTCCTGATCGCTCTGATCGTGGTGGCGGCCGTGTTTGGCAGCTTCGCTTTCACCTTTTTCTCCAACAAAACACCTCCCATTGTTCTGCCTTCCTTCCACCCAAATAGCAGCCAAGAAGACGTATCCGGTTCTGAGGATGACCATTCCCAACGAGTAGAAGTCACCAAAGCCACCGTTCAGGCGGTCATCGCTTCTCTGGAACGTGCAGGCAGCTACTATCGCCAGATGTCTGTCCAAACCTTCTGGGAAGGCGGCTCCGGCACCTGCTCCGCGCAGGTCTGGGTGGATGGCGGCTACACCTACGTTCGCCGCAGCATGCCCTCCGGGCAAATGCGCTATTTCCTCAGCACACCGGACAACATCGTCTATTACTGGTATGGCGGCAGTTCTACCTGGCTCACAGCCCCGGCAGGAAGCTTGTCTGCCGACCTGTCCCAGCGCATCCCCACTTACGAGGATGTGCTGGCTCTGGATGCGGAAAAAATCTCTGCTGCCGGTTACGATGCCTACAGCGAGCACCCCTGCATCTTTGTGGAGACATTGCAGGACCAATTGGGCTATGTGGAGCGCTACTGGGTCAGCGTAGACAGCGGACTGCTGGTTGCCGCTCAGACACTCAAGGACGAGAAAGTAATTTATTCTGTCAATGCCACCGCTCCCGTTCAGACCCCCTGTCCCACCGACGCGGTCTTTTCTCTGCCGGACGGCACCGTCATTCACTCCTTTTGATCACCCTTTTTTTCCTCACCCAGCCCCAGCAGAAGCATCAGTCCCAGCGTGATGGCCAGCTCCATATTATCCCCCTCTAAAAACAGGAGCAGGACGATCAGAAGCAGCAAAATATCGCCACTATCCAGATCTTCTAAATGCAATGACTTCAGAATGCCGGCCATGCCGGCATTCTTGTCCTCTCCGCCGAAAAAATTCAGTGTCCCTGTCAGATTTCTGAAAATATCCTGTGGGGCGCGTGAGCCCTGCTCCCTATATTCCCCGTTTTTCTGCCGGCTTTGGGTCTGCTTTTGCTGGGTTGCGTGCCCCCCGGTCCTTTGATGCTTTGGAGCGTCCTCTTCCACCGCGATGCGGGTATGACCGTTTGCGCCGGGGATATACCGGTTATACAAGCCCACCCTCCCCCTTTTCTTTCACGGTGTCAAAGAGAACCCGGATCACGCGGGACAGCCGGGCAATCTGAATAGCCCGGTCCACCTTTGCAAAACGCGCTTCCTTTACAAATGGACGCAGCGCCGCCAGCAATGCGGCATTGCGGTCGTCTGCCCGGTTGTACTCCTGCAGTAGCCGCATCCCCAGCTGCATCATTTTTGGGTCGATGTTGCCCAGCAAGGAACCAAAATCAGGCGGTTGTGTCTGCGGCTCACGCTCTTCTCCCCATGTTTCGACCGGGACCCAGCTTTCCTCCTGCTCTGTGCGGGTGTTCTGCTGTTCCTGCACGCCCAACGATTGGGCAAGCGCCATGATTTGCCCCATGGCCTCCTGGTTGCCCAGAATGGCATTGAGTTTGTCCTCCAAGCCGCTCATGGGGCTTCCTCCCTTCCTTACAGACCTGACTGTTCCGCCTGTTTTGTGATTTGTTCCACCAGCCGCGCCCCCTCCGGGTCGCTCATCAGCTGCTGCATCATCCCCATAAGCTGGGACGGATTCCCTGCGGCAGCCGCCTTTGCTGCCCCTTTTACCTTCTCGTGACTTCCCAGCAATTCCATCATCCGTCTGGTATCATCTGACCGCAGCAGCTGCTGTACCGCCCCGTTGTCCTTCAGTTTTTGGGCTGTCTGCCCCAAGTGCTCCATGCCTTGCTTTGATCCGTTTGCCATAACTGTTTCCCTCCGATTTTTTGTTCAATCCAGTATATGCCGCGTGCACACAGAGGTGACCTTATGAAGCTTTTGGTTTTTTCCGACTCCCATCGATCCTTGCAGGGTATGCGCAATGCCGTAGAGTCGGAACAGGCCGACTATGTCATCCATTTGGGCGATTTGGAAGAGGATGCCCGCCTGCTGGGTCAGGAATACCCCAAATTGGCCATAGCAAGCGTTCCCGGCAACTGCGATGGCTTTGTATTTTCTCCCCTGCAAAAGCTGGTCACCTACGGTGGTGTACGCATTTTGATGTCCCACGGCCACATCTGGCATGTAAAAGGCGGGTATGGTGCAGCCATCGCAGCCGCCCGCAAGTGTGATGCTCACATTCTGCTGTTCGGGCACACCCACGTTCCCTACTGTGAGCGGCTGGAGGACGGCCTGTGGGTGATGAATCCGGGCAGCGTCCGGGACAGCGGAAATTATGGAATCATCACCATAAGTAAAAATTCCGCTGATTGCCAACTGAAAAGGGCATAAAAAACTCCCCGATGCATGACACATCGGGGAGTTTCTCTTATTTCAATTTATTTAGTACACCGCTGCGGTCCAGCAGCACCGCAGCCGCCACACCGGCAGCCACATTTACCACACCTTGGGTGAGGTTAAAGGGGATGCTGGCTACAGCCCCTGCTCCAAGTGCCAAAATCAGGCTCTCATACAGGAAGTAACCGCCTACCATAAGCAGTTCGGCCGCTGCTGCGCCCACAAGCATACCTTTATGGCCCTTCACAGCGCGCAGTATGTACGCAGCTACAGCCGCGACCAGAAACTTAATGATAAATGTAGCAGGGGCATAGACCGCCCAGCCGCCCAGCAGATCAGCCATCATACTGCCCAGTGCGGCAGCTCCGCCGCCCCAAACGGGGCCAAGCACCCATGCGCCTAACAGTACAGCGCAATCGCCTAAATTTACATAACCCGTTGGAGCCGGGATCTGGATCACAATAGTCATCATACAGCACAGCGCCGCGAACAGTGCCGAAAGCACCAGTTTTCTGCTTTGTCTTTTCACAGTAAACACTCCCATGTCAGTATGCACACATTATATATTCCTGCCATATGTAATTGCAATAGCTTTTATAAAAAAGGGACGCTAAGAGCAATGCTCTCAGCGCCCTTTTCATCAGTTCGGCTGAATATGACCGGAGATGTCCACCTGCTCGGCATCGCCCCACAGTCGCTCAAGGTCATAGAATTTGCGGGCCTCATCGGTAAACACGTGGACCACCACGCTGGAAAAGTCCATCAGCACCCAGGTGCCGCCACGATGCCCTTCCACGTGGTGGGCGGGCTCACCTGCCTCGTCCATCACCTTTTCACAGGCATCGGACAGGGCCTTGATCTGGGTTGACGAGCTGGCTGAACAGATCACAAAGTAGTCGGCCAGCGTGGTCAGCTGCTCGGTGTGCAGCACTTTGATATCAATTCCCTTTTTGCTGTCCAGAGCCTCGGCCAGCAGGATCGCGCTTTCATAAGACGTCATAGCTTGTATTTCCTCTCTTTTATTGAACTGGAACAGGGTCGGCGGGCAGAATATTGATATTTTGTCCCGTCTGGTCTGTCGTATCTGTTGTTGTCTGTGTGTCGGACTGGGCCGGCACATCTTCCACCGGATGTTCCTGCTGCGCAGGCTGTTCCACAGGCGACTGCGGTGCGGGAATTTCCTCCATCGGCAGATCAGCACCCTGCTCAGGCTGCTGGGTCGGAGGCACTTGCTGCTCCTGTTCGGGAACCTGCTCAGGCTGCACTTCCTCAGGCAATTGCACAACAGGCGGCTGCTCCGGCTTGGCCGCAGGCTTGGTCTTGCGGGGTTTGGCAAGATCCTTGTCCGCCAGCGTTCCGCTGGTCAGATACAAGGAACCGTCCCCCTTCAGCTGGAGCACCTCCAGATCATCAGCGGTAATATCTTTTTTATAAGGATTCATACCGTCGTTGAGGATGACCAGCAGCTCATCCACCACAGGCAGCACGTAAGCCGTATTGCGGGTATAAGGTGTATAGGGCATGGTGTGGAAGTGAACGTCCTGCTCGGCATCCATGCCAATGGCCTGCTGCGCCAACCATGCCAGATTGCCCGCGCTCAGGTCTGTATACACATTTTCCGTAAAGATTCGTGCAAACTCCGATGCATTCATCAGGTGCTTGAGCTGCAGGCACTCTTTTGCCACCGCCACAAGGAAGTCCTGCTGGACCTTCATGCGGCCGGAGTCTCCAATTTGGAAATTGCCGTACTTCCCATTATTCTTGCGCCAGCGAATGACCTGCATGGCATCTTCGCCGGTGAGCTTGCGCTCCCCTTTCTCCTGATGGATATGCAGGTCCTGATAGGGATCGTCGTAGTGCATATCGTAGGGTACATTGAAGGTCACACCGCCGATGGCATCCACCAGCTCACCCACAGCGTCCCACTCCACCATCACATAGAAGTCCGGCAGGATACCCGTGAGCTTGCCCACATGGGTCCGCAGGGCGGTCATGCCCTTTTCCACCTGTGTTTGCTTATCCTTGCCCTTGTAGTAATTGTAGACGGTATTGAGCTTTTTATTATTCCAGCTCACATTGGTCATGGTATCCCGGGGCAGGCTCAGCGCGTCCAGCGACTTCCCTTTGGTATCATAGGTGGCCAAGATCATGGTATCCGTATTTCCGCCACCGCCCGTATCCTTACCCACTACCAACAGGGTATATACACCGCTGCGCCGTCCGCTGGCCTCCGCCTGATTGGCGCTTGCAGACACATCCACTCCGTTATTCAGCGCAGGGATATCCGGTCGGTTTACCAACAGACCATAAGCCGTCCAAAGCAGCATAATGCCCACACAGAGGGCAGCCGCAATGCGGATGATCCGCCAGCGCAGCCGCTTCTTTGGCTCCAGCCCGGCCTTCCAGCTACGGTAGCGCTTCAGCACACCCAGAGCGTTTGATTTTCTTTTATCTGACATGGTCCCTCTCCTCAATTTGCGTGGCTGCACAGCCAGTCGCGGGCAGCCTGCGTGTTTCGGTGTATGGGATTTCCCCGCTGTTTCATTTCTTCTATGGTCATTTCCATGCCCATAAGCAGGGCCTTGTCTATGTCTTCATAGGCCAGCTTGCGCAGAGGCTCCACACCGTCAAAATCCCGAGTGGGCTCTATGTAATCAGCCAGATAGATGACCTTTTCCGCCATGGACATACCCACCTTGCCGGTGGTGTGCCAGAAGATGGCCTGATACACCTGTTCATCTTCTCCAAAAACATGCTTTGCGATACACGCTCCGGTCTTGGAGTGCAGCAGCTTCACCGCCCGCTGCTCCAGCTCGTCCAATTCCACACCGTACTTTTTGCACAGTGCCAGCTGTTCGTCCAGTTCCAGATACTTGGTACAGTCGTGAAGAATTGCCGCCCGCCGGACCAAGGTCTCATCCACATCCCAGCGCTTGGCAAGGCGCACCGCCTCCTCCTCCGTCCCCCGAATGTGGGGGATGCGCTTGGCGCGCACCATGGAGTAGGAGCAGGCCCGCAGCTCAGGCAGGTCCAAATGCTTCAGATCGGCCTTCGTTCCATACAGTCCGTTCATCAGGATATAGCCGTATACCGCAGGGCACAAATACTCCTCACCCTGACCGTCATCCAGCACCTCCCGCAGCTGTGTGGATGAGATATCCACCAGACCGGGCAGCGTGATCGTGGTCAATCTGGCATTATACTTTTCCTGCAGGAATTTGCGTTGGGGCGCAAACAGTTCCTCCCCGTCCTGTTCGGTCCGGCCAAAGGCACAGATTCCGGCCAGCTCCATGATCCGTTCCGGCTTGTGCCAGTTCTGGAGGGTGAGAAACATATCTGTCCCCATGAGCAGCCACAACTCTGCCTCCGGGTAGAAGGCTTTGATCACGGTCAGTGTATCGGAGGTATAGCTTTTCCCCTGCCTGCGCAGCTCCACGTCCGACACCTGCACCACACCGGGCATGTTCAGGTTGTCTGCCATCAAACGCACCATCTCAAGGCGCTGCTCCGGGCTGGCAGACCCTTCGGGCAGCTGCTTATGGGGAGGCTCGGCCGCCGGGATGAGGATCAACTTGTCCAGTCCCAGCACCTGCGCGGCAGTTTTTGCCGCCGCCATATGGCCCAGATGGGGCGGGTTAAATGTTCCACCGTAAATTCCGATTTTCATTGGTGTCACCTCTCCTGTACGAGGTTTGGGCTGCTTTATTTTGCGTTCTTTTTCTTGTCCTGCACCAGAACGATTTTATCCTTCTTGTCCTTGCGGTGGCTGGGACGGTAAAGAACGAATTTCGTTCCAATGACCTGCACCACCTCACTGCGGGTCAGAGGGGCTAACTGGTCGGCCACCTCCCGGGCTGACATGAGCGCGTTTTCCAGCACCCGGCCCTTGATCAGCTCACGGGCCTCCAGCGCATCGTTAGCCTGCTTGAGCAGGTTATCCCCGATGCCGTCCTTGCCCACGATGAGGATGGTGTCGATACCGTTTGCCAAACCCCGCAGCTGGGCACGCTGCTTACTTGTTAAATCAGCCATAAATTGCTCCTTGTCACTTGTTCAAATATTCTTCCAGCTTGACCTTGAAGGCTTCCAGGGCCTTTCCCCGGTGGGAAATGGCGTTCTTTTCTTCGGCAGTCAGCTGGGCAAAGGTCTTTTTCAGATGGGGAACGAAAAACACAGGGTCATAGCCAAAGCCACCCTCCCCCATGGGTGCAAAGGCGATGGTACCGGGACACTCTCCCCGGGCGGAGATCACATCTCCGTTGGGAAAACAGCAGGTAATGACGGACACGAATTTGGCGGTGCGTGGACCAAACGCACCCCGCATATTTTCCAGCAGCAGCTTGGTTCGGCCCATATCGTCCAGTCCCTCTCCGCCGTAACGGGCGGAATAGACTCCGGGCGCCCCCTGCAGGGCATCCACACACAGACCGGAATCATCGGCAATGGCAGGCAGGCCGCTGGCCTTCATGACCGCTTCGGCCTTGAGCAGGGAGTTTTCCTCGAAGGTGGTCCCTGTCTCCTCCACGTCGATGTCCACACCGGCTTCCGCTTCGGAGCAAACCTCAATGCCAAGCTGATTCAGAATGGCATTCAGCTCCACCAGTTTCTTTTTATTCTTGCTCGCCAGCACTAATTTCATGTAAATACAATCCCCTTTACAGGTCAACCTTCAGAATGCTTTTCTGAATCTCCTGCAGTTGCTTAATGCCCGTTTCACACAGGCGGACCAGCTCCTGCTGCTCAGCCAAAGTGAAGGGACGCTCCTCGCCGGTGCCCTGAATTTCGATGAGTCGGCCCTGATCGTCCATGACGCAGTTCAGGTCTACCATGGCAGCGGAATCCTCCTCATAGCACAGGTCCAGCATGGGCTCGTCGTCCACGATACCCGCAGACACGGCGGCCACATAGCCGCTGACGGGATATTGGGTCAGCTGGCCGTTTTCCATCATCTTTTGGAATGCCAGCATCATGGCCACAAAGCCACCGGTGATGGATGCGGTGCGGGTGCCGCCGTCGCCCTGCAGCACATCGCAGTCAATGGTAATATTCCACGGCCCCAGCTTCTTCATGTCCACCACCGAGCGCAGGGCGCGGCCAATGAGCCGCTGGATCTCCGCGCTGCGGCCGTTGAGCTTGAGTTTGGAAATGTCCCGGCGGGATCGCTCCCGGTTGGCCCGGGGCAGCATGGAGTATTCGGCAGTGACCCAGCCCTCCCCTTCGGGAACGTGGCGGGGTGGCCTGTCCTCCACGCTGGCGGTACACAGCACGTGAGTATTGCCGCAGCGAATGAGGCAGGAGCCTTCCGCGAACTTGTTGATATGGGGAATGATCTCAATGGGACGCAGAGCGTCATTGGTTCTTCCATCAATTCGAGACATAATAAACTTCCTTTCTGTTCTCAGGGCAGGAACACATCCGCACCCAATTCCAATAAAACGCTGACAAGGATCAGCAGCACCCCGGCCAGACGGCTGAGCGTGTGTGCTCGCTTGGGACACAGACTGTTCCAGAAGCGTTCATATCGTTCTGGATGTCCATACAGGTCAATACCCAACACCAAACCTATGATATAAACGATGCGAATGATCCAGTCTGTCATACTCAACCTCCCGCTCAAATCAGCGCTTGTGCAAACTCCAGCGCGTCAAAGGGCTGCAGGTCGTCGATGCCCTCGCCCACTCCGGCATACTTGACCGGTACACCCAGTTCCTGTGCAATGGCGATGGCAATGCCGCCCTTGGCAGTGCCGTCCAGTTTGGTGAGCACGATTCCGGTGATGCCGGCAGCTTCCTTAAATTGCTTGGCCTGAATGAGTCCGTTCTGCCCGGTAGTGGCATCCAGCACCAGCAGAGTTTCCCGGGCACAGCCGGGCAGTTCCCGGTCAATAACGCGGCTGATCTTATTCAGCTCGTTCATCAGGTTCTGCTTGTTGTGCAGGCGGCCTGCGGTATCCACCAGCACCACGTCGGCCTTGCGGGCCTTGGCGGCAGAGGTAGCGTCAAAGACCACAGCGGCGGGGTCAGCGCCCTCATGCTGCTTGATGATGTCCAGATTGGACCGCTCGGCCCAGATGGTCAGCTGGTCGGCGGCGGCGGCACGGAAGGTATCCGCGGCGCACAGCAGCACCTTTTTACTCTGACCCTTCAGCTGGTGGCCGATCTTGCCGATGGTAGTGGTCTTGCCCACACCATTCACACCGATGAACAGCGCCACGCTGGGGCTGGTGGACAGGTTCAGCGTCCCCTCCCCCACGGTGAGCATATCCGCGAGGATACGGCACATGCAGGTGCGGGCCTCCTCCACGGTCTTGATGTGCTCCTCCTTCACCCGGCGGCGCAGCTCCTCCACCGCCTTGAGGGTGGTGTCCATGCCCATGTCGGACAGGATGAGGGACTCCTCCAGCTCGTCGTAAAAGTCGTCGTCCAGCTCCGAACCGAAGCCGGCGAAAATGTTGATTTTTTTCAGCTTGTCAAAAAAGCCCATGAAATTGTTCCTTTCGGATCATCTGAGTTTTAATTCTTTCTCCACATCATTCAGGTTGATGGTCAGCATTCTGGAAATGCCTTGCTCCTGCATGGTCACACCGTAGAGCACGTCGGCTTCTTCCATTGTGCCGCGGCGGTGGGTGATGACGATAAACTGGGTCTTTTCCGCCATGGTACGCATATAGTCGGCAAAACGGACCACGTTGTTGTCGTCCAGAGCGGCCTCGATCTCGTCCATGACCACGAAGGGGGTGGGACGGACCTTCAAGATAGCAAAGTACAGGGCGATGGCCACAAAAGCCTTTTCGCCGCCGGACAACAGAGTGATGATCTTCAGCGCCTTGCCGGGAGGCTGCACCTTGATCTCAATGCCGCAGTTCAGGATGTCCTCGGGATCTTCCAGTTCCAAAGTAGCCTTGCCACCCCGGAACAGTTCATGGAAGGTCTGTCCAAAGGCCTCGTTGATGACCTTGAACTCCCGGGCAAAGATGGTCTTCATCTCCCCGGTAATGTTGCCGATGATGGTTTCCAGCTCGCCCTTGGCCCGCTCCACGTCGTCACGCTGACCGGTCAGGTAGGTATAGCGCTCATTGACACGCTGATATTCCTCGATGGCATCCAGATTGACGTTGCCAAGGGCCGCTCTGGCCCGCTTGAGTTCGGCAATGCGGCGGGTGGCCTTGGGCACAGACTCGATCTCGATGCGCTGGGCCTTGGCCGCTTCGTGGGACAACTCATAGGTCTCCCACAGCTTGTCCAAAATCTGCTTTTCTTCCATGGCAGCGGAGGAGCGCTTGTGATCCAGCACGGCCACTTCCTGCTGCATGTTCATCAGGTCGTTGGTCTTGTCCCGGTTGGCCTTTTCCGTGCGGTTACGCTCGGCCTCCAGCGCCAGCTTCTCTTCATTCAGGCGGCGGATATTGGCATTATGGCCCTCGTTCTCCCGACGCAGAGCCAGCAGTTCGTCCTCTTTCTGCTCGATCTGGGCAGCATATTCCTCATTTTTGCGCTTGTAGTCGGCCATGAGTGCCTGACTCTGGTCCCGGTCACCGGCCATATCCCGACGCAGGGCCTCCAATTCCTCAAGACTGGCGCAGTTGGCCTCCTTCTCGGCCTGCAATGCGGCCTGAGCCGCAGTCAAATCGGCCAGCTTACCAGCAATGGCGGCAGAGCGCTCCTGCACCTCGCTCTGGCCGGACAGCTTGCCCTGTGCCTCGCTTTCCAGCGCGGCGGCAGCGCCCTCCAGCTCCTGAATGCGGGTGCGGGCGGCGGCGGTATCCTTGTCGATCTGTGTAGAGCGGACCTTCAGCAGCTCCAGTTCGCCTTCCTGTGCCTCGTGTTGACGCTCCAGCTCGCGCACCACGCTGTCGCAGTGCTCATATTGGGCCTGTGCCTTGAGCAGTTCGTCCTCCCACTGGCGCAGCTGGCTCTGGGCAGTATCCATTTCATAGGCGGCAGCGGCAGCTTCCCGGTCTGCCTCCTCCAATGCTTTGGCAGCGGCATTGAGCTGCTCGGTCAGCTGGGTGCTCTGCTGGTTGAGCCGCTCCAGCTCGTTGGCACGGCTGAGAATACCGGCACTGCGGCTGGCAGAGCCACCGGTCATGGAGCCGCCGGGGTTGAGCTGCTGGCCGTCCAGCGTAACGATGCGCAGTTTGTGTGCGTATTTGCGCGCGCAGGCAATGGCGCAGTCCAGATCCTCCATGACCACCACGCGGCCAAGCAGGTTGGAAAACACGTTGGCATAGCGCTTGTCAAAGCCGACCAGCTGATCGCCAATGCCCACAAAGCCCTTTTCCTTCTGCACCTGAGCGGCCTCACGCAGCTCACCGGGACGGATGGAGTTCAGGGGCAGGATGGTAGCCCGGCCCGCATCTCTGCGCTTGAGGTAATTGATGACGGCCTTGCCGTCCTCCTCCCGGTCCACCACCAGATTCTGCATGGCGGCACCAAGGGCCGTTTCAATGGCCACGGTGTACTTGTCCGGCACCTTGACAAGGCCGGCTACCGGTCCGTGGATATTGCTCAGCGTGCCCCGTTCAGCCTCGGTCATGACCACCTTGACCGCCTTGGAGAAACCTTCGTGCAGCTTCTCCATCTCGGTAAGCATTTTAATGCGGGAGACAAGGGCATTCTCGTCCATTTGGAGCTTTACGTGGCGGGCACGGGCCTGCTCGGCCTTCTGGCGGCGGGTGTCCAGACGCAGAGAATAGCCGTTGATGATATTCCGGACCGCGTCCCGCTCCTCCTCAGCCTTGGAGCGTTCGGCGCGGGCCTTTTTGCGCTCTTCCTTTGCTTCCTCGATGCGCTCCTGCATGGTGTGCATTTCCTGACGCACCGTCTCGTCCCGGTCCAGCACCTCCTGCGCCGCGGCGGCAAGGGCGGACAACAGTGCCTTTGCATCGGCGGCGCTGGCATTCTCCATGGCCTGACGCTGGCGCAGCTGCTCCAGCTGGGCGGCCAGTGTTCCGGCGGACTTGGCCGCCTCTTCGGAGGCCTGACGGGTCCGGGTCAGCTCTTCGTCCAGCTTGGTAAGCTCCTGTTCAATTTCGGCAAGACGGGCCTTGCGCTGGTCGATCTGGGCAACCAGACCGCCCTCGCGCCCCTCCTGCTGGGCAAGCTCGTCCTGAATGCGGCGGGCATTGTCCTGATTGTGAACGATGTTATTGTTCAGAACGGCGATAGCGCTCTCCAGCTCGGCAACACCGGATTCCCGGGCGCGGATCTGTTCCCGCAGCGCCTCCATCTCCACGTCCTTGGCACGCATACGCTCGGAGTAGTCCTCCAGCGCGGCATAAAGCTGCTCCTGCTCCTGCTCCAACTGTTCCTTGCGGCGCACCGCTTCCTCGTAATCGGCCACCAGCTTGATGCCGTTGGCACGGATTCGCTCCAGCTGGTCCAACCACACGGAGATCTCAAGACCGCGCAGCTCATCGCGCAGGATCAGATACTTCTTGGCCTTTTCGCTCTGCTGACGCAGAGGCTCCACCTGCAGCTCAAGCTCAGAGATTTTGTCATTGATACGCACCAGATTTTCGTCCGTGTGGGCCAGCTTGCGCTCGGCCTCCTCCTTGCGGTGGCGGTAACGGGAGATACCCGCGGCCTCTTCAAAGATCTCACGGCGGTCAGCACTCTTGACGGACAGGATCTCGTCGATCTTGCCCTGACCAATGATAGAGTAGCCCTCCCGGCCCAAGCCGGTATCCATAAACAGCTCGTTCACGTCCTTCAAACGGACGGAACGGCGGTTGATATAGTACATACTCTCCCCGGAGCGGTAGTAACGCCGGGTGACCATAATCTCGCTCTCCTCCATATCAAAGATACGGGTGGAGTTGTCCAGGATCAGCGATACCTCGGCATAGTTGGTCTGCTTACGCTTGGCCGTACCGCCAAAGATAACGTCTTCCATCTTGCCGCCGCGCAGGGCCCGGGTGGACTGCTCGCCCATGACCCAGCGGATGGCGTCGGAAATATTGGATTTACCCGAGCCGTTGGGGCCGACGATGGCGGTGATATCCTCACCAAAGGTGAGCACCGTTTTGTCCGGAAAGGACTTGAACCCCTCGATTTCCAATGCTTTTAAGTACAAAAAAGACACCTCTCCTTATCTGGGGAATGTGTTTTCGCCTGTATCGCAAAAGGCATATGATATGCCCACAATATCAGATGGTATACATTGTAACAAAGAATTGTCCGATTGGCAATGTTTTTTGCCCCTCTCAATCCAAATTTCTCCAAAGAAAAACCGCCCCATGAATTCACAGGGCGGCAGGGCTTTATGGGGTTTTTCGCAAGAAAGAAAATTTTGTTTCGGAACAGACCACAGCAATGAAAATGCATACAAAGCCAAGTGCCATAGGCGCGGTCACAAGGTCACCGTAGCAGACCACGGAAAAGAGCACTCCGAACACCGATTCCAAGGACAGAATAACGGAAGCGGAGGCCGGGTCAGACCAGATTTGCCCCACGTTCTGAAACAGCAGAGCCACAGTAGTAGCCATCACACACAGGTAGGCAAGAGGCAGGAATACCGCAGGGTCAGACATCGCCTTGAGCGGCATGGTCTCCAGACACAGGCTGCCCACCCACGAGTACAGGGCGGCAAAGGCAAACTGGAACACGGTAAGCAGGTAAATATCTTTGCCCTGAGAAGTCTTTTCCACCGCAACGATGTGGGCGGCATAGAAGCAGGCGGCGATCAGGGTAAGCACATCTCCCAAATTAACAGACAGCTCGCCGTTCAGCGATACCAACCCCACCCCGGTGACACACAGCAGTGCAGCCGCAATGTTATACCGGTCCGGTCTGCGCCTCATGACCGCCCAATACAGAAAGGGCACCAGAACACAGTACACCGCGGTCAAAAAGGCATTTTTGGACGGGGTAGTCCGCTCCAGTCCGAATGTCTGGATCAGGTAAGCCAGAAACAGAAACGCGCCGATGATGGCACCCCGCCACAGATAGTCCGGGGTAAACTGCTTCCAGTTTTTCCAGCACACCGCGCCCAGCAACACCGCACCAGCGGTAAACCGAACGGCCAGCAGAGAAAAGACTGGCATAACGTCCAGTGCATTCTTCATAATGAAAAAGGACGTACCCCAAATGATTGCCGCCCCAAAGAGCATGGGCTTGGCCAGCTTTCGCATGATGTCAGGTCTCATTTACCAACACTCCGGATTTGCAAAGATAATTCTGGCATGGTAAGATGTCTTTACTTCTCATCCAGTTCAGGCCCGGCGGACTTATCATTCTCAGGCAGCACCATCAGCACCGCCGCCAGCACCGCAAGGCCGACAAGGGACCACCACGTCAGCCACACACCATCCATCAGGGCATCCACACCCCACAGCACAAGGGTGCAAACAGCGCTCATGAGCACAAGGCGAACTGCCTTGGCTGCGCCGCCCTTGATCGCCTTGCCCACCAGACGGCCAATGACACGGTCCAGCACCGTGGCGGCCACGCACAGGATCAGCAGGTAGAGAAAGGCCCACCAGATAGACGTGAAATTCATACCAAATAAATGATCCATAACTGATTCCTCCAAATATGTTTGAAATGAGGTTTCCTCTGCTGTGAAAAAACTACCGCGAACGTTTTATGACCGGGACACCGTACAGGTTGCCCGTGAACTGCTGGGGCAGTACCTTGTGCGCACCCTTCCCAACGGCACGCAGCTGGTGTGCCGCATTACGGAAACAGAGGCCTATGTGGGCCGAATGGACAAGGCCTGCCATGCCTACGGCTACCGCCGCACGGCCCGAACCGAAACGCTGTTTGCCAAGCCGGGAACCGTCTATATCTACCTCATCTACGGCATGTACCACTGTCTCAACTTCGTCACCGAACAGGAAGGCGAGCCCTGCGCCGTCCTGATTCGAGGTGCACAGCCTGTCAAAAACGCTGATATTATAGCAGAAAACCGCTTTGGCTGCAAGTACGAAGATATGACCGCCTATCAGCGCGGGCATTTTCTAGACGGACCGGGCAAGCTGTGCCGGGGTCTTGGCCTGACCCGGGCTGAAAATGGTCTTGACCTGTTGGGTGACGAACTGTTCGTCTGCCGCGCTCCCTCTCCCGACCCGGAACACATCCGTACAGGCAAACGGATCGGCATCGACTACGCACAGGAAGCCGTGGACTTTCCGTGGCGCTTCTGGCTGGAGGAATGAACATGTACTTTTTCGATTTGGACGGTACCCTGCTGGACTCCAACGGAGTCTGGCTGGATATTGACATTTCCTTTTTGGGTCGGTTCGGCATCAGTCCCGTTCCCCCGGACTATACCGACTTTGTTACCCACAACAATTTCGGTGTCTCCGCCCACTACACCAAGGAAAAATTCGACCTTCCTCTGTCCGTTCAGGAGATCGTCACCTGCTGGCAGGACATGGCCCGGGGCCACTATGCCAACCGCCTTCCGCTAAAACCGGGCGCCATGGAACTTCTGGAAACCATCCACTGTAAAGGAGAGCCGCTTTCCATTGTCACCTCCTGCATGCCCCACCTGTGTGCCGCCGCGTTGGAGCGCCATGGCATTTCCGGGCTATTTCGTTCTGTTCACTACTCCCACCTGATAAACATTGAAAAATCCGACCCTGAGCTGTTCCGTCAGGTGGCCAAACTGGAGGGTCTGCGGCCGGACGAGTGCATCCTCTTTGACGATTCCCCGGACTACTGTGCCGCCGCCAAACAGGCCGGCTGGCAGGTATTCGGTGTCTACGACCCGCTGTTCGACTATCGCTCACAGGAGCTGAGATCCCTGTGCGGCGAAGGTCATTATCTGCAAGACCTGTCAAGCTATATTCCTTTTCTTTGACTGATATGAAAGCCCTTCCGTTCTATCAACGGAAGAGCTTTTTTGTTTTGAGATAGGTGTTCAGACTGTCCATAATTTGGGGTGACAAGACCAGCAATGCGGCCAGATTAGGCAGTGCCATCAATGCCGTAAACAGGTCTACCAGCTGCCATACAAGGCTTACTTCTCCCACGCTGCCCGCTACAGCCGTCCCCAGAAAGGCCGCCCGCCAAACTATTTTCCACCTCCTGCCCCGGACCAACCATCCAAGGGCCGTCTCGCCGTAATAGCTCCAGCCCAGCAAAGAGGAAAAGGCAAACAGCAGCAGGCACAGTGACACCACCCATTCTCCACCTTTGCCCAGCACCACAGCAAAGGAGGCAGCGGTGAGTGGCACTCCCACACCCACTCCCGAAAAGTCACCTGAGCGAATGCTGTTCAACGCCTGCGCCGGGTCGTACACTCCTGATACGAGAATGACGAGGGCGGTCATGGTACAGATGACCAACGTGGCCACAAACACCTCCAGTATCCCCCACATCCCCTGCTCGCCGGGCTGTTTGGTGTCAGCATTGGCATGGGCCAGCGCAGAGGAACCCATCCCCGCCTCGTTGGTAAATACACCTCGGGCCACACCGTAGCGCAAAGCGGTGGAAATGGTATAGCCACCCACTCCACCCGCAGCGGCAGCGGGGGTCAGCGCACTTGTGACGATCAGCCGCAGCGCACCGGACAGGTAGGCCCGACGCACCCACAGCACCACGGACCCGCTGCCCAGAAACAGCAGTCCCATCACCGGCACCAGAAACTCACTGAAGCGGGCAATTCGTCCTATCCCTCCTACAAACACAATCCCAGCCAAACCGGCTGTAACCATCCCCACCACAAGCCGATCCCAGCCAAACAGAGCGTGCATAGCCTGTGCAATGGAGTTGGACTGGACCAGATTCCCACCCACCAGTGCCCCGCCCACACAGGCCAGCGCAAACCACCCGGCCAGAAATGGGCTGCGCAGTCCGTGGGACAGGTAATGCATGGGCCCGCCTTCCCACGTGCCGTCCGGTTTCAGGCGACGGTAACGCACTGCCAGCACCTTTTCCGCACAGCCGGTCATCATACCGAGCAGAGCGGATACCCACATCCAAAACACCGCGCCCGGCCCACCAAAAAAGATGGCTGTGGCCACTCCGGCAATGCTGCCCGTTCCAATGGTGGAAGCCAGCGCAGTGGCAAGAGCCTGAAAACGAGTGATCCCCGCACTCCCCTGTTTTACAGGGTGCAGCAAGCTGCCTACGGTAGCACTTAGCCACTGGCCGGCACCAAACAGCTGAAAAAATCCTGTGCGGATAGAATAGTACAGCCCTGTGACCAGAAATAGTCCCAGCAACCACGGATTCCACATAAAATCAGTCAGCCGCTCCACAAACCCCATGCCATCTCCCCCTTTTATTCAGGGATATGTGGACCTGCTGTAAAAAATCACTCTGCGCCCAGAACGATATCAAATGTCGGTATCCCCTCCGCACTTGGACCCAGCACGTACATAGGAAAAAACACCTGCGCTCCCTCCCCGGTCAGGCAGAAATGCGCTGGATCAAAGGCACTGCGCAGCCTTTGCAGACAATCCGGGTCCAGCAGAGATTCTCCCCCTGCAAGGCGATGGGTGATCTGCTCTGCCACCTGCTCCAGCACCCGCTTTTTCCATCGCCGTTCTTTGGGAAAGAAGGAACCAAGTGTTTTGGGAACACCCTGAGCCAGTGACCATGTATCCCCCCGTCGCACCGTCACAGGCCGGTCATATCCTCCTTGCTCCGTCCCATCCTGAGTCAGGCTAAGAATATCTCCCTCCTGCCGGGTGATTTGGGTGGTCAGCTGCACCTGCCACGGCCGAAAGGGCCGCCCCTGCGCCCTGCGGTCGGCCAGATCCAGACAAGCACCCAGGTAGACCTCCCGCTCCCACCGAGTTTGCCATGTCTGCGTTACCCGGCTGTAATAGCGGTTGATGGCACTAATCCCCTTCCACGTACCCTTCAGCTCCGGCCACGTAAGCACACAGTGCAGCACTGGCTCCCCCTCCAGTTCCATTTCCCACTCCCGCCGCTTTACCTCAACGGCCAGTTCCGGCTCAGCTTGCTTCTTTTTCACGTTTTCTGCCCCCTTTTCTTCAGCCTATGCCGCCAAAACTTCAGGGTGCAAAAATCTGCTCTTTACTTTCGCAAGCTACTGTGATAAAATAATTAAAATAATATGTACCCTGTCGAAAGGACGTGGACAGCATGAAACAGCCCACCAGAGAACAGAACGATATCCTGTATCAGGCCATTCTGGCTCTGAAGGATATGGACGAGTGCCGTCGTTTTTTTCAGGATCTGTGCACCGTTTCAGAATTGCGTGCCATGGAGCAGCGCATGGAGGTCGCGCTGCTGCTGGACGAAGGTTTGATTTACAATGACATTTTGGATCGTACCGGTGCCTCCAGCGCCACCATCAGCCGGGTCAACCGCGCCCTGATGTATGGTGCTGACGGCTACCAGACAGTCATCCCCCGCCTGAAGGAGCAGAAAAAATGAGCAGCTACGACTTTCTGGCCGGCTGCTATGATCAACTGACCTATGACGTGGACTACCGCGCTTGGGCCGACTACATTGAAAAGCACTTCCGGCAGCGGGGGCTGCCGGGCAGGACCGTGTTGGACCTGGCCTGTGGCACCGGCTCGCTGACCCGGGAGCTCGCCGGGCGCGGTTATGAGATGATCGGTGTGGACCTGTCCCCCGACATGCTGGCGGAGGCCGCGGAGAAAAACCACGATGTGAACGGCATCCCACCCATGTTCCTGTGCCAGAGTATGGACAAGCTGGACCTATACGGCACCATTGACGCCTGCGTGTGCTGTCTGGACAGCGTGAACTATGTAATCAGCCCCAAAAAGCTGCAAAAGGCCTTTGAGCGGGTACATCTGTTCCTGATGCCGGGCGGCCTGTTCCTGTTTGACATCAACACCCCCGAAAAGCTCATGGGCCTGGATGGACAGATGTTTCTGGATGAGACGGAGGATACCTACTGTGTGTGGCGCGCGGAATACTCCAGGCGCAGACGGGTATGCTCCTATTTTATGGATATCTTCCGCCTGGACGAGGATGCGGGCACATGGAAGCGCGGCGAAGAGCTGCACGAGGAATTTGCCTACACCCCGGTAGAGTTGGAGGAATATCTGCGCCGGGCCGGATTCACTCACATCCGGCAATACGGCAATCTGAAGCTGCGCCCGCCCAAGCCGGGCGAGGACCGCATCTTTTTTGTGGCAAGAAAGGACAAATAAACCATGCGTAACGAGATCGTACGAGCTATCACCGGCGACGGACTGATCCAGGCCGCTGCCGTCACGGGGCGCGACATTGTGGAGCGCGCCCGAAACATCCATACCACCACCCCCGTAGCCACCGCCGCTCTGGGCCGTGCGCTGATGGGCGCCAGCCTTATGGGTGACGCGCTGAAAGCAGAGGACGGTTCTCTCACCCTGCAGATCAAGGGCGGCGGCCCCATCGGAACGGTGCTGGCCGTATCCGACAACCACGGCAATGTGCGTGGCTATGTGACCGAGCCTCATCTGGAGCTGATGGAGATCGAGCCGGGCAAGCTGGACGTGGGCAAGGCTGTGGGCGAAACGGGCACCCTCACTGTCATCAAGGATCTTAACATGAAGGAGCCCTATGTAGGCAGCATCGGTATGTTCACCGGTGAGATCGCCGACGATCTGGCCATGTACTTTGTGGAGAGCGAGCAGATCCCTACCGCCTGTGCACTGGGTGTTCTGGTGGACACCGATCAGTCGGTGGCTGCCGCAGGCGGCTATTTGATCCAGCTTCTGCCCGGAGCCGACCTTGATATGATCGAAAAGATCGAGGCCGGAGTCCGCAGAGTGGGCTCAGTGTCCAAGGCCTTGATGGGCGGTTTGGATGCAGCAGGATTGCTGCGCGAGGTGCTGTCCGACTTTGAGTAGGAGGTACTGGATACCCACGAGGTGGAATACCGCTGCTACTGCTCCCGCGAGCGGGTGGAGCGCGCCCTGATCAGCATGGGCCGCGAGGAGCTGGAGGATATGATCAAGGAACAGGGTCAGGCCGACCTGTCCTGTCAGTTCTGCGACGAGATCTATCACTTCTCCAAAGAGGATCTGGACGCTCTGCTGGCGGCCATGTAACTTCCCTTGACCAAATTGGCTTTTTTTGTTATACTTTCCTCAATCGTCAGTCGAAGCTGACAGCGATCTCCCCTTTCCGTTCGTTAATATACCACGAAGGTATGTCGCGCCCCCAAGGGGCTGCCACGTCTTCGTGGTATTTTTTTGAAAAGGAGCATTCTCTATGATATATGCAATGAACAAACGCCTCGAAAATCTGGTGCTGTCCGCCCTGTTTTTGGCACTGGCCTATGTCCTCCCCTTCCTTACCGGCAACATCCCACAAGTCGGTTCCATGCTGCTGCCCATGCACATCCCGGTGCTGCTGTGTGGCTTTTTGTGCGGCGCACCATGGGGGCTGGCCGTTGGTCTGACCGCGCCCATCATGCGTTCGGTCCTGACCGGCGGCTTCCCGCCCATGTTCCCCACAGCTGCGGCCATGGCCTTTGAGTTGGCCGCTTACGGCTTCATCTCCGGCTTCCTGTACCGCCGCATGCCCAAGAAGCTGACAGGCATTTATACCTCCCTCGTCATTGCCATGCTGTGTGGCCGAGTGGTCTGGGGCCTGGTCATGTCCCTGCTGCTGATGAACGGCGATGGCTTTACCTTCGCCGCTTTTATCGCCGGAGCCTTTACCAATGCCATTCCCGGCATCATCCTTCAGCTGCTGGCCATCCCCCCTGTGGTCCTGGCCCTTCGCAAATTCTCCTTTGTGCCCGGGGAGGTATAATTTTGGAACAAATCATACAACTCCTGCACGAGCATTATGTAAACTTTCCTGCTTTGGAGATACAGGATGCAGTTAAGTTCCTGTATCAGCACTATATGGGCCCCGGCCATCTCGTCACCGATGAGATGGCCGTTTTGGCTTGCCTGAAAGAAGAATGGGATACTATTATCCCAGATCCAGACACACCTTTATTCCACCCTCTGGGCAACGGTTTGTGCCGATTAAACCTAAATCGCTGTAAGGCTGATGGACTTTCCGTACATACTATTTATAATCTTTTTTCATTAACCGCACAGAGTTTTACACCGGACAAGCAAACCATGGTGCAAACCTTAGCCTTAATCAATTCCCTCCCCTTTCCCCAAGATGAAGTAAACACGTATCTGAAACAATATCGGGCGCAGGGTTGCCCTATGGTCAGCCACAGCACCCGTTTCCGCCAGAAATACCACCCTGCCTATCGCGTGGTATTTCTGCATTATGTAAACGTTCTTCCTGTCCTTTCGGCCATTGACCGAGCGATGGAAAACCAGCCCCGACTGCGGGTGGCCATTGATGGTCCATGTGCCTCGGGCAAGTCCACACTTGGGAAAACCTTGCAAGAGATCTATGGTTGTCCCCTGATCCATATGGACGATTTTTTCCTGCGCCCGGAGCAGCGCACCCCGGAGCGTCTGGCACAGCCTGGCGCCAACGTGGACTATGCGCGTTTTGCCAAGGAGGTGCTTACCCCTCTGCTGACGGACCGGACATTTTCTTACCGCCCCTGGATGTGCCAGCATAGCCGCTTTGGTGCAGAGATCGCCGTTCCATCCGCTCCCCTGACTGTGGTGGAGGGCAGCTATTCTCTGCACCCCGATCTACGGGATGCCTACCATCTGCGCATCTGGGTGGAAGCCCGCCCGGAAGTACGGCGGCAGCGGCTGCTGGAACGGGGCGGACCGAAGTGTCTTGACCGCTTTGAACAGCTGTGGATCCCGCTGGAGAACCACTATTTCACCGCCTGCGGCGTAGCAGATATTTGTCATGTTCATTTGGATCTTTCATAAAATTGGAATGGACTCCATTTTTGCAACTTCTGCCACTTCTTTACTTGTCAACAGCGTAGTGTTTCCTTACAATAATGTATTAGTTGGAATACAAGGAGGCAAATATTTTGATCTATTACGACAAATCTGCCCAAGAGGTGGTGGATGCGTTTCACTCAGACTCCGCCAAAGGTCTGACCGGAACACAGGTACACCAACAGCGAGAGAAATATGGTGAAAACAAACTGCAAGAGAAGAAAAAAAAGACCAATTTCCAACGATTTCTTGACCAGTTCAAGGATGCCATGATTCTCATTCTGCTGGCCGCGGCAGCGGTGTCTTTTGTGGTGGCCTGCGTGGAGGGCAACCCCAAGGAGTTCTTTGAACCTGCCCTTATCCTGCTCATCGTAGTGCTCAACGCTGTGATGGGCGTGTTCCAGGAGAGCAAGGCAGAAAAGGCGCTGGACGCGCTGAAAAGCCTGTCTGCCCCTCACGCCCGGGTCATCCGGGACGGTGTGGAGCAGGTGATCGAGGCGGTGGAGTTGGTCCCCGGCGACATCATCCGTTTGGAAGCCGGCGATTTTATTCCGGCAGATGCCCGGCTGCTGCACAGCGTCAGCCTGAAATGCGAAGAATCCGCTTTGACCGGCGAGTCCGTCCCCTCTGAAAAGGACGCAAACGGGCCCGTGTCGGAAAACGCCCCTCTGGGTGACCGGACCAACATGGTCTTTTCCGGCTGCAGCGTGACCTACGGCACTGCTACCGCCATCGTCACCGCCACCGGCATGGACACCGAGATGGGCCGCATTGCCAACCTGCTGGACAATGAGGAAGAGGGGCAGACCCCCCTGCAGCAGAAGCTGGCTCAGCTGGGCAAGTATCTGGGTTTCCTTGCTCTGGGCGCCTGCGGCATCATCTTCGTTGTGGGTCTGGCCAACGGCATCCCCGCCCTTGACATCTTCATGACCGCCGTATCACTTGCTGTATCTGCCATTCCGGAGGGCCTGCCCGCTATCGTGACCATTGTGCTGTCCATCGGTGTACAGCGCATGGTGAAAAAGAATGCTATCATTCGCCGCCTGCCCGCGGTGGAGACTTTGGGCAGCGCCAGCGTCATCTGCTCGGATAAAACAGGTACCCTGACCCAGAACCGCATGACGCTGGTGAAGGGTTGGGTGAATGGTATGGACGAAGCAGAAAACATCTCCGCCCAAAACACCGCCTCTGTCCAGAAACTGCTGCAGTACGGTACCCTGTGCTGCGACGGCTCGGTCATCTTCCATGAAGACGGCGAACAACACATCGGCGACCCCACCGAGACCGCCATCGTACTGGCTGCGCACCGAAACGGCTTCCCCAAGGACGCGCTCAATCAGCGCTATCCCCGCATGGCTGAGATCCCCTTCGACTCCGACCGCAAGCTCATGTCCACCGTCAACCGCATAAACGACAAGTTGGTGGTCATCGTCAAGGGTGCCTTTGACGTAATGGCTTCCCGATGCGTTTCCGGCGATTTAGAACATGCTCAGGCCGTCAATGAGCAAATGAGCTCTCAGGCCCTGCGCGTGCTGGCTGTAGGCTATAAACTCATCGACGCGGTGCCCGACGCGCCTACGCCTGAGTTATTGGAATATGACCTGACCTTTATGGGTCTGGTTGGCATGATCGATCCGCCCCGGCCAGAGGCCAAAGATGCCGTGGCAGTGTGCCGCAAGGCAGGCATCAAGCCGGTGATGATCACCGGCGACCACGTTGCCACCGCCTCCGCTATTGCCAGAGAACTCGGCATCCTGCTGGAGGGTGACCGGGCCATCACCGGTGCCGAGCTCGACAAATTGACCGACCGTGAGTTGGACGAACAAGTGGAGGGTATCTCCGTCTATGCCCGCGTCTCCCCCGAAAACAAGATCCGCATCGTCAAGGCATGGCAGCGCAAGGGTCAGGTAGTGTCCATGACCGGCGATGGCGTAAACGATGCCCCTGCCCTTAAAGCCGCGGATATCGGCTGTGCTATGGGCATCACCGGCACGGATGTGGCCAAGGGCGCAGCCGACATGACCTTGACCGACGACAACTTTGCCACCATTGTGGACGCGGTGCGCGAGGGCCGCGGCATCTATGCCAACATCAAAAAGGTTGTCGGCTTCCTGCTTGGCACCAATATCGGCGAAGTCATCACCGTGTTCGTCGCTATGCTTCTGTGGCACAAGTCTCCCCTGCTGTCCATGCAGCTGCTGTGGATCAATCTGGTCACCGACAGTCTGCCTGCTATCGCACTGGGCATGGAAGCCGTAGAGTCCGATATTATGGACCGCAGTCCCAAGCCCAAGGACGAAGGCCTGTTCGCCCACGGATTCGGCATCCGCACCGTGCTGCAGGGCGTTATGTTCGGTGCGCTGTCTCTGATCGCCTTCCGACTCGGCGAGTCTGCCACCGGCCTGGAAGCCGGCGGCCAGACCCTGGCCTTTATGGTGCTGGCCCTTTCTCAGGTAGTGCAGGCCTTTAACATGCGCTCGGAGCACTCCCTGTTCAAAATCGGTGCGTTTACTAACCGCACCCTCAATCTGGCCGCCCTGTCCTCCGTGGTGCTGGTGGCGCTGGTCATGTTCAGCCCCCTGTCCGCCCCCTTCGGTTTGATCCGGCTGCCCGCCGCCCTGTATTTGGATGGTCTGGGCCTGATCTTTACCCCGCTGGTGGTCATGGAGCTGTCCAAAGCACTGGGCCTTATCCGGCACAGGCATTGACCATATCAAAAAGAATCACCTCCCCGCATAGCGGGGAGGTGATTCTTTTTAGTTCACAACGATAACACGTACCTGCGCGCCGGTGACAGGGGTACGGTCATAATATATATCCAGAGTCGTTCCGTTGCCCAGCGCCGTGTGGATGGCTTCTGTTCCGCTCATCCACTGAGCGGTGGCCTGGACGTAAATCTGCACCTGCTCACTGACAGGAATTTGGCTTCCGCCCACAACCACATACCAATCATCCGCTTCCAGCAGGAAGTCGCTCGTCTTAATATCCTTAAATCGATTCAACTGGACCAAGGAAGTCACCTGCTGATAGGAGGCATTATAGCTGCCAACGGCAATGCCGAAATAGTTACCGTATGTGTTCACCGCATAAGAACACAGGTATTTTTGGGACCGGCTCTCCCCATTGCCAATGGCCGCCGCATTGTTATAAGTGCGCTTGGGGGTGGACTGGGTCAGGATGCCTTCCTCGCCGGTATAGCGGGTCAGTTGACCGTACTGGTAGCAGTTACCGGTCACATCCTTCAGCACGATCAAATCCACCTGTCCGGCGGAATTGAGCCGGATGGTGCTGATATAGTTTTCGGAAAGCACCTTTGTCCAGAGAATGGACTCAAAGTCGGTGGAAGCCACGCCCTGCTCTCCCGACAGGCTGTACAGATAGCCATTTTTGCCGGCATACTCGTAAATCATACAGGAAGGAGCCAGCTTATAGCCACCCAGAGTCCGAGTGGTCAGATTCAGCGTTCCAATTTTACCTTCGCCGTCGTAAGCAAAGCAGGAAACTTGATCCGCCGAAACATAGGCGTTCACCAGCGTACCGCGCAGCTTTTCATCCGCCTGCACCTTTCCCGCAGACAGAACGAGCCCACTGCCGCAGAGCGTGACAGAGCGCCCATCGGCGCTGAGCACACCCACAAGATTTCGGCCGATCTGCGTCGATGATGTCGCCGCGGCTACCTTGCAGTCATCGGTAAGCAACAGGGTAATCCGATCGCCCAGCTTATAGCTTTCCAAATCATCCCACGCAGCCTCCAGCACGGGGAGCGTACAGCCGGAAACCGTGATACTCTGCGCCGCATCCAAGCTGGGCTGCACAGACTGAATGTATCCGGTAAACTGATAGTCACTGGCACACAAAGTTTTGGATGTCTTATCAAAGTAAGCTGTATCGTACTTGGCCAGATCCTCCGCCTTTGCGGGGATGCCGTTTTTGGTAATGGTGTAGTCGCCGGAAATGCCCAACATACGGGCCAGTTCAGCGGCAGCGGAATCGGTCTGTGCGACAGCCACCTGAGCACTGGTTCCGGCGGTACCGGCAGTCAAGCAAACATGGGTGACCACGCCATCTTGATAAAACAGGCGGGCCGTCTGCCCGGAACGGCCGTTCACCTGAACATAACCGTTGCTGCCCCATGTGTAGCTGTTGTCTCCCACGATGGTGACCGCACCAGAACTGATCCGATAAACCATTCCATCCGAGCCAGTGATACCGGAGGCTTTTGCAGAACCGATGACCACATCCCGGGTCTCACTGCTTTCCGGCACAGCTGCCATCGCGTCGCCCCGCTCGTTCAGCAGAAGGGTAACAATCCTTCCGGTAAGCGCATCCTCCATAGCAGTAACCTGCTCGTAGTAATCCAGCCCGGAAGTGCCCTCCAGACCATAGACCATGAGCAGGCCGTCCGTCCCACCATAACTGACGTCGTTATCCAGCAGAATGACCTGCCGGGTGGATGCCACGCTGCTCAATGCGGTATAATAGGGCTCTTTCCCGCCGTTAGGCTTCGTGTTCAGAGTGCGGTAGAGCAGCAGGGCCGCCTGCGCGCGGGTAAGCACCTGATCGGGCTTCAGTCCAAGTCCTTCAGACAGTTCCAGATTGTCACAGAATGCCGTGTAATCCAGCGGCCACACGGAACCGATCTGTTCCCCGGTATAACCCAGCAGCCGCAGCAGCATGGTGGCAAAGTGGCCGTAGGTCACCTTATCCTCCGGTCCGAAGGTTCCGTTTCCGTAACCGTTGACCACTCCCTGAGCATAGGCCAGATTGACAATACCAGTGTACCAACTGCTGGGCAGCACGTCGGAAAAGACAGTGCGTTGCTTATATGTGTTCACCTGATTGGAAAGACCCATGGTGTTGATGATCAAGGCACACGCCTCAGCACGGGTCAGAGAATTATTGGGGGCAAAGCTGGTGGCGGAAGTACCCGCTACAATACCCAGGCCCCGCAGATTGGTGGCAGCCAGACTGACCTCCGGGTCCGTGTTGTCGGCAAAGGCTGCCCGGGTCGTGGGCAAGGCAGTCAGGATGAGCAGCGCGCACAACAGCAGCGCCGTAATTCGTTTTTTCATAGTCTCTCCTCGCTTATCCGTATAGTTAGTCCGCACGCAGGGCATCCACCGGCTGCAGACCAGAAGCCTTTACAGCAGGATACATACCAAAGCCTACGCCGATGACCAGTGAAAACAGAAATGCCGCCACAGTCATCCATGTATCCGGGAACAGGATCATATCGTAAATGAGTTTGCCCAGCACCAGCGAGCCGCCGTAACCGATGAGGATACCAATGATGCCTCCGATCCCGGACAAAACGGTGGACTCCACCAGAAACTGAGAGATGATCACACCCCGCTGGGCACCGATGGCTTTTTTAATGCCGATCTCACGGGTACGCTCGGTAACGGTGACCAGCATGATGTTCATAATGCCGATACCACCTACCAG
>JAFVVH010000071.1 GCA_017502285.1 Oscillospiraceae bacterium | reverse complement strand
GGCCATGCACAGGTACATGCCCACCTCGGAGCACTCACCGTTGAAGTTGGCCATCAGCTGCTCGAAGATGTACTTCTTATCTTCCTCAGAAATGTCGGGATTATTCTTCACGGTCTTGGCATAGACGCCGTACTCATGCTCGGCAGCCAGCTTCATCTCGCCGACGACCTCGTTGAACTTCTCGGCAGGGACCTTGCAGACAGGGCAGCGCTCGGGAGCACTGTCACCCTCGTGGACATAACCGCAAACAGAGCATACAAACTTCTTCATTTTCATTTCCTCCTAAAATTTTGTTGTTTAAGATTTGATTTCTTTTTGCATACATTCGGCACAAGTTCCAAAAACGGTCAGGTCGTGGTGTGCCACCCGAAACCCATACCGTTCGCTGACCTGCGCTTCCACCTGTTTCCCCGCCGTAACAGAAGGGATATCGATGACCGCATGGCAGCTGGTGCAAACAAAGTGGGTGTGGTCGCTGGTGTCTGCGTCAAACCGCTCGTGCCCATCCACAACACCCACACTGCGGACCAGGCCCTGCTCTCGGAAGAGGGTCAGGTTGCGGTAAACCGTTCCCAAACTCAGATCCTGATGCTCGGGCTTGAGGGTCTGGTAGATCCATTCCGCTGTTGGGTGGCTCTTGGTAGCCCGGAGCGCCGTAAGGATGGCTTCCCGCTTTTTACTGTATCTTGTGGTGCGTTCCATATCGGCCTCCTTATCGATAATGGTTATCGTTTGCAAGATGATAATACCACACCCCCACAGGTTTGTAAAGAGGTTTTTTAAATTTTTTCAAAAAAATTTCCGCGGCCCTTTCGAGCCGCGGAAACAGCTTTATTACAGCAAAGGAACGCCCGCCTTGGCGCACAACTCCACAGTGTCCTCGTCCCACAGGGAGACCTGCACCTCGCCGACGTGGGCCTTACCCAGCAGCAGCATGGACACCCGGGACTGGCCAATACCGCCGCCCATGGTCAAAGGCAGTTGGCCATTGAGAAGCATTTTATGGAAGGGCAGCTCCCGGCGGTTGTCGCAACCGGCCAAGGTCAGCTGGCGGTCCAGCGATTCCGGGCTGACCCGGATACCCATGGAGGACAGCTCCATGGCCTGACCATTTACACTATCCCACACCAGCAGGTCACCGTTCAAGGCCCAGTCGTCATAGTCAGGAGCACGGCCATCGTGGGGCTTGCCGGATTTGAGCTTGCCACCGATGCCGATGATGAATACCGTCCCTTTTTCCGCGACAATGGCATTCTCCCGCTCCTTGCCGGTATAGTCGGGCCAGCGGTCCTCCAGCTCCTGAGAGGTGACGAAGCACACCTCTGGATTGATGTCAGGCACGCAGGCCAGCTGGGGAAACACGGATTTCAGGAAACTCTGGGTGGTGCAAAGTGCTTTTACAATGGAACGAACCGTATCCTGCAGATAATCCACAGTACGGTCTTCTTCCTCAATGATCTTCTCCCAGTCCCACTGGTCCACATAGGCGGAGTGGATGTTGTCCAGATCCTCGTCCCGGCGGATGGCGTTCATGTCGGTATACAGACCCTCGCCCGCATGGAACTGATAGCGCTTGAGGGCAAGCCGCTTCCACTTGGCAAGAGAATGGACTACCTCGCCCATATCGTCCACACCGTTGATGTCAAAGCTGACAGGGCGCTCCACACCGTTCAGGTTGTCGTTCAGGCCGGAGGAAGATGCCACGAACAGGGGCGCGGACACGCGGTGCAGCCGCAGCGCCCCGGACAGGCTGTCCTCGAACAGGCGCTTGAGCATGCCGATGGCCTTTTGGGTCTGGTACAGGTCAAGAGAGGGAACATAACCCTCCGGAATATATGTTTTTTTGGACATAGCAGTGCCCTCCGATTCGAAAATACCATATTATTATAATCGCACTTTCCAACAATTGCAATCCACTTCTTGCCATTGTGCCGCGAAAAGCTTATAATACATGGTACAAGAATGGGGGAATGTTTGTGAAATTTATCTCCTGGAACGTAAACGGCCTGCGCGCCTGTATGAAAAAGGGCTTTGAGGACTTCTTTTCCGCCCAGAAGCCGGACTTTTTGTGCCTGCAGGAAACCAAGATGGAGCAAGGTCAGGCCCAGCCCGACTTAGGCGGTTATCTGGAATACTGGAACAGCGCGGAAAAGAAGGGCTATTCCGGCACCGCCGTTTTTACCCCTCACCGCCCTCTTGCCGTGGCTTACGGCATGGACAAGGATGTCCACGACCACGAGGGGCGGCTCATTACACTGGAATACGAGCAATTCTACCTTGTGTGCTGTTACACTCCAAATTCTCAGGATGGGCTGAAGCGGCTGGACTACCGCATGGAGTGGGAGGATGATCTGCGGGACTATCTCATGTCGCTGGACAAGACCAAACCTGTCATCTACTGCGGCGACCTCAATGTGGCCCATGAGGAGATCGACCTGAAAAACCCCAAAACCAACCGCATGAACGCGGGCTTTTCCGATCAGGAGCGGGAGAAGATGACCACCCTGCTCTCCTCCGGTTTTACCGACACGTTCCGCTATCTCTATCCGGATAAGGAAGGGGCCTACTCCTGGTGGTCCTACCGCTTCAACGCACGCAAAAACAATGCCGGGTGGCGCATCGACTACTTCATCGTATCCGACCGCCTGCGGGATAAGATCAAGCGCGCCGAGATCCTGTCTGAGGTAGAGGGCAGCGACCACTGTCCTGTCCTTTTGGAATTAGATATATAAATATACTTCCAACACTATTGGCTACCAGCAAATCATCTTGTCGCTGCCCTCCGGGGTCCCCGCACGAGCCCAGCGTAGCGGGTCGTGTGGGGAGAGGAGGAGCAAGGAAGCAAAATGAGGAATACCCTCAGGGTGTTCTGAATGGCGCGGACTTTGTGACGACGAAGTGACCACTGCCCCGTATTGTTGGAACTGGACATCTAAAGAAAGAAGGTCATTGCATGAAAATCAAAAACTTATTCGGTCAGGGCCGACCCGTCTTTTCCTGCGAGGTGTTCCCTCCCAAAAAGACCAGCCCCGCGGACAGCATTTATAAAACTCTGGACGGGCTCAAGGACATTAAACCCGACTTCATCAGCGTCACCTTTGGCGCAGGCGGTTCTCAAGTGAACCAGTCCACCCGGGAGATCGCCTCCATCATCCAGAACACGTACCACATCCCCGCCATGGCCCATCTCACCTGCGTCAATGCCACCAAGGGCGAGGTGACCGCCCTGCTGGCAGGTCTGAAGGATGAAGGCGTGGAGAACGTACTGGCCCTGCGTGGTGACCGCAACCCCGACCTACCCCCCAAGACAGACTTCCTCCATGCGGACGAGCTGGTGTCCTTTATCCTGCGCCGGGGCGACTTCGGTGTATCCGCCGCCTGCTATCCCGAGGGGCATCCGGAAAGTGCCGACATGGTCAGCGACATCCGTTACCTGAAGCAGAAGGTGGACGCAGGCGCCCAGCATCTGGTCAGCCAGCTGTTTTTTGACAACGAGGACTTCTTCCGCTTTTTAGAGCACTGCCGCATGGCGGGCATCACCGTTCCCATTGAGGCGGGCATCATGCCCGTACTGAACCGCGGCTCTATCGAGCGCATGGTGTCCCTATGCGGAGCCAGCATCCCCAAGAAGCTGTCCCGTATTCTGGCCCGTTACGGCGACCATCCGGAGGCCCTGCGTCAGGCGGGCATTGCCTATGCCATTGACCAGATCGCCGACCTGATGGCGGCAGGCGTGGACGGCATCCATCTGTATACCATGAACAATCCCGCCGTGGCAAAGGAGATCAGCGGCAGCATCTCCTCCATCCGCGCCGTATGAACCACATCACTCTGACCCCGCCGGACATCGACGAGGCGCTGCGCTATATGGGCACTCCTCCGGAAGCGGCAGATAACTCCCTGCGCGCACTGGTGGAGGACTGCGCCCAACATCTGTTAGTCACCGCACAGCCCCGGTGGACCTATCGCGTCTTCGACCTGTCCTTTGAGGGGGACGGCGTGCGTCTTGACAGCGGGCTTCTGCTCCCCGGGCATGCGCTGCGCGACCATCTATCCGACTGCACTCAAGCCTGCGTCCTGTGCGCCACACTGGGGGCACAGGTCGATACCCTCATCCGCCGTTCGGAGTGCATCGACATGACCCGGGCTCTGGCAATTGACTGCTGCGCCAGCGCACTGGCAGAACAGCTGTGTGACAAAATCGAACACCGGCTGCAGCCCCTGTTCCCCGGTTGTCATTTCCCCTACCGCTTCAGTCCCGGCTACGGCGACCTGCCTTTGGAGGTCAATACTCCCCTGCTGGCTTTGCTGGACGCACCCCGAACTATCGGTCTGTGCGCCACCGCCAGCCACCTTCTCACCCCCCGCAAGTCGGTGACCGCCATTCTTGGTGTGGCCGACCATCCCATTGATACCCACAAGCGCAGCTGCATGGGCTGTCCCGCCCACCACGGCTGCCAGTACCGAAAGTCAGGTGGACACTGTGGAATTTCGTGAATTACTGCGTGGTGACCGCCCCGTCCTGCTGGACGGCGGCATGGGCACCATGCTCCAAAACAGAGGACTCAAGCCCGGAGAACACCCGGAGCTGGCCGCGTTGGCGCATCCCGACTGGCTCTTTGACATCCATCGCGCTTACGTGGATGCCGGGGCGCAGATCATCAGCACCAACACCTTCGGCGCCAACCGGGAAAAGCTGGCCCGTACAGACAAGACGGTATACGAAGTCGTTTCCGCTTCCGTGGCCGTGGCCCGAAAAGCGGCGGGCGGCCGGGCACTGGTGGCGCTGGATGTGGGCCCCATCGGTCAGCTGCTGGAGCCTACCGGAACTCTGGCCTTTGAGCAGGCGGTGGATATTTTCAAAGAAACCATCGCCGCCGGTGTGAAGGCCGGGGTGGACCTGATTTTTATCGAGACCATCACCGACCTACAGGAGGCCCGCGCCGCCCTGTTGGCCGCCAAGGAGACCTGCGACCTGCCCGTCATGGTCACCATGACCTACGAGGCCCGCTGCCGCACCTTTCTTGGCCACTCCCCTGCCGCCGCCGCTCTAACGCTGGAGGGCATGGGGGCGGATGCCATCGGTGTAAACTGTTCTCTGGGTCCCCGGGAAATGCCACCCCTGGCAGAAGAACTGCTCAAATGGTCCACCCTGCCCATCATCCTCAAACCCAACGCAGGCCTACCCGACCCGGCAGGGGGTGGCTATGACATCACCCCGGCCGAGTTTGCCCAAAGCCTTGCCGCCCTTGCCGACATGGGCATCAAGCTCTTTGGCGGCTGCTGCGGCACCACCCCGGAGTATATCTCCCTGCTAAAACAGGAATTGGACAAGTGCCGTGTTGCCAATGTGCACCGCAGCGTGCCCGCCGCCATCTGCTCTCCCACCACAGTCGTCCCTATCGACCGGGTCCGCGTCATCGGAGAGCGCATCAATCCCACCGGCAAGAAGCTGATGAAAGAGGCCCTGCGCCGGGGCGACGTGGACTTTATGCTGGGTCAGGCTCTGGCCCAGACACAGGCAGGCGCGGACATTCTGGATGTGAATGTGGGTCTGCCCGACATTGACGAGCAGGCCATGATGGTGCGCACGGTCAAGGCCCTGCAGGGCATCACCGACGCGCCCCTGCAGCTGGACTCCACCGCCCCCTCCGTGCTGGAACAGGCTCTGCGCATTTACTGCGGCAAGGCCATTGTCAACTCGGTCAACGGCGAGCAGGCCGTGCTGGACCGCATTCTGCCCCTTGTAAAAAAGTACGGCGCTGCAGTGGTGGGTCTGACACTGGACGAAAAGGGCATCCCAAAATCCGCCGAAGAACGTCTCGCCATCGCCCGGCGTATTCTGGACGCGGCACTGGCTCACGGCATCCGTAAAGAGGACGTTTATATCGACTGTCTGACCCTCACCGCCTCCGCCGAGCAGGAGGGAGCGCAGCAGACCGTGTCCGCCCTGCGCATGGTCAAGGAGCAGTTGGGCCTGAAAACGGTGCTGGGTGTGTCCAACATCTCCTTCGGTCTGCCCGCCCGCCCCGTGGTCAACCAGAATTTCCTGACCATGGCCATGGTATACGGTCTGGACCTGCCCATCATCAACCCCAACGTGGACAGTATGATGGCGGCGGTGCGCAGCTATCATCTGCTGATGAACGTGGACACCGATGCCCGGGAGTTTATCGCCGCCTATGCCGACGCACCCGCGGCAGTTTCCACCCCCGCCACGGGCACACGGGCGCTGGACGAAATCGTCCGGGCGGGCCTGAAAGGAGAAGCCCCTGCCGCCACCCGCGTCCTGCTGGAGAATGGCACCGATCCTATGGAAATTATCAACACTATCCTTGTCCCCGCGCTGGATGCGGTGGGTGCTGATTTTGAAGCCGGGCGCAGCTTCCTGCCCCAGCTCATCCAGTCCGCCGGGGCCGCTCAGTCCTCCTTTGAGGTGCTGCGCGCTCATATGTCCAACGACAAGTCCAACCGGTCTGGTCAGAACACCATCGTACTGGCCACCGTCAAGGGCGACATCCACGATATCGGCAAGAACATCGTCAAGGTGCTGCTGGAAAACTACGGCTATACCGTCATTGACTTGGGCAAGGACGTTGCCCCGGAAACGGTGGTGCAGGCCGCAAAGGAGCAACGCGCGGCTCTGGTTGGCCTGTCCGCCCTGATGACCACCACACTAAAGGCCATGGAGGACACCATTTCTCTGCTGCGTAAAGAGAGGCTTTCCTGCAAAGTCATGGTGGGCGGCGCGGTGCTCACCGAGGACTATGCCAAACAGATCGGTGCGGACTTCTATGCCCGGGACGCCAAGCAGGGTGTAGACATCGCGCGTCAGGTAGTTTTACTTTAACAAAAACAGCGGCTGCTCTGAGAGCAGCCGCTGTTTTTTCCTTTTCCTTTCTCTTGTCCCTCGCCCGAGTTTTTGCTATAATAAAGATAGAATACTGTCGAATATTCGGGAAAGGAGCTTTCTATGAGCGATTACATGACCACTCTGCCCCCCCAGCCCGAGCCTGCACCGCAGGAGAAAAAAAGCATCATGGCCCCTGCCGCCCTGTGCACCGCCATTGCCGCACTGGTACTGTCCCTGTGTGCCCTGCTGATGGCCCTTCCCACGCGGGAGGTCCAACCGCCCGTAGACCCCGCCCTTCCCGCTCCGGATGCCATCGTTACCTATAAAAATTATCAGCTGCCCGCCTTTGCGCAGGTGCCTGTCAACCCCTATGACTCCGCCGCCTTTTCCGCCCTCAACGGCCGGGTGAACTACAACGGCACCGCCGCCCGGGCCATGACCGGTGTGGACGTATCCGTCTATCAGGAAGACATCGACTGGAAACAGGTCAAGGCCTCCGGTGTGGACTTTGCCATGATCCGTGTAGGTTTCCGCGGCTACGGCCCCTCCGGCATCGTGTCCGAGGACTCCCGCTTCCGGGACAACATCGCAGGGGCTCTGGATGCGGGCCTACAGGTGGGTGTGTACTTCTTCTCACAAGCCACCAACGTGTGGGAAGCGCAGGAGGAGGCCAATTTTGTCCTGAATGCCATCAAGGATTACAACGTCACCTTCCCCGTGGTTTTTGACTGGGAGCGCATCACCAACGCTTCCGCCCGCACCGACGGTCTGCCCGGCGGCACCATCACCCTGTGTGCCAGAACCTTCTGCGACACGGTGGCACAGGCCGGCTATACCCCCATGGTCTATTTCAATCTGGATCTGGGCTATCTGAGCTATGACCTGAACCAGTTGAAGGATTACGGCTTTTGGCTGGCGGAATACCGCGCCACCCCCACCTTCTTTTATGATTTTGACATGTGGCAGTACACCGCCAAGGGCTCCGTCCCCGGCATTAAGGGCAACGTGGACCTGAATCTGTACCTTGTCCGGGAATAAATACGCAAAAAAGCTGTTCCACCCCATTGCCACCCGCGTTCAATGCTGTTATAATAAAGGTTACTTTACAGTGTTAAACTGTACCAAATGAATTTATCAGGAGGCTTTCGTTATGCAAGAGATCAAGATCACCCGCGCCGCCACTCTGAAGGAGAAGCCCGAGGCTTCCGCTCTGGTTTTCGGCAAGTACATGACCGACCATATGTTCATCGTGGACTATGACGAGGGTCAGGGCTGGCACGATGCCCGCATCGTCCCCTACGGTCCTCTGCAGATCGACCCCGCCGCCAAGGTTCTGCACTACGGCGAAGAGATCTTCGAGGGCATGAAGGCCTACCGCACCGCCGACGGCTCCATCCAGCTGTTTCGCCCCGACTGCAACATCCAGCGTCTGAACGACTCCGCTGACCGTCTGTGCATGCCCAACATCCCCTACGAGCTGGCTCTGGCCGGCATCGTGGAGCTGGTCAAGCTGGAGCAGGATTGGGTCCCCTATGAGAAGGACACCTCCCTGTATATCCGTCCCTTCATGATCGGTATCGATCCCGCTCTGGGTGTCCATTCCTCCCACCATGTGCAGTACATCGTCATCGTCTGCCCCGTGGGCGCCTACTATCCCGAAGGCCTGAACCCCGTCAAGATCTACATCGAGGACGAGGATGTCCGCGCCGTCAAGGGCGGCACCGGCATGGCCAAGACCGGCGGTAACTACGCCGCCTCCCTGCGCGCCGGTAACCGCGCCGAGAAGCGTGGCTACTCTCAGGTGCTGTGGCTGGACGGTATCCACCGCAAGTACATTGAAGAGGTCGGCGCCATGAACGTGATGTTCAAGGTCAACGGCAAGATCCTGACTCCCGACCTGAACGGCTCCGTGCTGCCCGGCATCACCCGCCGCTCCTGCATCCAGCTGCTCAAGGACTGGGGCTACGAGGTGGAGGAGCGCCGCATCTCCGCCGAGGAGCTGTTCGAGGCTGCCAAGAACGGCACTCTGGAAGAGGGTTGGGGCACCGGCACCGCCGCTGTCATCTCCCCCATCGGTGAGCTGGCCGAGGGCGACGAGAAAGTCACCATCAACGGCGGCAAAATCGGTCCCGTCACCCAGCGTCTGTACGACGAGCTGACCGGCATCCAGTGGGGCCGTCAGCCTGATCCTCACGGTTGGGTCGTAAAAATCATCTAATCCCGTCTATTTTGCGGGGTCGGCTGTGCCGACCCCGCATTTTCTCACAGGAGGTTGTCCCTATGGTCACTATGGCACAGCGCATCGAAGCGCTCCGTACCGAGCAAAATCTCTCCCGCCCCGCTCTGGCCGCGGCTCTTGGCCTGCCCCGCACCGCCATCGAAAAGTTTGAGACCGGGCGGCAGACCCCTTCTAAAGAACAACAGGAAAAGCTGGCCGACTTTTTCGGTGTGTCTGTATTCTACCTGCGGGCGGAGAGCGATGACCGCACCACCCAGCGTACATGGATGGACATGGCTTACACGCAGGAGGATACACCCAGCCCTGCCTACACCCCCAAAAAGCCCCGCCCTGCACCTCAAAGCGCCCCTATCTCCACAGAGGGCGGCACGGTATTCGACGCAGTGCTCCATTCCAAGGGCTTTCAGGACCTGCTCCACACCGCCGTTCTGGATGCTCTGCGCTCTGGCGAAGGTCAGGACCTGCTCACTCAGGCCATCCGCAAGGAGTTATCCAAACTAAAATAACGAAAATGCCGCAGGATTAACATCCTGCGGCATTTTTTAATTGCTATTTGCCCGTAACAGCTGTACAAGCTCCATCAACAGCCTGTTCTGGCAGTCCATTTTTTGCTGCAGATCACACAGCTGCCGCTCCACACTCCGGCAGCCTGCATCGGTGGGCAGAGGATGCACATGGCGACACATGCGCATGGTTTGCTCTACTTCCTGTTCTGCCACCGCACGCTCCTGAGTCCCCCCATTACAGGCCGCCGTTGTGCGGCGGCAATTTCTTCTTCCCGCCATAAATACCGCTCCTTTCGGTCTGTTTTCTCTTTATTCTATGCCCACGATCGCTATTTGTGCCTACCGTCTTTTTTCTGTTGACTTTTCCTTTTTTATCGCATACAATATATCTGTCTCAAATAAGACAGAATCGGGTGAATTTATGGAACAAACCCTTACAAAAAATCAGCTGTCCCATCTTTTGGCCTGTCCCCTGTTCCAAAATTGTCCACAGGAAGCGGTACAGTTGGCGCTGACCGACCCGGACTGTACCGTACATGACTTTGACCCCGGGCAGACCCTGTACCAGCCTCACCGGTTTTCCAGATGTCTCGGAGTACTGCTGAACGGAAGCATACGGGTGACGCGGGACTCTCTGGCCATCAGCGTGCTTTCCCCCGGCGATCTGTTCGGGGCGGCCGCCCTGTTCAACGACCACGAGGACTATGCCACTACGCTCACCGCCGGCACCCCCTGCCGCGTCGTACTGCTGACGCAGGCTCTGGTGAGCCGCCTGATGGACGCAAGTCCCCGTGTGCGGGACAATTACATCCGCTATCTGTCCGGCCGCATCCGGTTTCTCAGCGGCAAGATCCGCTCTCTGGCCGCCGACAGCGTAGAAGGGCGGCTGAAACAACATCTGCTCACCTCGTTGACCCCCGACAAACCTCAGCTGGACTGTGCGGCCACTGAGCTTGCCAAACGGCTTGGCATCAGCCGCGCTTCCCTGTACCGGGCCTTTGAGACTTTGGAGTCTCAAGGCCTCATCCAACGTCAGGGCCGGGCGATCCTCGTCCCCAACCTCAAGGCGCTGGACCCCTCCGGCATTTGACCTGTATCACACAATATATTGAACGCAGAAAGGATGTTCTCCATGAAAAAACGCACCATTGCCCTGATGATGTGCCTTGTGATGGCACTTGGTCTTGCTGCCTGCGGCAAGCCTTCCGCCTCCTCCGGCTCCGCTTCCTCCACTCCCGAGGTCTCCCAGTCCCAGCCCGAGGTCACTCCTGGCCCGCAGGTCAATGTCATGGTCATGACCGGCCCCACCGGTGTGGGCGCGGCTCAGATGATGGCCGCCAATGCTTTGAGCGCTACCCCCACCTACAACTTCACTGCGGTGGCCGCTAATGATGAAGTGGCTCCCGCTCTGGCTAAGGGTGAGACGGATATCGCCTGTATCGCTACCCCCGTGGCCGCCAACCTGTATAACAAAAACGGCGGCATCACGGTGCTGGCCGTCAACACGCTGGGTGTGCTCTACATTATGGAAAAGGGCAACACCATCACCGATGTAACTTCTCTGAAGGGCAAGACCATCTATGCCACCGGCCAGGGCGCAAACCCTGAGTTTGTCATCGATCACCTGCTGACCCAGAATGGCCTTGACCCTGACAAAGACGTTTCCATCGAGTGGATGACCGCTCCGGAAGTCACTGCCAAAATGGTCCAGTCCACCGATGGCGTGTGCCTGCTCCCCGTTCCCGCCGCCACCGCCCTGCAGCTCAAGGATACCGGCGTACGTGAGGCACTGAATGTCAGCGCTGAGTGGGATAAGATCTCCGAGTCTCCTCTGGTCATGGGCTGCGTAGTGGTCCGCAACGCCTTTATGCAGGAGCACCCCGAACTGGTAGAGCAGTTCCTGAACGATTATGAGAAGTCCATCAACTTTATGAAGGACGAGGCAAATCTCTCCCAGGCCGCTGAAATGGTCGCCGCCCACGGCATTGCTGCCAATGCCGCCATTGCCGCCAAGGCCATCCCCCAGTGCAACCTGATTTTCATGGCCGGCGCCGAGATGCGCAGTGCTATCCAAAGCTATTACGAGGTGCTCTTTAGCGCAGACCCTGCTTCCATCGGCGGTGGAAACCCCGACGATGACTTCTACCATGTTCCCTAAGCTGCGCACTGCCACGACCTGTCTGTTCTGGCTGGCTGTGTGGCAGTTTGCCGCGTGGCGGGTAGCCAGTCCCCTGTTCCTGCCCGGCCCGCTGACGGTGGTTGTGCGGCTGAGTGAGCTTGTCCAAACTGCTCCCTTCTGGCAGACCGCAGTGCTCACCCTTTGCCGTGTGGTGCTGGGTATGCTGTGGGGCACGGCGCTGGGTGTCGTTCTGGCCTGCCTTGCCTGCACCGGCCGCTGGTTGGATACCATCCTGTCCCCAGCCGTGCGGGTAATCCGCGCCACCCCGGTGGCCTCCTTCATCCTGTTGGTCTTTTTGTGGACAGACCGGGATCAGGTGCCTGTCATCATCGCCGCCCTTATGGTGCTTCCGGTGGTGTGGGGCAATGTGGTCCGGGGCATCCGGGAGTGCGACCCCAAGCTGTTGGAGTTTGCCAAAGCCTACCGCTTCTCCCGGCTGAAAACCGCCCGACTGGTGCTTCTGCCCGCGGTGAAGCCTTACTTTCTCAGCGCCGTGACCACCTCCATGGGCCTTGCATGGAAGTCCGGAGTGGCCGCAGAGGCTCTGGTACTACCCAAGCTGGCCATCGGCACGCAAATTTACAACACCAAGTTCTATCTGGAGACCGCCGACCTGTTCGCATGGACAGTGGCCGTTATCCTTTTGAGTCTGACGCTGGAAAAGCTGATTGCTCTGCTCATCCGTCAGTCGGAAGGGAGGCCTGTTGCATGATCTGTCTGGAACACGTCAACCTGTCCTTTGGCGAAAAGCAGGTGTTGGATGACTTCACCCTCACCATACCGGAAACAGGGGTCACAGTCCTGTCCGGCCCCTCTGGCTGTGGCAAGACCACCCTGCTGCGGGTGCTGGCCGGTCTGGAGACCCCGGACCGGGGGCGCGTCACAGGCATTACCCCCCGCGAAACCGCCTTTCTGTTCCAGGAGGACCGACTTCTGCCCGAACGCACGGTGCTCCAGCAGCTCACCGACGTGATGGATAAGGCGCACCGGGCCGATGCCCACCGATGGCTGGCACTTGCGGAACTGACCGGTGAAGAGCACGCTCTGCCCCGGGAGCTGTCCGGCGGTATGGGCCGCCGCCTTGCGCTGGTGCGCACCCTTGCTTTGGGTGGCGAGCTGTATCTGCTGGACGAGCCCTTTGCCGGCATCGACCTGCCCCGACAGCACCGGCTTATGGCCGCACTGAAAGCCCTGAACAAGCCGGTGGTGCTGGTCAGCCACGAGAGCGAAATTCTGGAGCTGGCCGATCACGTGATCGCCTTTGACGGCCCGCCCCTGTGCATCCTGTAAACAAAAAACACGAGTGCGTTGCACTCGTGTTTTTTATTATAGAACGAAAAATGCGGTCTGCCGTAGCAGACCGCATTTTCAGTTTAATTTACTTGTCCTCGGTGCAGGTGTCGTCAGACAGGTCCAGAGAGAACTTCTCCTCGCAGTTGGGGCACTGGATCATTCCTTCTGCCAGAACCTCATCGTCGATGACCAGAGGCTCCGCACAGTTGGGGCACTCCACCTCGAAGTAGTCATCCTCGTCTTCGTCCTCGTCCATGTCATCGCCGAAGACGATCTCTTCCACATCGGCCAGATCATCGGACAGGGCATCGATCTCCTCGCCCAGATCCAGATCGTTCTCTTCCAGATCCTCGATGGACATGGCCATCTCTTCCAGAATGCCGATCATCACAGAGATGAGCTTGCCCTCTTTGGACTTCTCCACATCCAGATCAAGACCCTCGGCCAGACCCTTCAGATATGCAACCTTCTCGGAAATCGTCATGTTGGTGTCCTCCTTTTTAGTCAGACTTAGCCCTTAACTCTTTCCAGATACTCGCCGGTACGGGTGTCGATACGGATCTTCTCGCCCTCGCTGATGAACAGGGGAACCTTGATCTCAGCGCCGGTCTCCAGAGTAGCGGGCTTGGTCACGTTGGTGGCGGTGTTGCCGGCGAAGCCGGGCTCGGTCTCGGTAACAACCAGCTCCACGAAGTTGGGGGGCTCCACGCCAAACACGCTGCCCTTGTAGGACATGACCTTGCACATCTCCTCTTCCTTGACGAAGCGGAAAGCGTCGCCCAGCAGATCCTTGCCGATGGGCAGCATGTCAAAGCTCTCCATATCCATGAAGTAGTACAGGTCGCCATCGTTATAGCTGTACTGCATCTCCTTGCGCTCCACGAAGGCCTGCTCGAACTTGGCGGTGGGGTTGAAAGAGGTCTCGGTCACACCGCCGGTGATGATGTTCTTCATCTTGGTGCGCACAAAAGCGGCGCCCTTGCCGGGCTTAACGTGCTGGAACTCGACGACCTGCATGACCTTACCGTCCATTTCGAAGGTCACGCCGTTACGGAAATCGCTGGCGGAAATCATTGCCATAGGAATCATCCTCCTAATTTTATTATAATCGATTTATTTTACCCTATTTCAACTGCTTTGGCAAGGGCTTTGCTTCAATTCCAAAGGAAATTTTTGTTCTGTCACAGAACGATCAGCTCCTTGGGGGAGGCCGTAATGTTCTCACACCCCGACTGTGTCAGGATGACCACGTCCTCGATGCGCACCCCAAAGCGGCCGGGCAGGTAGATTCCCGGCTCACAGGATACCACCGCGCCCACAGGCATGATCGTCTGCTCTGCGGGGGAGAAATTGGGACTTTCGTGTATCTCCAGTCCCAAACTGTGGCCCAGACTGTGTCCAAAATATTCTCCATAGCCCGCCTGTTCGATCACAGTTCGGGCCGCCTTATCCACCTGACTGCCGGAAACACCGGCCTTTGCCGCGGCCAGTCCGGCCATCTGTGCCCGAAGCACCGTGTCATATACCAGGCGCATTTCGTCCGCGGGCTGACCCACCGCGATGGTGCGGGTCATGTCAGAGCAGTAGCCCTGATACACACCGCCAAAGTCCATGGTAACGAACATCCCCGGCTCAATGACCGTATCTCCGGGCACGGCATGGGGCATGGAGCCGTTGGCCCCCGCCGCTACGATGGGATCAAAGGATGGACGGGACGCACCCAACCGCATCAGCTCGTACACGATCCGCGCGGCTATCTCCCGCTCCGTCATACCGGGCCGGATAAAGTCCAGAATGTTGGAAAACACCCGGTCCGTGATGGCCTGAGACCGGCGCATCTGCGCCAGTTCTTCCTCGTCCTTGGCCGCGCGCAGACCGGAAATCAATCCCGGGGCGGCGATGAGGGCACAGGGCAGGTCGTTCTGGTATCGTTCCAGAGCATCCACGCTCATGCAGTCGCTTTCAAAGCCCACCTTTTCCAGACCCTGTTGCTCAATAACCTGCGCCGCCAGCGTGCGGTGGCTCCGTCCCCGGCCCACGCAGTCGATATGCGCTTTGGAAATTTCTCTGCGCGCCGCTTCAATATAACGGGAATCGGTAAAATACCAGCAGTCATCCTTGGAGATCAGAGCCAATCCCTCTCCGTGAAAGCCCACGGCATAGCGCTCGCCGGACTCACTGGTCACCAGCATGGCATCCAGTCCGTATTCCTCTAGCATCCCGGCGATTTGCCCGATATGGTTCATTTTTTCTCCTCCAAAAATTGCCCATAGACTTGTTTCATGGTCAACGCGTCCCGGGCCTGTGTTCCCGCGCTTTCACAGATGAACGTGGGACTCCAGCCCCGCCGGGCCACCTCTTTTGCCAGCGGAGTCCAGTTCGGTCCGAAGCCGCCGCTTTCTTCAAAGGTGCGGTGACATTTTTCGCCCCCGTTGGGTGTAAATTCAATGTGGGAAAAGTGGCTGTGGAAGCGGGAAGCCCGCCGGACACCCAGCACCTGCTCCATCCGGTCAAGGATGCGGGCCATGGCCTCCTGTCCGTCGTCCGCCCCCAGCGAGCGGGCATATAAATGCCCAAAATCTACGCAGGGGATCAGTCGCTCGTCCAAACAGCACAGCTCCAGCACCTCGTCCAGATCGCCCAGTTGATTGATCTTTCCCATGGTCTCCGGACACAGGGCGATATCGCCAAAGCCCATGTCATCACAGGCGGCAATCACGTGCTTGAGGGATGTTAATGCAATGTCCAGTGCCTGCCGCCGGGTGCGCTTCATCAGCGCCCCCGAGTGGATGACTACTCGGCCGGCTCCCATCTGACTTGCCACAAGGCACGCTCCGGTAATATAACCTGTGGTCTTTGCAAGGCTGTCCGGATCGGGATTGGCCATATTGATAAAATAGGGTGCGTGCAAAGACAGGGAAATACCGTGCTCCGCGGCATTTTGCCCCACCTTGCGGGCCGTCTCTTCCCCCACATGCACCCCTTTTCCGCACTGGTACTCGTAGCAGTCAAGGCCCAGCTCCTTCATCCAGCGAGGCGCATCTACCGAGGACTTGTAGGGAAAATCCTCCGCGTTGCCTGCGGGCCCGAATTTGGCGCTCATAGTTTGCCCCTCCTTTGCCCCACAAGGCGAAAAGGGGTCTCCACCCAGTATCGGATATAGCGGCCGGGGTTGCCCGCCAGACGGATGGGCCGCACCAGCAGGGCGGTAATGCCCGAACGTCTGCCGCCCAGAATATCGGTAAAGATCTGATCTCCAACAATGGCGGTCTGCTCAGCGGTGCGCCCAGTCTGAGCCATAGCCTTTTCATAGCCGCCCCGCTTGGGCTTGCCCGCATGGCCGATAAACCGGATGCCCAGCGCATCGGCAAAGCGCTTTGGTCGGCCGGTCTTGCGGCTGTTGGACAGCAGAAACAGCTCCACACCCCCTGCCTCCAGGTTCTCCCGCCAACGCTTGAGTTCTTCGGTAGGCAACGGGGTCTTATAGGGCACAAGGGTGTTATCCAAATCGGCCAGCAGCAGGGTGATACCCCTCCGGGTCAGCTCCTCCGGCCGGATGTCCAGCACGCTTTCATAAAATCCATGAGGAAAAGGGAAGCAGGACACAGCGGGTCCCTCCTTGTTCTGTGTTAAGGTTGAGGCGCATATTCTGGAAAGGATTATATCATTTTTTTAAATTTCGGACAAGGGGGCTGGCCCATATGCCGCTGAAGGACATACTCATTCTGACCACACCGCCCGACCTGCTGTCGCAGGCCCGTGAGACCGGCCTAACTTTGGGACACATGGCTTACCGGGTGGGCCGGGGCCCACATCTGTTCCGGCCGGGGATACCCGTCCCCCT
>JAFVVH010000070.1 GCA_017502285.1 Oscillospiraceae bacterium | reverse complement strand
CAAAGCCTCGCAGAGTTTCGCCGCCGCAGCGGCGAAAGAATTTTAATCGTTTTTTGCCGCGACAAGTGCGTGGCAAAAAAACACTTCTCGGTCTGCAAACGTGCGAGCGCAGCGATGTGCGCTGCAGCAGACCGTAGGGGGGTATCAAAATTGGTTGAAAACCAATTTTGTATCTAGGGGGGACTGGTCCCCCATGGACTTACTCTACAATCGCGAGAATGTCGCCCTGACGCACGATAGTCAGTTCCTCGCCGTCGATCTTGACCTGAGTGCCGGAGTACTTGCTGGTGATGACCTTGTCACCGGGCTTGACGGTCATGACGACTTCCTTGCCGTCCACGGTGCCGCCGGGTCCAACGGCCAGCACCTCGGCCACTTCGGGCTTTTCCTTAGCGCCGGCGGTGAGGATGATGCCGCTCTTGGTAGTCTCCTCCGCCTCCACCATCTTGATGATGACGCGATCGGCCAAAGGTTTCAGTTTCATAATGGGGTCCTCCTTATATTGATATTTGTATTAACAAATCGACTGCGTTAGCACTTTGGCGTGGCGAGTGCTAAATGCAACTATGATAATAACCGCTTTAATGGAAAAAATCAACCCCTAAATTGGAAAAAGTAGGGGTTGACCGGAAAATATTTACCGTACGTTCACAAAGTCGCTTTTTCTTGGGTGGCGGGAGTGCTAAATTCGACTGCATACGACGCGGCGGCGGGGTAGAAGAAGTTGACCTTGCGCTCGGACAGACGGACGGTGAAGGCTTTGCCCCGGATGACCTCGCCGTCCACTACGGCGGTGATCTCCTCGTCAGAGGAGAAGGTGATGGACTGGCCGTGGAAGTCGGTGACGAATTTGGGCAGTTCCTTATACCGGCCCTTGGCGTACTTGCCCAGCAGAGCGGGGAGCTGGTACAAAGAAACTTTGTTTACATGGAGCATGTCCAGTACACCGTCATCGGGCATGGCTTCCGGCACAGGCATGAAGCCGCCGCCGTAGTACCGGCCGTTGCACACGCACAGCAGGGCGGAGGGGCCGTCCAGAATTTGATCGCCCACCTCTACGTGCAAGGGGCGGGAGATGCCCCGGAACAGCACGTGCTCCAGCAGGGAGAGCACGTAGGCACCCATGCCGGACACAAAGTGCCAGCGCTTGTAGCGGTGCACCCCGGCACCGATGCGGGCATCCACTCCGGCGCATACCATGTCGATGCCCAGCTTGCCGTTGCAGTCGATCAGGTCGAAGGGGGTCTGAGGCCCAACGGCCAGTGCTTCTAAATCGTAAAACTGTGCCCGGTAGTCAGGGCCAAAGATTTTCAGGAAGTCGTTGCCCGTCCCCTTGGGCACGCAGGTGATGGCCACGTTGTCATAGCCTGCCGCACCGTTGACCACTTCGTTCAGGGTGCCGTCACCGCCGCAGGCATAGATACGCAGTTCCTCGCCGGTCTGAGCGGCGGCACGGGTGATCTTTTCCGCGTCACCCGCCTCTTTGGTATAGGCCACCTCATGGTCAAAGGACAGGGTGTGCAACAGCTTGTCCAGCTCCACGGTGGTGGATTTTTTGCCCGCCGCAGGGTTGATGATAAACAAATGCTTCATGTCGATCCCCTCTCTTTCTTTGGATCCGGGACACGCTTAGAGATACATGAACAGGTCGCACTTCAGCATACCATTATAAAGTTTTCGTTTTTTGTCGGCCTGCTTGCCGAAGGTGCGCTCGAACTCCGTGTGGGAGGACAGCAGATACAGCTTCCAGCTGTCGGGGAACTTGGCATAGGCTTTGCCAAAGGCGCGGTAGAGGTCTTCTGCCTCCCGCCGTTCCATAATGCGCTCGCCGTAGGGCGGGTTGGTGACGATGCGTCCATGCAGGCCGCCCCAGTGGAAGCGGGTGGCATCGGACACCTCGAAGGAAACCAGATCGTCCACCTCTGCAAGATGGGCATTGTGACGGGCCAGCTCTACGGCGGCGGGGTCCAGATCACCACCCCAGATCTCGTACGTGCCGTCGAACTCGCAATCTATAGCCTCGTCCGCCGCCTCCAGCCACAGCTTGTTGTCCAGCCACGCCCACTTTTGGGCGGAGAAGGAGCGGTTCAGGCCGGGGGCCCGGTTTTTGGCAATAAGGGCGGCCTCGATGGGGATGGTGCCTGAGCCGCAGAAGGGGTCGCACAGAGGGTCACAGCCCTTGTAGCGGGAGAGCATCACCATGGCGGCGGCCAGCGTTTCTCGCAGGGGAGCGACCACACCCTGTGCCCGGTAGCCTCGCTTGTGCAGGCCGGCGCCGCTGGTGTCCAGCATGAGGGTGGCGGTATCTTTCATAATGGAGAACTGGATCTGGTAGATAGCGCCTGTTTCCGGTAGGGTCTCCATGCCGTATTTCTGCCCCAGACGGGCGGCCACCGCCTTTTTCACAATGGACTGGCAGGCGGGGACGGCATGCAGGGTGGAGTTAAGGCAATGGCCCTTCACGGGGAACTGACCACCCTTGGGGATAAACTGCTCCCACGGCAGGGCGCGGGTGCCCTGAAACAGGGCCTCGAAGTCCCGGGCGGGGAAACTGCCCAGAATGAGAAGGACCCGCTCGCCGGTGCGCAGGTTCAGGTTGATGCGGGGGATGTCTGCCGGAGTGCCGGAACACAGCACCCGGCCGTTCTCTGCCCGCACATCGGAAAGACCCAGCCGGCGCAGTTCGTCCGCCGCAAGGCTTTCCAGCCCGAACAGAGTGGGGACGGCAAATTGCAGTTGTGACATAGGAGAAACCTCCCTTGGAACGTTATTGTTTTGCAGGGGCGAAATAGGCCACACCGTCGTGAAGCTCCAGCACAAGGTCGCCCCGGTCCAGCAGGAATTCCACAAAGAAGCGGATATTGCGCTCGAAGCTCAGCGCCCTTCGGGCGGTGCCGGGGTTGAGGGAGAATAGACGACAGACGTTGAGGCTGATTTGACTCAGGTGCATGGGCCGGTCCACCACGGACAAGATCTCCTGTGCCCGGCGCAGATTGAGGGCACGGTTTTCGTCAATGATGTTGTCAATGTCGGAGAATATGCCCCGGTGGGCGGCGATATAGAGGGCACAGCCCAGACCGCGCAGACGCTCCTTGCTCATAAGGTCCAGCGCATGGTCGCAGGCATAGGGCAATTTGGCATACAGCAGTTCCCGGGACAGCAGGGTATCACCCACATAGCACACGTTGTCCGGGGTGATGATGCAGATATGGGCGGGGGAGTGGCCGGGAGTGTAGATACAGCAAAACGGGATACCCAACAGCTCCGGAGTACTGTCCGAGTCGGGCAGGAGGATGTCTGCCGTCAGGGGCATGTCCCACATTTCCCGGTCGGTCATGTTCGGGGTGGTGATGGCGGCATAGTACTTCAAGTTGAGCAGGTTGGCGCACAGACCGGCCTCCCCTGCGGTAAGGGCTACGGGCAGGTGATATTTCTTCTGAAAATAGGCGTGGTTGGCGGCGTGGTCGATATGGGTGTGGGTGGAGAGGATGGCGGCGGGGGTCAGTCCTGCATCCAGAAGGGCCTGCTCCAACAACTGCCGCTCGGTGGTGTAGCCGCTGTCCAGCAGGATGCACCGCCCGTCCTCTAAGCGGTAAAAGGGGATGAGGGCTTCGCCCTCGGCTACCCATGTGTTTCCTTTGACTTGGGTCAGTTTCATAAGCGCTCCTTATTGTTGGCTCAAATATACCATGAGCACGGAAATGTCCGCCGGAGACACACCGGAGATGCGGCTGGCCTGTCCCAGACTGCGGGGACGCACCTTGTCCAACTTTTGCCGGGCCTCCAGACGCAGGCCGGAGATGGCATGGTAGTCCATATCCTCGGGGAGCAGGTGCTCTTCCAGCTTTTTCATTTCCGCCACCTGACGCAGTTGGCGGTCGATGTAGCCCTGATATTTGGTGTCGATTTCCACCGCCTGCGTTACCGCAGGGGACAGGGTGGGACGGTTGGGGTCGAAGGGGGCCAGCTCGTCATAGGTGATGGAGGGTCGGCGCAGAAGGTCGGCAAGGCGCGCGCCGCTGGGCGCATCCGGTTCGTTGTGGGCGGCAAGGAAAACGGAGAGTGCGGGAGAAGGTGCTACGCCCGTGTGCTCCAGCCGCTTGCGCTCGGCTTCCACCGCGGCATATTTTTCCTCTACGGCGGCCAACTGCTCGTCGCTGACCAGACCGATGCGGTGGCCGTGGTTGGCCATGCGCCGGTCGGCATTGTCCTGCCGGTGGAGCAGGCGGTATTCCGTACGGGAGGTCATCATGCGGTAAGGCTCATTGGTGCCCTTGGTCACAAGGTCGTCAATGAGCACACCCATATAACCCTCATCCCGGCGCAGAACGAAGGGGTCACGGCCCAGCAGCTTCAGCGCGGCATTGACACCGGCCACAAAGCCCTGTACCGCCGCCTCCTCATAGCCGGAGGAGCCGTTGAACTGCCCCGCGCCGTAAAGGCCGGGGACCTTCTTGCATTCCAGTGTGGGATGCAGCTCGGTGGGGTCCACGCAATCGTATTCGATGGCATAGGCGCACCGGGTCATTTCCGCCTGTTCCAGACCGGGGATGGTGTGCAGCATTTTCAGCTGGACCTCTTCGGGCAGGGAGGAGGAGAAGCCCTGAATGTAAAGTTCCTCCGTATCAAGGCCCATAGGCTCTACGAACAGCAGATGCCGCTCTTTATCGGCGAAGCGCACCACCTTGTCCTCAATGGAGGGGCAGTACCGGGGGCCAACCCCCTCGATGACCCCGGAGAACAGGGGGGAGCGGTCCAGGTTGGCACGGATGACATCGTGTGTTTCTTTGGTGGTGGCGGTCAACCAGCACACTGCCCGGTTTTCCGGGGCTTGCGGAGTGGAGAAGGAGAAGGGCAGGGCATCTGCGTCTCCCTCCTGTACTTCCATTTTGGAGAAGTCCACGCTGCGGGCGTTGACCCGGGGAGGAGTGCCTGTCTTAAAGCGGCGGATGGACAGGCCCAGCGATTTCAAACTTTCGGTCAGAGGAAGGGCGGCGGCCAGCCCGTCCGGGCCGGAGTCCCGGACCACCTCGCCCACGATGGTGCGTCCGCCCAGATGGGTGCCGGTGGCAATGACGGCGGCTTTGACCGCGTAGGTGGCTCCGGTGTGGGTGACCACGGCGGATACTGCACCGTTTTCGGTGAGCACCTCCACCACCTCGGCCTGCTTGACCCACAGGTTTGCCTGCCGTTCCAGCGCGTGCTTCATCACCTTCTGGTACTCTCTCCGGTCGGCCTGCGCCCGCAGGGACCAGACCGCGGGGCCTTTGCCCCGATTGAGCATGCGGTACTGGATGCAGGCCTTGTCCGCGGCCTTGCCCATCTCGCCGCCCAGCGCGTCCAGCTCCCGGACCAGATGGCCCTTGCCCGTGCCGCCGATGGCCGGGTTGCAGGGCATGTTGCCCACCGCGTCCAGATTGACGGTGAAGCACAGGGTGCGCAGTCCCATACGGGCGGCGGCCAGCGCGGCTTCAATGCCTGCGTGGCCCGCGCCGATGACGGCGATATCATATTGTCCGGCGAGATAACGTCTCATCTGACTCATATCCTTTGCGTGGGTTGATTTTCTTCGCAATATTGTACCACGATTTCACGCGCGGGGCAAGGGATGGGCGGGTTTGCCTGCGGAAACTTCAGGTTGCCGGAAAAAATCACCCGGCGCAAAATGAAGTTGGTAGACAAACGGGGAAAAATACGCTATGCTACCAATAGAAACTCGCAGAAAGGAGGGGGGCGAAATGTCGTTCGGAACCCGGCTGCAGGCCTTGCGCCACCGGCATGGAATTACCCAGGAGGCCTTTGCCCAGCAGCTGAACGTATCCCGGCAGGCAGTGTCCAAGTGGGAGTCGGCCCGAGGCTATCCGGAACTGGAAAAGCTGCTTTATATCTGCCGGCACTACGGCGTGACCATGGATGAGCTGTTTCAGGATGAGCTGCCTTTCTCCGCATCGGAGCGGGAACGGCCGGATGGCCCAACCGAGGAAGCGCCTCCGGACAGCCCACCCCTGAAGAAGTTGCTGAGCAACTTCTTCACCAACCTGTCCCCCAAGGATCAGTGGGTGTTCGGCACGGCGGTCAGCTCCGTGGTGCTGGTGCTGGTGGCCCTGTTCTTTCTGCTGTGTACCACCATTGCGAAAGGAGCGTCGGATGGAATGACTTTGAAAGTGGCATGGCTGGCTCTGCTGATTTTGTTCAGTGTGGGCGAGGCGATCACCGTGGGCCTGACATCCATTTGGTTTGCGGTGGGCGCGTTAGGTGCGCTTCTGTGCGCACTTGTGGGTGGAAATGTATGGCTGCAGACCGGCGTGTTTCTGGTGCTGTCCGGATTGACGCTGGCACTGGTGCGGCCACTGGCCAAAAAGTTCCTGACCCCCAGCTACTCGGCCACCAATGCCGATCGGGTCATCGGGCAGGAGGCGGTGGTTACCCAGACCATCGATAACCTGTACGGACAGGGACAGGTGAACATCGCCGGTCAGAGCTGGACTGCCCGCAGTGAAGACGATGTGGTGATCCCGGAAGGGACACTGGTACGGGTGCTTCGAATCGAGGGCGTGAAGGTGTTCGTCAAACCCCAAGAGGAGTAGGAAAAACATTCACATACAACTAACAGGAGGTAAATTATGGGCTTTTTGATTCCGATCATTCTTGTGATTCTGGTCATCGCCGTGGTGGCCGCCAATGTGCGCGTGGTGCAGCAGTCCCGCGCCTTCGTAGTGGAGCGGCTGGGCGCGTTCCAGTCTGTCTGGGGCGTAGGCCTGCACTTCAAGATCCCCTTCATCGAGCGGGTGGTCAAGAACGTGTCCCTGAAGGAGCAGGTGGTGGACTTTGCGCCCCAGCCCGTCATCACCAAGGATAACGTCACCATGCAGATCGACACGGTGGTCTACTTCCAGATCACCGACCCCAAGCTCTATACCTACGGTGTGGAGCACCCCATGTCCGCCATTGAGAATCTGACGGCCACCACCCTGCGTAACATCATCGGCGATCTGGAGTTGGATCAGGCTCTGACCAGCCGCGACCACATCAACACCAAGATGCGCGCCATTCTGGACGAAGCTACCGATCCCTGGGGCATCAAGGTCAACCGCGTGGAGCTCAAGAGCATCATCCCGCCTCGTGAGATCCAGGATGCCATGGAAAAGCAGATGAAGGCCGAGCGCGAGCGCCGTGAGGCCATCCTTCAGGCCGAGGGCCAGAAGCAGTCCCAGATCCTTGTGGCCGAAGGCGAAAAGCAGTCTGCCATCCTTCGCGCCGATGCTGCCAAGCAGGCCAAGATCATGGAGGCGGAGGCTGAGAAGGCCGCCCGCATCATGGCCGCCGAAGCGGAAGCTGAGGCCATCATGAAGGTGCAGCAGGCCACCGCCGATGCCATCAAGCTGGTCAACGAGGCCAACCCCGGTGAGGGCGTCATCAAGATCAAGGCGCTGGAGGCGTTCCAGGCTGCCGCCAACGGAAAGGCCACCAAGATCATCATCCCCAGCGAGCTGCAGAGTCTGGCCGGTCTTGCCAGCACCGCCAAGACGGTGTTTGAAACGGAAGAACCCAAGGCGTAATCAGAATTTGAGGCAGTCAAAAAACACGGAACATGCTCATTAACGGGAAGGAAGATAGTGTGAAAGAAACCCAGGAGGGGTGTCTTTCGCGGTCAATCAAACCAAATTTTGAACTTTTTAAAGGCTCAAAATTTGCAACAGCTTGTCGAAAAGACTTTTTCGACAAGCTGAAATCCGCAGTCCGTTTGGACTGCGGATTTTTTATTTCTTCAAATATTCCGGCGGGCGGTATTGCAGGGCTTCGGCCAGGTGGTGGACCTGAATGTTCTCGCTGCCGTCCAGATCGGCGATGGTGCGGGCCACCCTTCGGATACGGTCATAGCCTCGGGCGGTAAGACCAAGACGGTCAAAGGCGCCCTTCATTACAGACTGACAGGCATCGTCCAGCGCACAGCAGGCATCCAGCTCCTTCTGGCCCAGATAGGCATTGCGCACTGCTCCGGCGCGTCCGTTCTGGATGGCGCGGGCGGCATTGACCCGGGCGCGGACGGCCTGGGACGGCTCTGCCTTGCTGCGCTCGGCCAGCTCGTCAAATTCCAGAGCCGACACCTCCACGAACAGGTCGATGCGGTCCAACAGAGGGCCGGACAGACGGGAGAGGTAGCGGGTGACATCGTTTTCCGAGCACTTGCAGCGGCGGTCGGGATGGCCATACCAGCCGCACTTGCAGGGGTTCATGGCACATACCAGCATGAAGCGGCTGGGGTAGCTGGCGGAGCCGGAGGCCCGGGAGATGGTCACCTGACCATCCTCCAGCGGCTGGCGCAGTACCTCCAGCACTTCCTTGGAAAATTCGGGCAGCTCATCCAAAAAGAGTACGCCGTGGTGGGCAAGGGAAATTTCGCCGGGGCGGGGGTTGCTGCCGCCGCCCGCCATGCCCATGGGCGACACGGTGTGGTGAGGCGCACGGAAGGGACGCGCGTCAATCAAAGGATGTTCGGGAGAGGTCAGCCCCATAACGGAGTGGATCTGGGTGGTTTCCAGCGACTCCTGCCGGGTCATTTCCGGAAGGATGGAGGGCAGACGGCGGGCCAGCATGGATTTGCCGGAGCCGGGCGGGCCCACCAAAAGCACGTTGTGATTGCCGCTGGCGGCGATCTCCAGCGCCCGTTTGACGTTCTCCTGACCCTTGACCTCGGAAAAGTCAGGAGCGAAGGTTGCGGCCTGAGTCGGTTGCCACAGGGGAGCGGGAGGAATGGGGGCTTCTCCGTTCAGGTGGGCGACCAGCTGGGCCACATCGCGCACCGGGATGATTTTGGGGCCTTGGGCCAGAGTGGCTTCCGGAGCGTTGTCCTCGGGGACGTACAGGGTGTCGATGCCGGCGGCCTTGGCGGCCAGTGCCATGGGCAGCATGCCGGCCGCAGGACGCAGACGGCCGGACAGGGACAACTCGCCTACGAAGGCGCAGTTTGCGTCCTGCAGCTTCAGCTGGCCTCCGGCGCACAGGATACCCACCAACATGGGCAGGTCGTACAGCGTGCCCACCTTTTTTACGTGGGCGGGGGCGAGGTTAACGGTGATGCGGCTGACGGGAAAGGAAAAGCCGTTGTTTTTCACCGCCGCGCGCACCCGTTCCCGGGCCTCGTTCACCGCCGCGTCGGGCAGCCCCACCACGGTGAAGGCGGGCAGACCGCCGGACAGGTCGCACTCTACCGACACCTCATAGCCGGTGATCCCGTGCAGGCCGAGAGAACGGATATTGCATACCATGGACGGACCCTCCTTCGTGAGCAGAAATAAACTATAAGGTATTTTACAATGGCACAAAAGAAAATTCAATGTAAAAAGGGGTGATTTTTCCGAAAATGTCAGCAAAAAATGCCTGCGAAAACATTTACAAAGGGGAGAAAAAGTGATAGACTGTCACCTGTAAAGTTCCATATTGTATCACCACCGCTTCCGCCCCTGCCGGGGGAGGGAGCGGCAAAGCCATGCCCTTTCAGGAATTGTCATGCCCGCCGCAGCTTGATTCGCGGGCTGAGTCGGGCGGGCATGACACGGTACGGTAAGGAGCAGAGCAATATTTTAACAAGGACGGTGCGTTCCGCATCCGTCCAAAAATCGAAAGAAAGCAGGGAATTCTATGGCAAGAAAGTTCAAAACCATGGACGGTAACAACGCCGCTGCATATGTCAGCTATGCGTTTACTGAAGTGGCGGGCATTTTTCCCATCACTCCGTCCAGCCCCATGGCCGACTATGTGGACCAGTGGGCCGCTCTGGGTCAGAAGAACATCTTCGGCACCACCGTTAAGGTTATGGAGATGCAGTCTGAGGCCGGCGCTGCCGGTACCGTCCACGGCTCTCTGGGCACCGGCGCCCTGACCACCACCTACACCGCTTCTCAGGGCCTGCTGCTGATGATCCCCAACATGTATAAGATCGCCGGCGAGCTGCTGCCCGGCGTGTTCCACGTGTCTGCCCGTACCGTGGCCAGCCACGCGCTGAACATCTTCGGTGACCATTCCGACGTTATGGCCTGCCGCCAGACCGGCTTTGCCATGCTGGCCGAGGGCAACGTGCAGGAGGTCATGGACCTGGCTCCCGTGGCCCATCTGGCCGCCATCGAGGGCCGCGTCCCCTTCCTGAACTTCTTTGACGGCTTCCGCACCTCTCACGAGATCCAGAAGGTCGCCGTGTGGGATTACGAGGATCTGAAGGAAATGTGCGACATGGAGGCTGTCGAGGCCTTCCGCAAGCGTGCTCTGAACCCCGAGCGTCCCGTGATGCGCGGCTCTCATCAGAACGGCGACATCTTCTTCCAGAACCGCGAGGCCAGCAACAAGTACTACGAGGCCGTTCCCGCCATCGTGGAGAAGTACATGGCCAAGGTCAATGCCACGCTGGGCACCGACTATCAGCTGTTCAACTACTACGGCGCGCCCGACGCTGAGCGCGTGATCATCTGCATGGGCTCCTTCTGCGACGTGGCCGAGGAAGTCATCGACTACCTGAACGCCAAGGGCGAGAAGGTGGGTCTGGTCAAGGTCCGCCTGTACCGTCCCTTCCGTGCCGACAAGCTGGTTGCCGCCATCCCCGCCACCGCCAAGAAGATCGCTGTCCTGGACCGCACCAAGGAGCCCGGCTCCCTGGGTGAGCCCCTGTATCAGGATGTCGTTACCGCTCTGGCCAACGCCGGCATGAACGACGTGGTCGTTACCGGCGGCCGTTACGGTCTGGGCTCCAAGGATACTCCTCCCGCTT
>JAFVVH010000069.1 GCA_017502285.1 Oscillospiraceae bacterium | reverse complement strand
TGGCTGGCGGCACGCAGTTCGTCAATCAGGCCGATGTAGGCGGTGTCTACAACGGTCAGTGGATCATGGCAAACTCTCGCTGGGTGACCAGGGTCTACAAGCCCTCCGCCGTTTTGCCCCGCACCGGCTATTGATCCTCATGGGTAAAGAAAGGAGCGCCATCCGCTTTGGGTGGCGCTCCTGTGTTAAGTCAAAGAGAGTAAAGGAGGAAGCTCGAATGAAAAGACTCAGGGTCGCAAAAACGCTCATTGCCACACTCGTCCTTGCCGTGGTTTGCAGCGTGCCTGTTTTCGCAACGGGCGCTGGTACGACCGGCGATGTGGCGGGTGCGGTACAGCAGGCGTGGACAGGTGCGTCCGAGCAGATCAAGACCGTGGTGAACACCGTGGTATTCCCAGCGCTGGACATGATCCTCGCCATTGCCTTCTTCGGCAAGCTGGCCATGTGCTACTTCGACTACCGGAAGCACGGCCAGTTTGAGTGGACCGGTCCCGCCATTCTGTTCGCCTGTCTGGTGTTCACTCTGACTGCTCCGACCTACATCTGGAGCATCATCGGCCTGTAAACTGCCTATGAAGAATCCGTATCGTATTCGCCTTCGGGCAGATGGAAGATGGGAGGTCTATCATGTTGACCACGCAGGAAGATCCTATCCTCGAAGCGTTGGCTCCAAAAATCGTGCGTTCAATTTTATGGCTGCAAAATTGAATGTGACTCCAAACGAACTTCGTCAGGCAGGCAAAAGGGGCTCTCTCGAGCCTGTTGAGGGTCAAATGAAATGTAAGGAGTGACAGGGCAGGGGACAAAGGGAAAGGGGCGCTTACTGCGCCCCTTTCTTCAAGTTACAATCCCGGCAGAGCATCTGGCAGTTGTCAGGCGTGGTGTGTCCACCCTTGGACCATGCTTTGATGTGGTCTGCGTGCATCTCTTCAAACTCGAAGGACTCGCCGCAGATGGCACACTTGTGTCCCTGCCGTTGGTAGGCAGCCAGAGCATCCCTGCGGTCAAAGGCACGGATACTCAGTTTGCGCTCATCTCCGGTCAGGAGATATTCGTAGATGCCGCTCTTTTTGGTGACATCCTCGTCACCCATGAGCCTCTGGATCTCCGCCTCCAGTTTCTTGGGGTCAAGATCCGTTCTCTGGCCGTGAGCGTTGTACATCAGGCCCCAGGGCAAGCCTTTCATTTCCTTACGCACCTTGGGGAAGATGGCCTGTACCCAATCGATGACGCTGCGGAAATAGTTCCAAAGCTGGATGGCGCTTGGGTCAAACTGGTGCTCTGCCATATAGCCTTCGATGGACTGGCTTTTGGCGTCTGCAACCCAGGAAATCGCCGTCTCAAGATACTCTTGCCGGATGGATGCGCCTTTCAGGTAGTCCCCGGCGAGGGTATCGGCGGCACAGCCTGTCTTGGAAAAATACCGTTTAGCATCGGAAGTCCAGGACCCGGCATAAACAGCATTGCGAAGCTCCTGCTCCGTGAGCCGCTCTCCGGCGATGTTAATAATGCGGAACCAGTCCAGCTTCTCGGAGTCCGTGCCGTCACAGACATAGACGAACAATTCGTAGTCCAGTATTTGCTTCTTTACGTCAGCCGGAAGGTTATAGAAATACTTGTCGTTGACGGAGAAGGAGCCGTCCACATACTCGCACACGGAGATGGTGCGCTGCTGACCGTCCAGCACCTCGTATGTATCTTCGCCGGTCCGACACCAGTACATGACATTCAGGGGCAGGCCTTTCATAACGGTATGGATGACCTCGTCCCGCTGCTTGTCCTTATAGACGAACTCCCGCTGATACTTGGGCCGGATGTCCAGCCGCTCATCGTAGCCGACAACGCCTTCCTCAGCATCGTTGAAATAGCCCTCGCAGAGTTCGCCAATGGTCACCTTGCGCTGTTCAATATTCACGGTTACTTCGCCTCCTCTGGATGCAGGTTACGGATCACAATGCGGTCATACAATCGCTTATAGAGGTAATCTCCGTTTTTTTGCTTGATGTAAAATCTGGGGCCGCCAGCAAGATAGGTGCCTTTCTCGGCAACATCTTTCATAGGCTTTCCAAGGTCTTTGCTCGACCCGACTATTTCAAACTGATCTGGATTATATTTGTCCAAAAAAGTAATTGGGACACCCATCAAGCCTGCGTAATCACATGGAATGTCGGCTGTTGCACTTACCTCAATTGCGTCAAAATTCGCATAGCGGAGATATGCGTCTGGGTCATAGCGTTTAACAAGTATCATCTGTTCATGCCGCTTTTTGATGTCGAGATTTGTAAACCAACAACATGGAACCTCTGTTAGCTTTATCCCATCAACTACCTTGTCACTTTTCTTGCTAAAGCCGTCTGGGGTTTGAAACCACAAGCTGCCCCCCATTGGTTTAGCACCTAACCACATTAAGTTACCCTGCAACAGCGGAAAAATTTCCTTATATGTAATGGCGTTCTTGTTGCCTATGATGATGAATTTCTTGTTGTATGCCATCAGTGTAGCCACATACTCCCGAAACAACGAAAACGGCGGGTTTGTGACCACGATATCCGCCTCGTCCAGCAGTGCCAAACACTCCGGACTGCGGAAATCGCCATCGCCCTCCAACAACTTTAGAGCATTTTTACCCGTGCGGAACAGTTCCGCCACATCCAGCATATCCACACCACCGTCACCGGAGGTGTCGTAGACCTGTGTGACTTCCACCTTGTAAGGCTTTTTCTCCCGCTCTGCCTGCACGACCTCTTCCGGCTCTCCGAACAAGTTCATCTGTGTGTAGACGATAGGCGATCCGGCATAGCAGGTGGCAATGAGCTTCGCAAGACCCAGACGGTTGAAGTTCAAAACAAAGTATTTGAAAAAGTTGGACTCAAACGGATCATCGCAGTTGCACAGGATGGTCTTTCCCGCAAAGTGCTTGCGATAATGCCGCAGCTCCTTCTCGATGTCGGTGATTTGTGTGTAGAACTCGTCCTGCTTTGCGGCAGCGGCAGCGTTCAGACTTTTATTGCCTGCCATGGACTCGCCCTCCTCGTGTTCTGTACTAATAGTACATTATGACTATTAGTACAATTATACACGAAAACGACAAAAAATCCATACCCATTCTTCCGTCGCCATTTTCATGGCGGAACAAGGCTACAGAAAGTGAGGAATAACCATGACTTTTTACGAAAAAGAGCTCCGCAGGATCGTGGAGCCGCATCACCCGGACGCAACCTTCGTTGGCCGTGCCTGCTATGTGCGCCTGAGTGATACCAACCGGGCAAAGATCCAGTTCATCACTATGGGCATCGCAAGCCACTATGAAGCTATGCGGGTGACCATCCTGAACCGGCAGGAGGGGGATGTGGACAACCTCGTCCTGCGCTTCTCTGACCTGCTTGGGAAGAAGATGGTCAGCAATCCCAACTTCCGGGATGGCGTCATGCCGCACATATGGGATGACCATGGAAAAGCAGACTGGTATGTCTACCATCCCACCGAGCAGGATTATGAGAAACTTTCCCACGCTGTGAATGATTATCTGGACATCTTCCAGGAGCAGATACAAAATGCGGCCACACAACCGCAGTGGAGTCAGACGATGCAGTAATACAGAGATGAACAAGAGGCCGTGCCGCTGGCGGGCCTCTTTTCTGTCGGCGCACGGCTTACAGGAAAGAGGTGACAACATCAATGTTTATCTGGGATTTTACAGCCAACCTTGTGATGGACACCATCACGGACTGGATCTACGGACAATTGATAGGCTTTTTGGGCAACTTCTTTGCAGAGATGGGAAATATGGGGGTCGAGCTCTTCGAGATGAGCTGGGTCCAGTCCATCGTACAGTTTTTCTCGCAGTTGGCCTGGGCGCTTTTCGGCGTCAGCATTGTGGTGGCTTCCTTCGACTGCGGCTTGGAATACTCCGCAGGCCGGGGCAATATCCGGCAGACGGCGCTGAATATCCTCAAGGGGTTTCTGGCGTGCAGCCTGTTCACCACTGTGCCGGTGCGACTGTACGCATTGTCGGTCTCGCTGCAGGGATCGCTGACGGCAGGGCTGACTGGGTACGGAACATCCATCGGCGATGTGGCAACTGAGATCGTCACGGAGCTGAGTACGGTGGAAAGTCTGGGCGACCTGACCACCGGCAGCTTTATGGGATTTGGTTCCATCACCAGTCCGGTAATGTATCTGTTCTGCATCATTCTTATGGCCTATGCGGTGATCAAGGTGTTCTTTGCCAATCTCAAACGAGGAGGTATCCTGCTCATTCAAATCGCCGTGGGGAGTCTTTATATGTTCAGCATTCCACGCGGCTACATTGACGGTTTTGTGCAGTGGGTCAAACAGGTCATTGGTCTGTGCCTGACTGCCTTCCTACAGGCAACGATATTGGTGGCCGGGCTCATGGTGTTCAAGGATCACGCTCTGCTCGGCCTTGGACTGATGCTCTCTGCGGGAGAGGTGCCGAGGATCGCAGGCGCCTTCGGTCTGGACACCACCACAAAGGCAAATATCATGTCTGCCGTCTACACTGCACAGGCTGCGGTCAATACCACCCAGACCGTGGTAAAGGCGGTCGCAAAATGACCGGCCTGACTATGGGAAGCCTCTTTGATGGTATTGGTGGATTTCCGCTGGCTGCAGTCCGGCACGGCATCACACCCGTCTGGGCCAGTGAGATCGAGGCATTTCCCATCGAAGTAACAAAACACCACTTTCCCGGCATGATCCATGTCGGGGACATCACGAAGCTCAATGGAGCGCAGTTGCCACCAGTCCATATCGCTTGCGGGGGCAGCCCCTGCCAGGACCTTTCCGTGGCCGGAGCTCGTGCCGGCCTCTCGGGAGAACGCTCCGGCCTGTTCATGGAGCAGATTCGGGTCGTAAAGGAGATGAGAGCGGCAGACATGGCACGCGGCCGTGTTGGAGCCGAGGTGCGCCCTCGCTGGATGTGTTGGGAAAATGTGCCTGGTGCCTTTTCAAGCGGGGACCCGAAATACGAGGATTTTCGGATCGTGCTGGAGGAAATCATGCGGGTCTGCATCCCTGGAGCAAGGATGCCAGGACCCGATCCCGGAGAAGGCTGGCCGGATGCCGGAATGCTCGTGTTGGAAGACCATGAGTTTTCTTTGGCGTGGCGTTGTCTGGATGCACAATTCTGGGGATTGGCACAGCGAAGAAAGCGCATTTTTCTGTTGGCTGACTTTGCAAGCTTGTATGCTCCGTGGCTTCTGTTTGATGCTCTGGATGAACTGGAAGATAAAGGGGAGGGGGGATCGGAATGTACCAGTGTGACCAAAACGGACAGCTGATGCTGTTGGAAATAGGCCCATATGAGGAAATAAAAAAACCACCCAGACCCAGAGCGGTAAAGCCGGACTCCGTGCTGATCGCAGTTCCATTTTATTTCCTCGATTTCACAAATATTGACCTATTCGGGAATCCCCATTGGGAATTGCGCTCCCCATGGCGTGAGGGCAAGCCGCCTCTGAACACCGGGGTCGCTCCCAGGGTGCCGATCCGAGCATCCTTAACAGAGATACTGGAGCCAGATCCTGACCCCAGATATCAACTAACAACAACCGCTTGCGTGGGTATTCTGCGCAGAGCTGGGGAGAGAGGAAAAGAACTCCCAGAGCAGCTGAAGATGGCACTTATGATACAGGCGGGTTTGACGGATGATCCATACACACTTTCAGAATTGAAGGCCTATCATATCAATCAGAGGGACGAAGGCATCGACCTGAACGGCGTGTCCGGTGCGCTTATGGCGACCAACAATATGCAGATGCAGACCTTTGTGACCTTGAGCGAATCACCCATTGCCTTTGCCGCCAATCAGCGGGATGAGGTGCGGGATCTGCACGATGTTGCAGGTGCCTTGGGCGCACAGCCGGGAATGAAGCAGCAGACCTTCATTGCGGAAGGTGTGGTCACCAAGGGAAACGGAGAATGCTTCCTTACCCATGAACAGCACACCAGCCTCTCAACCGGCGGAGGGCAGGCGGGGCAGGGGTATCCATGCGTGCTGACCGCAGGCTTCTCCGCAGGTCAGGGGGCCAAGGCCGGAGGAATTGGCTACAGCGAGGAAATGTCCCCCACACTGAAGGCTTCCGAGAGCGGCACGAACATGGTGCCGAGCATCCTCTGTCTGAACGACCAGGGTGGCAAGGTAATGTCCTGTACAGAGAATATCAGCGGTACATTGCGAGCCCAGGAGCATGGACACCAACCCATCGTTATGGGTGAGCCGATGCTGTTTGAAAATCACGGCATCGATTCCCGTTACACAGGGCCACACTCCATATCGCCCACCATATCCGCAAGAGCCGGGACTGGCGGAAACAATGTGCCGCTGGTGTCCCAGAATGCTGAAACCTTCTGTATCACCGGGAACGCTATTGACCGGCAGCCCTTCAACGGAGGGAACGGTATCGGCTATCAGGAGGATCTGTCATACACGCTGACGGCGACCGATCATCATGCGGTATTCTCCCGGCAGCGGGTGGATGTGTTTCGGAGTGATGATGTTGCATCCACCCAGAGCGCCAGACAGCACAAGGATGCAACTGACCTTGTTTGTGAGCCTGTAGTATTTGGACAGTCGCAGTATGGAAATTATTCGCAGGGATGCGCAACACTCCGTGCACAGGGCGGAGATAACGGCGGAGGAAGCGAGAATCTTGTTACGACTACAAGACCTACCGTACTCATCCGCCGCCTGACACCGTTGGAGTGTGAACGGCTACAGGGTTTTCCGGACCTGTGGACGAAAATCACACCCGCCTCCGACTCGGCAAGGTATAAGGCCCTTGGAAACAGCGTGGCCATCCCGTGTGTGGAGTTCATTATGGAGGGCATAGAGGTAGTTGCCAGCTATGATTAGCCTTCTCCGTTATGCTTGGTTTTGCTCCTTCTTCTTTGTTGGTGTTGGTGATAGCTTTTGCCCTTGCCTTTCGATATACTTGCGTTCCCAAAACGAAGAAAGGAGGAAGATTCATGGCAGAAAAGACAAAAAACCTATGCGCACAGATCCCGGAATCCCTGCACGATACGGTTCGCACCCAACAGCAGGAATCCGGCAAGACCCTGAGCGAGTACATCACGGAGATTCTCACAAATTACTATGAAAACAAGAAAGGAATGACCCCTATGGAAAACACAAGAACACTGGCAGTGCAGCTCGATGCGGAGTTGTTCGAACGCTTCGATGAGTTCCTGAAGAAAAACCACTACAAGAAGAGACTCTTTATCAGCAACCTTATTCGAAAGGTGCTGGAGGAGGCAGAGCAGGAGGAAACAAGCGAGGACGGAGCCTCCGCGGCTGCAGATGCGGAGTAACCTGAGTG
>JAFVVH010000068.1 GCA_017502285.1 Oscillospiraceae bacterium | reverse complement strand
TTGCCCGGATGCGCGCCGGCGAATTCCCCGATAACGCCATGACCCTGCGGGCCAAGATCGATCTGGCCTCCGGCAACTTCAACATGCGCGACCCCGTCATCTACCGCATCCGCCACATGCACCATCACCGCCAGGGCGACAAGTGGTGCATCTACCCCATGTACGACTTCGCCCACCCCATCCAGGATGCTCTGGAGGGCATCACCCACTCCCTGTGCTCCCTGGAGTTTGAGAACCACAGACCCCTGTACAACTGGGTGGTGGAGAATGTCTCCGTCCCCTCCAAGCCCCGTCAGATCGAGTTCGCCCGTCTGGGCATCGACCACACCGTGCTGAGCAAGCGCTACCTGCGGGCTCTGGTGGAGGAGAAATATGTGGACGGCTGGGACGATCCCAGAATGCCCACCCTGTGTGGTCTGCGCCGCCGTGGCTACACTCCCGCCGCCATCCGCAATTTCTGTGACCGCATCGGCGTGGCCAAGAACCCCTCCACGGTGGAGTACGGTTTTCTGGAGCACTGCCTGCGCGAGGATCTGAACGACCATGCCAAGCGTGTCATGGCCGTGCTGCGTCCTGTAAAGCTGACCATCACCAACTATCCCGAGGGTCAGTCCGAGCTGTGTGAGGTGGAGAACAACCCCAACGATCCCGAGTCCGGTACCCGTCAGGTCCCCTTCTCCAAGCACCTGTACGTGGAAGCGGATGATTTTCTGGAGACTCCCATCCCCAAGTATAAGCGTCTGTATCCCAACGGTCCTGAGTGCCGTTTGAAGGGTGCCTACCTGATCACCTGCACCGGCTGTGTTAAGGACGAGAACGGCAACGTGACCGAAATTCTGGCCACCTATGACCCCGACTCCAAGGGCGGCAACCCCGCCGACGGCCGCAAGGTAAAGGGTGCCACCATTCACTGGGTAGACGCTGCCACCGCCGTGGATGCCGAGGTACGTCTGTACGACAACCTGTTCTCTGATGCCGACCCCGACGGCGGCGACAAGGATTTTCTGGACTGCCTGAATCCCGGTTCGCTGGAGGTGCTGTCCGGCTGCAAGCTGGAGGCCAGCCTTGCCGATACCGCTCCTGCTGACCGCTTCCAGTTCCTGCGTCTGGGCTACTTCTGCGCCGACAGTAAGGACTCCAAGCCCGGCGCGCTGGTCTTTAACCGCGCCGTCAGCCTGAAAGAAAGCTTTAAGAAATAACTCAAACGGCGCACACACCTGTGTGCGCCGTTTCCGTAATTCAATAAGGAGAGCTAGTCATGTTCAACTTTAAAAATGACTATTCCGAGGGCTGTCACCCCCAAATTCTGGAGGCTTTGAGCCGCACCAATCTGGAACAGACGGTGGGCTACGGTCTGGACGAACACTGTTCCAATGCCGCCGCCCTCATCAAAAAGGCTATCGACTGCAAAAGCGCCGATGTCCACTTTCTGGTGGGCGGCACCCAGACCAACCTGACTGCCATTTCCGCCTTTCTTCGCCCTCATCAATGCGTATTGGCAGCCGCTACAGGCCATGTGAATGTCCACGAGACCGGTGCTATCGAGGCTACCGGGCACAAGGTAGTCACCCGCCCCACCCCAGACGGAAAACTGACCGCCGCACTGGTACAGGAGATGGTGAATGAACACACAGACGAGCACATGGTCCAGCCGGGCATAGTCTACCTCTCTCAATCCACAGAACTGGGTACGGTATACACCAAATGGGAGCTGGAAGCCATCCATGCCTGCTGCAAAGAAAACGGTCTGCTGCTCTATGTGGATGGGGCCCGCCTTGCCTGCGCCCTCACTTCCGAAGCCTGCGACATGAAGCTGACTGATTTGCCCCTGCTGTGCGACGCGTTTTATATCGGGGGAACCAAAAACGGCATGCTGTTCGGTGAGGCACTGGTCATCGTCAACGACGCTTTGAAGGAGGATTTTCGTTTCCTCATCAAGCAGCGGGGCGGCATGCTGGCCAAAGGCCGACTGTTGGGCCTCCAGTTTGAAGAGCAGTTCCGGAACGGCCTGTACCTTGAGCTTGGCCGTCATGCCAATGCTATGGCCCAGCGGCTGCAGGAGGGTCTGGTCGCCAAGGGCTACCCCTTGCTCCAGCACTCCCCCACAAATCAGGTGTTTCCCATCCTGACCCCGGAGCAGTACCAGCTTTTTTCCTCCTTCGTCCTGTTCGAAAACTGGGCAAACCTCTTCGACGGCCGCAAAGCCATTCGACTTGTCACCTCTTGGGCCACAAAGCAGGAAACCGTTGACACTTTCTTAAATCAGCTGTAATTTTGCAAACGCGCCGCCGAGAAATCGGCGGCGCATTTTATTGCAAACTATGTTTCCATCATCTCCCGCAGCCGCACCACTGCCCGGCGCTCGATGCGGGACACCTGCACCTGAGACACTCCAATGACCTGCGCAGTGCGGCTTTGGGTTAATCCTTTATAATAACGCAGCAGCAATACCTGTCGCTCCTGCGGGGGCAGCTGGCGCAGGGCCTGATGGAGCACCACCTGCTCCACCACCCGCTCCTCCATTCCGCCGACCCCCAGCACACTTTCCAGGGTCATTCCTTCCCCCGTCTCCATCTGCAGGGATGCTACAGGCTCTACGGCGGTCTCGGCGGCGGCGATCTCCTCCGGCTCCATTCCCGTCTCCTCCGAAAGCTCAGACAGGGTGGGCTCCCGATTCAGGCTGCCTTGCAGTCTTATGCGGGCCATGCGAATGGCAGCCGCCCGTTCCTTTACCCCCCGACTGACCTTCACCGCCCCGTCATCCCGAAGAAAACGGCGGATCTCTCCGGCAATTTTAGGCACCGCATAGGTGGAAAACTGTGTGCCGAAGGCAGGGTCATAGCCCCGCACCGCCTTGAGAAAGCCCAGGCAGGCCAGCTGGTACAGGTCGTCCGGGTCCACCCCGCGCCCATAATATCGGCGCACAATGGACCAGATGAGTCCGGCATTCTCCTGCATCACCTGTTCACAGGCCCGGTTGTCCCCTTCCCGGGCAGCCTGCAAAAGCTCCGGTGCGGACAGTGTCCCGCTCATCTTCCCCCCGCCCTACGGGAGATACACCGGCGCATGGTCACAGTTGTCCCCTTACCCGGTGTGGAGCGCAGACGCAGCTTGTCCATAAAGCTCTCCATGATGGTAAATCCCATACCTGCCCGCTCCTCACCTCCGGTGGTATACATGGGCTGACGGGCCTGTTCCACATCCGCAATGCCAACACCCCAGTCCCGGACCACGATCTCCACGCTGTTGTCCTCGTACAGCCGCAGCTTCATGGATACCTTGCCAATGGTGTCCGGATAGGCATGGACGATGGCATTGGTCACCGCCTCGCTGACTGCGGTCTTGATGTCGTTGACCTCCTCCAGAGTCGGGTCCAGCTGGGCCGCAAAGCAGGCGGCCACCGTGCGGGCAAACCCCTCGTTGGACGAGCGGCTTGGAAAATCCACAGATACATAGTTGCACGCTTTTGTTCTCACAATATGTAAAACCTCCTTCCTTTACACAAAATCGATGACGCGGTGCAAACCTGCGGCCTGAAAGACCCGCAGCGCCTGAGGCGGCACGTTGCTCACCGTCATACTGCCCTGAAGCTGGGCCATGCGCCGGTGTGCCCGCAGCAGCACCGCAATGCCGGAACTGTCCATAAAGGTCACTCCGCCCATATCGATGCTCAGTCGCCGGGGCAGTTCCCAGTCCATGCGTTTGTCCAGCTCCTGCATCACCTGTTTAGCTCCGTGGTGGTCCAGTTCTCCGGTCAGCGCAACGGTAAGCTCCCGTCGGGCGCTCATACAGCTTACTGCCATGCTTGTCCCTCCTGCTTCTGTTTTCTGATGAAATTATAATGCAACCCCCCTGTCGTTTTTGGCCGCATTGAGTTCCTAATACTGCCCACAAAAGAAAAAATGTTGCATACAGGCGCATTTCCTGTATAATGCAAATTAACAAACTGATTGGAGGGCCGCCCATGATCCGCAAAGCCACACCTGCCGACCTGCCCGCTGTTCTTCAGGTCTATGACAGTGCCCGCACCTTTATGGCCACCAACGGAAACCCCACCCAGTGGGGCAGCACCTACCCGCCCCCGGAACTTCTGGAAGAAGACATTCGTCTCGGCCGCCTGTTTGTGGACACGAACGAAGGCAAGATATGCGGTGTGTTTATCTTCGCCGCAGGCGACGACCCTACCTACGCTTATATCGAGGACGGAGCATGGCTGGACAGTTCCCCTTACGGCGTGATCCACAGAGTAGCCAGCGATGGCACCGTCCCGGGCACATTGAAGCGATGTCTAACCTTTTGCCGCAAACAATGCTCTCATCTGCGCATCGATACCCACGCAGACAACTATGTGATGCAGCGGCTTTTGTCCGCTCAGGGCTTTACCCGCTGCGGAACCATCTACGTGGAAGACGGTTCCCCCCGCATCGCCTATGAATGGCTGGAAAATAAAAAAGAAATGGCACACGGATAATCCGTGTGCCATTTCTTTTTAATCAAGTTTTTTGATTCCGGAGTAAGTCAACTGCTTCCAGAAGAGGATCTTTTTCAATCCGAAGGTCACGGTTTCCTCTGTCTCCAGCGGAAACCGGGGCATCAGCACCTCACCGTGTTCCGTCTCATACCGTCGGTATCCTTTATCCAAAAACTGTTTCTTCAGCCGCTGGTCCACAAATCGCACGTGCAGCTCTGAAATCTCAAAATCAGAGTTATTGATCTGCACCAGTTCCACCAAGATAGTACGCTTATTGTGCTTTTCCATGTGCTCCAGCAGATCGGGCTCGTATTTAAATTCCATCCGTCCGCTCCTTTAAACCTGCTTGCCTGCCAGCACTTCCATAAAGTCCCGGTAGTTCTCCTGCAGCAGTCTAGGAGTGTCCAGTCCGTAAGGGCATTTCGCCTTACACGCTCCGCAATTCATGCAATTTTCGATCTTCCGCATCCGTTCCTGCCCCTTTTCGTCCGTCCATGCGGCGGTGGGTGCCCGGCGGATCATCAGGGACATGCGCGCACAGTTATTGATCTCGATTCCCACCGGACAGGGCATACAGTAACCACAGCCCCGGCAGAACTCTCCCTGCAGCTGTGCCCGGTCCCGCTCGATCAGCGCGCTGATCTCCTGCGTCATGGTGGGAGGATTATGAACGTAGGACAAAAACTCATCCAGTTCCCGTTCCCGCTGCACGCCCCAGATGGGCAGCACATGGTCATGCTGATCCAGCCACGCGTAGGCGGCAGCAGAGTTTGTAAGCAGACCACCGGACAGCGCTTTCATTGCAATAAAGCCCATGCCCGCTTTTTTGCAGGCCTGCACCACGGCCATATCCTTTTCGTTGGCCAAATAGCACAGGGGAAACTGCAGTGTTTCATACAGCCCGGACTCTATGGCCTCCAGCGCCACCTCAAAGCGATGGGTGGTGATACCGATGTGTCGGACCTTCCCCTGCTCTTTTGCCTCCAGTGCCGCTTCGTACAGGCCGCTTCCGTCTCCGGGGCGGATGCAGGTCTGCGCATTGTGAAACTGAAAAATGTCCACATAGTCCGTGCGCAAATCAGAAAGGCTCTTTGCCAGATGCTCCTTCATCCCCTCCCCCGTCTTTGCGTGGGATTTGGTAGCGATGTATAGCTGATCACGGATACCATCAAAGGCCTCACCCAGCTTTTCCTCGCTGTCGGAATACATACGGGCAGTATCAAAAAAGCGTATTCCTCCATCAAAGGCCTTGCGCAGCAGGTACACTGCCTCCTGCTTCGTCACCCGCTGAATGGGCAGGCAGCCCAAGGCATTTTTCTCCACAGTGATGCCGGTGGTGCCCAAAGTTACTTTAGACATGCTATTCCTCCTTCCCCGGTTACAAGTTTCCCCGCCGCGGCTGCGGCGGGGAAACGATGGATATTACATGGTCTTGAGCTGCTCTTCCCGCTTACCCACCAATTCGGCAAGCTTAGCCGCGCGCACTCCCAAATCCACCTCTGTGGATTTGGGGCCCCAAGGCGGATTTTATGTATCGGCGGCGGGAAGTGAATTCCCGCTCGCCTCCGCGCCATTAGGCGCGCCGGCCTTTGGCCGGGGAGCGCGCAGCGACTCGCGTCAACTTACATGGTCTTGAGCTGCTCTTCCAGCTTACCCACCAATTCGGCAAGCTTGGCCGCGCGTTCCTTTTCAGCCTCCACCACGTTGGCGGGAGCCTTGTTGACAAAGCCGGGATTGGACAGCTTGGCATTGAGCTTGGCAAGCTCATCGGAGTTCTTCTTCAGTTCCTTTTCAATGCGGGCCTTCTCCTTTGCCAGATCCACCAGCTCGCCCAGAGGGATAAACAGCTGGGCCACATGGGTGACGATGACCACCTGTCCGGCGGCATCGGGTGCCTGATCGGCAGCAACGATGGACACCTCGCTGGCATAGCCCAGACGCTTCAGGAAGGGAATGCCGGCAGCAAACACATCCTGCTGAGCGGTGGCAACGGTAAGCTGGGCCTTCTTGGAGGGAGGCACATTCATCTCGGCGCGGCGGGTGCGGATGGCACGGATGGCGTCCATGACCAGCTCCAGCGCCTTCTCCTCCTCAGCAAAGGCCAGATCCTCACGGTACTCAGGCCACTG
>JAFVVH010000067.1 GCA_017502285.1 Oscillospiraceae bacterium | reverse complement strand
TCGATATACTTCTTGGCGTTATCCCATGCGCCGCCGGCGTTGGACATGAACACTGCCATGGCGAAGCCGGTGACAGACACACCGCCCAGCAGACCCACCACACCCACAGGGCCAATCACAAGACCGGCGATGATAGGAGAGGCGATGGCCAGAATCGCGGGGGCGATCATGGCACGAAGGGCACCCTTGGTACAAAGGGCCACGCAGGATGCATAATCGGGATCGGCCGTGCGATCCATGATGCCCGCAATATCCCGGAACTGGCGGCGGACCTCCACCACGATGGACTGGGCGGCAGACTGTACTGCGCTCATAGTCAGGGCGGAGAAGACGAAGGTGAGCATGGCGCCGATAAACAGACCGGTCAGCATCAGGGGATTGGTCAGGGTCAGGTCCAGGGCCTCCGGGGTCTTATCCTGTACGATATTTACATAAGACACCAGCAGAGCAAGCGCGGTCAGAGAGGCGGAACCGATGGCGAAGCCCTTTCCGGTGGCGGCGGTGGTGTTGCCCAGTGAGTCCAACGCATCGGTGCGCTGGCGCACCTGCTCAGGCAGATCGCTCATTTGGGCGATGCCGCCGGCATTGTCGGCGACCGGGCCGTAGGCATCAGTAGCCAGTGTAATACCAAGAGTGGACAGCATGCCCACGGCGGAAATGCCGATACCGTAGAGACCGCAGTTGAAATTGGCCGCGCCGCCGGCGGCGAAAAAGCTGACCAGAATGGCGGCGGCTACGATCAGAATGGAAGCGATGGTAGAAAGCAGACCCAAAGAAATGCCGCCGATGATGACGGTGGCAGAGCCGGTCTGGGCGGTGGAGGCCAGCTTCTGGGTGGGCTTGTAAGTATCAGAAGTATAGTATTCTGTGAAGTAACCGATGGCACAGCCGCTGATCAGACCACACAGAATGGCTACGTATACACCCCAGCTGCCCAGCAGGAAGTAGGTCAGAGGGGCGGCGGCCACTGCGGACAGGGCGGCGGCCAGATAGGTACCGGTACGCAGGGAGGTAAGCAGAGACTTCTGGGTGGCATTTTCTTTGGTCTTTACAAAGAAAGTGCCAATGATGGAGCACAGAATACCGCACACCGCCAACAACAGAGGAAGGACCATGGAGGCCCAACCATACCCGGCGCAGGCACCCAGAGAGAAGGTAGCCAAAATGGAGCCTACGTAGGATTCGTACAGGTCGGCACCCATGCCGGCCACATCGCCTACGTTGTCACCCACGTTGTCGGCAATGGTGGCAGGGTTGCGGGGGTCATCCTCGGGAATGCCGGCCTCTACCTTGCCCACCAGGTCGGCCCCCACATCGGCGGCCTTAGTATAAATACCACCGCCTACACGGGCAAACAGGGCCATAAAGGAGGCACCCATGCCGTTCATGACCATGATATTTCCGAGGGTGACGGGGTCGGTGATTTTGGCGGCCCAGTGGAGGATCACAAACCAAAGGGTGATGTCCAACAGACCAAGCCCCACCACGGTAAAGCCCATGACGCAGCCGGAGGAGAAGGCTACCCGCAGGCCGCGGTTCAGACTTTCGGAGGCGGCCTGCGTGGTGCGGGCATTGGAATTGGTGGCGATCTTCATGCCGATGAACCCGGCCAGCAGAGAGAAAATGCCGCCGGTGAGAAAAGCGAACGGAGTAAACCGGGAGAGCATCTCGCCGTCTGTGGCAAAGGCCATGATCAGAAGGAGAGCAAAAACGGCCAGAAACACCTTGGAGACCGTAGCGTACTGATGCTTTAAATAGGCGTTGGCACCGGAGCGTATGGCAGAGGCGATTTTCTGCATGGTCGGTGTGCCTTCAGAAAACTGCATTACCTTTTGTCGCTGAATGACGGCAAAGCCGAGTGCGGCAACAGCACCAATGAAACCCAGTAAGATCAGTTTGACCATAATACCAGCTCCTGTTTACAAAGAGAGTTTGTGCAAAATAGTAAAATGGAATGGGGAAAATAAGGGGTGTGTGTTTATTTTAACATACAATGAAAAAAATGCAACCATTTTCAGACAAAAATAGAAACAGCCTCCTGCGGGAAAAGATGAGCTTTGCTCATGCCCGCCGCCAAGCGCTGCGGCTGAACAGGACCAGAATGGGGAAAATCTCCAGACGGCCGATGACCATGCAGGAAGACAGCACGAGCTTGCTCAGACCGGAGAATGCGGCAAAGTTTCCTGCGGGTCCCACAATGTCCAAACCGGGGCCTACGTTGCTCATGCAGGTGAAGGCGGCAGAGAAACTGGTGGTAAAAGAGAAGTTGTCCATTGCCACGACAAGGGTGGCCATCAGGGATATGAGAAAATAACAGCCGGTAAACAGCATGACACTGCGCAGGGTATTTTCTTCCACTACCTTGCCGTCCAGCTTGACCACAGACACATTGCGTGGGTGGATGATCTGGCGGATCTCCCGACGCAGGCAGCGCACCAGCAGCAGAATGCGGGAACATTTCATGCCGCCGCCGGTGGAGCCGGCACAGGCCCCGCACAAGAGCAGCAGAATCATGATAACTTGGGAAAAGACGGGCCAAGTCATATAGTCTGCCGTGGCAAAGCCGGTGGTGGAGATGATGGAAGAAACTTGGAAGAAGGCAAAGCGGAAGCTCTGCCAGACAGAGTGGTAAATGGGGTAGATGTTTATGCAGGAAAAAAAGACAGCCAGAGCGGTCACACCAAGGAAAAAGCGCAGCTCATCACTGTTCAGTACATCTTTTGCCCGACCGCACAACAACAGGAAATACATAGCGAAATTGACGGAGAACAGCAGCATGAAGATGGCAATGATCATTTCAGCCGTGGGGTTTTCATACGCACCCACGCTGAGATTGCGGTTGGAAAAACCACCGGTACCAGCGGTGGAAAAAGCATGGATAAAGCTGTCATACAAAGGCAGACCGGCCAGTTTGAGAAGACCAATCTCCACCACAGTCATCACGCAATAGATGGTGTACAGGATCTTGGAGGTTTGGGACTGCTTCGGCATCAACTTGGAAAAGACCGGGCCGGGGGACTCTGCCTGAATGAGAAAATGGGAGCGCAGGCCCATGGAGGGCAGCAGCGCCGTGGTCAGCACCAGAACACCCATACCACCCAACCAGTGGGTAAAGGAGCGCCAGAAAAGGATCCCTTTGGGCATGGCTTCGATATTGGTAAGAATGGATGCACCGGTGGTGGTGAAGCCGGAGTAGCACTCAAACAGGCAGTCGATAAAGGAGTTGAATTGCCCGCAGAAATGGAAGGGCAACGCACCAAACAGTCCCATAAGCACCCAAATCAAACCTACGGCAAAAAAGCCTTCCCGAGCGAAGAAATGCTTTTTATAGGGCAGGCGGCTAAGAATAAAGCCCGAAAATAAAGTGATCAGGACGGCATAAATGAAGGGGAGGGGGGACTCGCCGTACAGGATGGCCACATACAGCGGGAGCAGCATGGAGACACCCTCCAGCAAAAGCACCTTTCCTGTTAGATTAAAGACCAGATTAAAATTCATTGCGCCCTCCACTTTCAAAGGACGGGGCGAAGATATCGTTGACGTCCGTAATGGCCTGTTCTCTGGATACGATAATAATGGAGTCGTGATCTTGGATACAGGTGGAGCCTTCGGGGATGATGACCACGTCATCGCGCACAATAACGGCAATCAGGATGCCCGACTTCAGCTTCAGCTCTTTCAGCGGCACACCAAGATGGCGGGTAGACTTGTTTACCACAAACTCGGTGGCTTCTGCCTGATCGTCGGCAATGCGATACAGCGCCTGCATAACGCTGCCCTGAGAGTTGCCCATGCCACGAACCACATGCAGGATATGCGCGGCAGTGATCAGTTTGGGGGAAATGATACTGTCCAAGCCTACCGCATGGGCAATACCGGCATAGTTCTGACGGTTGGATTTGGCGATGACTTTGGACAGACCTTGCTGCATGGCATACAAAGAGATGATAAGGTTGTCTTCGTCCCGGTCGGTCAGGGCAACAAAGGCATCGCTGGAGGATAGACTTTCGGAATCCAGCAATTCCTGATCCGTGCCGTCCCCGCAGATGACCATGGTTTTGGGCAACTTTTCGCTGATAAGGCGGCAACGCTCCTCGTTGCGTTCCACCAGCTTGACCCGAATATGCATTTTTTCCAACAGGCTGGCCAGATAGATGGAAACGCGGCCGCCACCCACCACAAATACGCTGCGGATTTTATGATTATAGCGGCCCAGCAGACGGAAAAATTCGTCCAGACCGGTGGGCTTGCCTATAATGTACAGCTTGTCGTTGGCCTGAGGGACAAAAGAACCGTTGGGGATGATGACCTGACCGTCCCGTTCGGCGGCGCAGAACAGCATGGACAGCTTTTGAATCTGATTGGATAAGGAGTACAGGGGCTTTCCGGTGATGAAATCGTCCTCCTGTACCCGGAAGCTCATCAGCTCCACACGACCGCGGCAAAAGCTTTCGATGTCGGCTGCGGAGGGGAAACGCAGCAACCGAGCGATTTCCATAGCGGTAGCATTTTCGGGGTTGATGACCATGCCGATGCCGAAGTTGCGCTTGATAGTACCCATGCTGGAGTAATACTCGGGATTACGCACCCGGGCGATGGTGTACTTGGTGCCCATATTTTTGGCGGTCAGGCAACAGGCCATATTCAACTCATCCATGTTGGTGGCCGCTACCAGCAGGTCGGCATCCGTTGCTCCGGCCTGTGTCAGAGTGGAGATATCCACACCGTTGCCTTTAAAGCCCATAACGTCCAGCGTATCACAGGTACGGCGAATGGCCTCCTCTGAGGAGTCGATCACGGTAACGTCGTGCTTTTCACGGCACAGCTGATCGGCAAGGGCATAGCCTACCTTTCCGGCACCAACAATAACGATCTTCAAAGCGATCATCCTTTCTATAAAGCAGAAGGGAATAAAATCTTAACTTACATTTTACAACTAAACTAAAAAAAATGCAACTAAGGGGCGGCTTGCTCGTGTTTTAGGTTGGAAAAAAGGAGGAGGATGTAGTATAATAACTGCAAGACAGTTATTATACTTTGCTTTCAGCCCTTTTCCTCGCCGCTACGCGGCAACCGGAAAAGATGGCGCATTATACCATTGCGCCTGCGGCTTCATGGTATAATAAATCTATATTATGGTAGGAGAGGTGCTTGCTATGCAGCAACGGGAGCTTCAATATCATATCCAATGTGCCCCCGGTGACGTGGGTCGCTACTGCATTCTGCCCGGTGATCCGGGCCGATGTGAAAAAATCGCCGCATACTTTGACGGGGCGGTCCATGTCTCCACCAATCGGGAGTATGTCACCTATACCGGCACTCTGCTGGGGGAGAAAGTCAGCGTGGTGTCCACCGGCATCGGCGGGCCCTCTGCCGCCATTGCTATGGAAGAACTTGCAGCCATCGGTGCGGATACCTTTATTCGGGTAGGCACCTGTGGCGGCATCAAGCTGGATGTGCGCAGCAACGACGTGGTGGTAGCCACCGGTGCAGTGCGGATGGAAGGTACCAGCCGGGAATACGCTCCCATCGAGTTCCCGGCAGTTCCGGATTACCGGGTGCTTCAGTCGTTGACGAAAGCAGCTGAAAATCTGGGTCAGAGCTGGCACGCGGGTGTGGTCCAGTGCAAGGACTCCTTTTACGGTCAGCACTCTCCCGGACGGATGCCGGTTTCTTATGAACTGGAACAAAAGTGGCAGGCTTGGAAACAGTTGGGAGTGTTGGCCTCCGAAATGGAGTCGGCGGCTCTGTTCACCGTGGCGGCGACCCTTGGGGTACGCTGCGGCGCAGTATTCCACGTGGTGTGGAATCAGGAGCGAGAGTTGGCCGGACTGGATCAGGACGAGTCCCACGACACCTCCAGCGCCATCAAAACAGCCGTCGAAGCACTGAAATTGCTCATACAACAGGACAAAAAGTGATAAAAAATACGCACCGCAAAGCGGTGCGTATTTTTTATTCGATTAAGCCAAACCAATGGCATGACTGACAGGCAGGGAGAGGACAACACCCTTAGCGGGAGTTTTCAGACCGGCCTCGCGGCTGATGGCCTGCATCACGTCCTGACGCTTTTCAGTGGGGACCACAAGGAAGACCACTTCCTTTTCCGCCTGAATGGAGATGCCCAAAAACTGCTCCACATCCTCCGAACCAATGCCACGGGTGTTGAGTACCGTGCCGCCGGGGGCACCTACCTGACGGGCAGCTTCCATCACAAGGTCGGTGTAACCCCGGTTGATGAGGGCGACTACCATTTCATATTTTCCTTCACAGGCCATGACGGATTCAGTCCTTTCTTCTTTGGGCTGTGTGTATTCGGTCAGCGTGCGGTACATCTTGCCGCTGACGCTGCTCAGGGGTACGGCAAAGGAGATGCCTTTGCCGGGATAACGCATGCTCATGCGCTCGGCCAGACGCTCCAACAGGGGACACACGCTGTATTCCGGCACGAACGAGATCACGGTGTCCTTTTTCGTTTCTCCAAGGCCCAGCAGGTCCAGCATTTCGGAGCGTGCGGTACCGTGTCCCAGACTGACCAGATGGATGGGAACACCCTCCTCCTGACAGACGGTCACGACCTTTTCACATTTGCCTCGGTCTACGATGGTAACTACCATGTGGATCGCAGTCTGCTCATTCATGGTATTCCACCTCCTTGATCTCGATAATGTCATCATCCTCGTCCGTTTCCATAGGCTGGATGGAGTCGGTATCCTGGGCGTGCTTGCCGCGCAGCTTATACATCAGGCCCAGCAGCTGAATGGTGATAAGGGGGGTCATGGCGACCATGGCCACGATGCCGAAGGCATCGGTCAGGATATTGCCGCCCACCGCTTCACAGGCACCCATGGCAAAGGGGAGCAGGAAGGTGGTGGTCAGCGGGCCGCTGGCCACTCCGCCGGAGTCGAATGCAATACCGGTGAACATCTTGGGGACGAAAAAGGTAAAGCCAAGTGCCAGCGCGTAGCCGGGGATGAGAAGCCAGTAGATGGAGATCCCGGTGAGCACACGCAGCATGGAAAGCCCAAGAGAGGTTGCAACACCAAGGGACAGGGACAGCATCATGGCCCGCTGGGAGACACCGCCGTTGGTGATGGTGGCAACCTGCTTGTTTAGTACCTGTACCGCCGGCTCGGCAGTGACGATAAAATAGCCGATAACCATGCTCAAAGGGACTATCAGCCAGCTTTGCTCCATGGTGGCGATCTGCTGGCCCAGATAGTGGCCGGCAGGCATAAAGCCCACATTAACGCCGGTGAGGAAGGTGGCAAGGCCGGTAAAGGTATACAGAAAGCCAACACCGATCTTATACAGCTGATGCTTGTGGAAACGGCGGAAGGCCAGCTGGAAGACGGCACAGAAGAACAGGATGGGGACCAGTGCGGAGACGACTTCATTCATGTAGTGGGGCAGGGAGGAGGCAAATGCGGCGGCAACCTCCCGGGTGTCCGAAACGGCGGGCAGAGAGATGGGAGTGTAGGAAGGGTCGGATCCGCTGAAGCAAATGCCAAGAATGAGCACCGCAAGAATAGGACCGATGCTGCACAGGGCTACCAGACCGAAGCTGTCATCCTGAGAGCCGCGGTCGCCGCGGATAGAGGCAACGCCCACACCCAGAGCCATGATAAACGGAACGGTAATGGGGCCGGTAGTCACACCGCCGGAGTCAAATGCCACACTGACGAACTCGTTGGGGACGAAAGCGGACAGCAGGAAAATCCCGCCATAAAAAAAGACCAGCAGCCGGGACAGAGGGATCTGGAACAGGGTGCGCAGGATGGCGATGACGAAGAAAGAGCCTACACCAAGAGCCACCGTCCAGATCAGCACGGCATTGGGAATGGAGGGCACCTGCTCGGCAAGTACCTGCAGGTCGGGTTCTGCCATGGTGATAAGCAGACCGATAATGAAGGTGACGGAGCATACCAACCAGATGTTTTTCGTCTTGGGCAGCTGCGCGCCGATGCCTTCGCCCATGGGGGTCATGGCAAGGTCGGTGCCCAGTGAAAACAAGCCCGTGCCCAAAATCAGCAGCACCGTGCCAATGAGGAAGAGTACCAGCATATCAAGGGGCATGGGAGTGATGGTGACGCTAAGCAGCAGAATGATAAATGTAATGGGAAGGACGGAGGAGAGGGCCTCCCGTACCTTTTCCCTAAGCACCTGATTCATGTAGGGCAACACCTCCGGGCGCACGATAGTCTTCTTTCATATTAGCCGAAAAACAGGCGCATTGCAAGCAAAAGGCGGCAAAGATCTTGTAAACAAGAAAATGTGCCGGAGTCCCAAAGGACTCCGGCACATGATCGGATGGATGGAATAGCAATTACTTGGCAGCCTTCTTCTTGCCGAAGAGGGTGATGCAGCCCTCGACGGTCAGCATGATGGCCAGCACGAACAGCAGGGCGCCCAGCACCAGCTGAGCGGCGTCAGCAAAGGCGTAGGCAGTCTGCAGAGCGGTGATCTTGGCCATGATGGTCTGAGCCAGGGAGGTCAGAGTAGCGATCAGCATGAACGCCATGGGGATGTAGAACATCTTGTTGTTCTTGCCGATGTTGCCCAGCCAGGCGCACACGGCCAGCAGGGCCAGAGCGGCCAGCAGCTGGTTGGCGGCACCGAACAGGGGCCAGATGGTGGCATAGCCGTTCATGCCCAGGCCAACGCCCAGAACCACAGTGATGGCGGTAGCCACCAGGGGCTGGCACAGGATGGCCTTGAAGCCCTTGGCATCCTTGGGGGTCTCGCCGGGCTTGAGCCAGAACTCCTGGAACATGTAACGGGCCAGACGGGTGGCAGTGTCCAGAGAGGTCAGGCAGAAGGCGGAGACGGTCAGGATCAGCAGAGCGAACAGGGTGCTCTCAGCGCCGGCCAGGCCGGGGATCAGAGCGACCATCTTGGACAGACCGGAAGCGAAGACCTGGGTGGGGGTGCCGGCGGGAGCGCCGGCTTCAGTCCACAGGAAGGCAACAGCACACAGGGAAACCAGAGCCAGAGCGCACTCGATGAGCATACCGCCGTAAGCGATGGGCTTGGCGTCGGACTCCTTGTCCAGCTGCTTGGCAGTGGTGCCGGAGCCAACCAGGCTGTGGAAGCCGGAGATGGCACCGCAGGCGATGGTGATGAACAGGGTGGGGAACAGGGTGCCCAGCTTCTCGTCCACGAACATGGGGATCTGGGTGGTGGCATGGCCGGACAGGGAAGCGCCGATCACGCCCACAGCGGCGATGACCATCATGCCGTACAGCAGGAAGGAGGACAGATAGTCACGGGGCTGCAGAAGGATCCACACGGGAGCGATAGAAGCCACCAGAATGTAAGCACCGATGATCCACATCCAGGCGCTCATGGACAGGTGGATGACGGGGAACTTGATGCCGATGAACAGGCAGATGATGATGCCGATCACGCCCACGATGGAGGCGATGCCCAGAGGAGCGCCCTTGCGGTACACGAAGAAGCCGAACAGGATAGCCATGACGATGAACAGGATGGAGATCACAGCCACGGAGGAGTTGTCGTTGTTCAGAGTACCGTCAGCATTGAAGCCGTTGAAGGTGCCGGCCACGATGGAGGCGAAGGCGGCGACAACGAGGATCAGGGTCAGGTAAGAGAAGATGATAAACAGCTTCTTGGCGCGGGAGCCGATGTTGGCATTGATGACCTCGCCGATGGACTGGCCCTTGTGACGGATGGAGGCAAACAGGGCGCCGTAGTCATGCACGGCACCGAAGAAGATACCACCGATCAGAACCCACAGCACGACGGGCAGCCAACCGAAGACAGCAGCCTGGATGGGGCCGTTGATGGGGCCGGCGCCGGCGATGGAAGAAAAGTGGTGACCCATCAGAACGGGAGCCTTGGCGGGAACGTAGTCCATGCCGTCCTCCATCTCATGGGCGGGGGTGGGACGAGAGTCATCAACGCCCCAGGTCTTGGCCAGCCAGCCGCCGTACAGAATGTAACCGGCGATCAGAACAGCACAGCCAATCAGAAAAACGAGTAACATGTTCATACAGATTTTTTCTCCTCTCCAAGATTTCTTTTTGTTTGGAAGTCTATGACCTTGCAAAGGGACTGCTTGACTTCTTTTCCTTTGCGGTTGGCAAAGACTTCACCGGTGGAGAGATCCACCGCAGCTATGCGATACTCCATCCATCCATGGAGTGATAGCTTGAAACTAGCGGACTTCTTGTAGCGCTCCAGCAGCTCCAGTGCGTCGGGCTGGGCGGTGTCGCACAGGAGGATGGCCGTGATGTGGGAATACATGTGCTCGGGGTGGGGATGGATCTTTTTCATTCCCTGCTCCAAAGCAAGATCACGACACAGGGCAAGAGAGTCCATGGTCAGTTCGGGCACGTGGAAGACAAACACATATTCATTGGTCTCCGCAGCCCAGAGTTTGGCCCGCTTCACAAGGACATATCGCTCGCTGGTGGAGTGAAAATCACAGGTGGCAAGCAGGGGAGAACCGTCATCTACCCGGGTAATATCGTAATAGGCCTCATAAGAGTTGAGCAGGGCCTGGGTCAGTTGTTCGCAAGTCAGGGACACGGCGATCCTCCTTTCGGTTTGCATGCAGACCGTCATAAACGGAAAGCGCAAACACAAGATAAGCCAATTCTCAGAAACATGATAGCAGATTTGGTGATAATATGCAAGAAAAATCTCATATTTTCCATCGTATTTTACAAAAGCATCAAGCAGGAAAATACAGGAACAGATGGAGAAGGTCACCACTTGACAAACAATACTCCTTATAATATACTGTTTGACTGTAAATGGCTTGGATGGGAAGCAGTACACATCCACTTGGAGCACAGAGAGCCGCCGGTCGGTGCAAAGGCGGACTTCAACGGTGTGGAAGTCGTCCCGGAGCTTCGTTTCCGAAACCAGTAAGAAACGGCGGGTCCTCCCGTTACAGAGGCAACGAGTGTCTCCAAGGAGCAAACGCTGACTAAAGTCGTCTGCGGCAGCTCGCGGAAAATTTTGGTGCTAAATGCGTTGTGATTTTTTGAAATAAACAAATTATTCCTGCAAAATCACGCCTGTTTATCCCACAAAATTTTCTCGCCATCTGCTCTTGTCGATTTAATCATCGTTTACTCAGGGGAAATTCAGGTGGTACCGCGGATTTGTTAATTCGCCCTGAGCAAATTGCTTGGGGCGATTTTTTGTTGCCCCGAAAAGGAGTGTATTGTCATGAAAGAACTGCCCAAGGTTTACGAACCACAGGAGGTAGAGTCCCGCATCTACGAGGCGTGGGAGAAGAATGGCTGCTTTAAGGGTCACCGCGACCCGGACAAGAAGCCCTTTACCATCGTTATGCCTCCTCCCAACGTGACCGGCCAGCTGCACATGGGTCATGCCATGGACTGCGCCCTGCAGGACATTCTCATCCGCTTCAAGCGTATGCAGGGCTTTGCCGCCCTGTGGGTGCCCGGCACCGACCATGCTGGTATCGCCACCCAGATCAAGGTGGAGGAGGCCCTGCGCGTAGAGGAGGGCCTGACCCGCTACGATCTGGGCCGAGACAAGTTCCTGGAGCGCGTGTGGGACTGGAAAAATAAATACGGCAACCGCATCGTGGCCCAGCAGAAGAAGATGGGTGCCTCCTGTGACTGGGAGCGCTCCCGCTTCACCATGGACGAGGGCTGCTCCAAGGCCGTGCGCGAGGTGTTTGTGTCCCTGTATGAAAAGGGACTGATCTACAAGGGCAGCCGCATCATCAACTGGTGCCCCAAGTGTACCACCGCCCTGTCCGATGCCGAGGTGGAATACAAGGATAAGCCCGGCCACATGTGGCATATGCGCTATCCTCTGGCTGACGGTTCCGGCTATCTGGTGGTGGCTACCACCCGTCCCGAGACCATGATGGGCGACACCGGTGTGGCCGTCCATCCCGAGGATGAGCGCTACAAGCATTTGGTGGGCAAGAAGGTCCTGCTGCCCATCATGAACCGTGAGATCCCCATTGTGGCCGACGAGTACGTGGAGATGGATTTTGGCTCCGGCTGCGTGAAGATGACTCCCGCCCACGACCCCAACGACTTTGAGGTGGGCCTGCGTCATAACCTGGAGACCATCCGCGTGCTGGACGACAACGGCGTGGTCAACGCCGAGGGCGGCATGTTCGAGGGCATGGACCGCTACGAGGCCCGCAAGGCGGTCGTTGCTGAGATGGAGCGCCTTGGTCTGATGGAGAAGATCGAGGACTACTCTCACAATGTGGGTACCTGCTACCGCTGCTCTACCGATGTGGAGCCCATCATTTCCGCCCAGTGGTTTGTCAAGATGGAGCCTCTGGCTAAGGAAGCCATCCGTGTGGTGGCAGAGGGTGAGACCAAGTTCGTTCCCGACCGTTTCTCCAAGACCTATCTGAACTGGATGGAGAACGTTCATGACTGGTGTATTTCCCGCCAGCTGTGGTGGGGCCACCAGATCCCTGTGTGGTACTGTGCCGACTGCGGTCACATGACCGTCAGCCGTGAGGATGCCACTTGCTGCGAAAAGTGTGGCAGCAAGAATATCGAGCGCGATCCTGACGTGCTGGATACCTGGTTCTCTTCCGCACTGTGGCCCTTCTCCACTTTGGGTTGGCCCGAAGACAGCGAGGATCTGAAGTACTTCTATCCCACCGATGTGCTGGTCACCGGCTACGACATTATCTTCTTCTGGGTGGCCCGCATGATCTTCTCTGCCTGTGAGCAGACCAAGATGCCTCCCTTCCACACCGTGTTTATCCACGGTCTGGTCCGTGACGACAAGGGCCGTAAGATGTCCAAGTCTCTGGGCAACGGCATTGACCCGCTGGAGATCGCCGAGACCTACGGCGCCGATGCTCTGCGATTCAATCTGGTCACCGGCAACAGCCCCGGTAACGACATGCGCTTCTACACCGAGCGGTGCGAGGCCATGCGTAACTTCGCCAACAAGATCTGGAACGCGTCCCGCTTCCTGATGATGAACCTGACCATCGACAAGTGCGAGCTGCCCGGAAAGCTGGAACTGGAGGACAAGTGGATCCTGTCCAAGCTCAACAGCCTGATCCCCGACGTGACGGAGAACATGGACAAGTACGAGCTGGGCGTGGCCGCTCAGAAGGTGTACGACTTCATCTGGGACAGCTACTGCGACTGGTATATCGAGCTGACCAAGTCCCGCCTGTATTCCGAGGACGAGCAGTCCAAGACCGTGGCACAGCAGGTCCTG
>JAFVVH010000066.1 GCA_017502285.1 Oscillospiraceae bacterium | reverse complement strand
AGCCGGGTATTTTCATGCTCTGAAAACCTGCCTTGATCTGCCCGGAGAAGAAGAGATGATCTTCAAGCGGTTGATGAGCCAGCCGGAATTGGTTCCCACCGGAGTAAGGGACCCTTTGCGGACGCTGAAGCTGGATGGGGCAACCATCCGCGCCTGCGAGACGGGCTGTGCGCTTTTCCGGCAAGGGCTTCCAGAGGATGATGCAGGCTGGCGCAGGGCGCTGGCTGCATATGGAACGGATGGCTGTCGTGTCGGGGCGGCCATGGCAGGGAAGACGGTGCTGCTCCAACTGGAAGCGGTGCTGGCTCAAAATCCCTGCGTGCGCGTGGGGCAGTTGGATTTGTCCGGCGGTGAACTGGCCCGGATGGGGTTGCAGGGCGCACGTATCGGCGCAGCCCAGCGGTTTTTGTTGGAACATGTGCTGGGCAAGCCCGAGGACAACCGGGCTGAGGTGCTGGTCTTAAAACTAGAGGAATTTCTGGCCCGTTCATAACTGTATTTTATGCACTTTAATGGGCGAAACTGCTTGACACCCGGGCTGTATGGTGTATACTTATTTTTTATAAAGGGTTATTTTACCCGCGCCACAAGGCGGGAAGAAAGGGGTATTTTTATGGCATATACCAAGGAAGATATCATCCGCATCGTCAAGGAAGAACAGATCGATTTTGTCCGCATGCAGTTTGTGGATATTTTCGGCCAGCTGAAGAATGTTGTGGTCACTGCCTCTCAGGTGGAGAAGGCCATCAGCAATCAGATCGCCATTGACGGTTCCTCGATCGAGGGATTTGTGCGCATCAATGAGTCCGACCAGTACCTCTATCCTGACCTGAACAGCTTTGTGGTGTTGCCCTGGCAGCCGGAGTACGGCAAGGTGGCCCGGCTGATTTGTGACGTATATAATCCTGACGGCACCGCTTTTGTGGGCGATCCCAGAGGTGTGCTGCACCGGGTGATCGAGCGTGCCAAGAGCATGGGCTTTGATACCTTTAACATTGGTCCGGAGATGGAGTTCTTCATGTTCGAGACCGATGAGCGTGGCAACCCGACCACCCACACCAATGACGAGGTGGGCTATTTCGATCTTGGTCCTCTGGACCGGGGCGAACCTGCCCGGCAGGAGATGTGCCTGGTGCTGGAAAAAATGGGATTTGAGATCGAGGCCGTCCACCACGAGGTGGCCGCCGGTCAGCACGAGATCGGCTTTAAGTATGCCGATGCCCTGCGCGGCGCGGACAACGTGATGACCTTTAAGTTGGTGGCCAAGACCATTGCGCAGAAGCACAAGCTGCACGCCACCTTCATGCCCAAGCCTATTTTTGGAGAGGCGGGCAACGGTATGCACATGAATATGTCTCTGTTCCGAAACGGCGAGAACGTCTTTTTTGACCCCAACGGTCACAAACAGCTGTCCGAAACAGCCTATCAGTTTATTGCCGGCTTGCTGGCCCATGTGAAGGGCTTTACCGCCATTACCAATCCGCTGGTCAACTCCTATAAGCGTCTGGTTCCGGGCTATGAGGCGCCCTGCTACAAGGCGTGGTCCGCTTCCAACCGCTCTGCCCTGATTCGCATTCCTGCCGCCCGTGGAAAGTCCACTCGGCTGGAGCTGCGCAGCCCAGACCCCTCCTGCAACCCCTATCTGGCGGCTGCGGTGTGCCTGGCGGCCGGACTGGACGGTATTGCCAAAAAGATGACCCCGCCTCCTGAAATTGTGGAGAACATCTATGAGATGGATGAAGAGACCCGCAAGGTCCATCACATTGACAGCCTGCCCGGCAGTTTGGACGAGGCACTGGCGGAGCTGGAGAAGGACGAAGTGATCCTGGACGTTCTGGGTGAGCATGTTGCCACAAACTACATCGAGGGCAAGCGCAAGGAGTGGGAGGAGTACCGCATCCGCGTGTCCTCCTGGGAACGGGAGAAGTATCTTACCGTCTATTGATGTATCCCAAGGTGAAGGAGTAAAAATTATGGCCAAGGTCAATCAGAATTATCTCAAGCTTCCCGGCAGCTATCTGTTTTCTGAGGTAGCCCGCCGTATTTCTGCCTATTCCGCGGCCAATCCCAATGCCAAAATTATTAAGCTATCCATTGGCGATGTGACTCGTCCTCTGGTGCCTGCTGTGATTGAGGCTATGCACAAGGCTGTGGACGAGATGGGTGCAGCAGAGACGTTCCGGGGCTACGGCCCGGAGCAGGGCTATGACTTCCTGCGTGAGGCCATTGCCCAGTACGACTACAAGAGCCGCGGGGTGGACATTGCCTCCGATGAGATTTTTGTACCCGATAGTGCCAAGAGTGACTGCGGTAATATTGGAGACATCTTCGGTGTGGATAACGTGGTGGCTGTGTGTGACCCTGTTTATCCTGTCTATGTGGATACCAATGCCATGGCTGGCCGTGCCGGTGATTATCAGGAGGAACTGGGTCGCTGGAATAAACTGATTTACATGCCCTGCGTGCAGGCTAATGGGTTCTCTCCCGAAATTCCCAAGGAGAAGGCCGATTTGATCTATCTGTGCTTCCCCAACAACCCCACCGGCGCTGTGGCCACCCGGGAGCAGCTTAAGGCGTGGGTGGACTATGCCAATAAGAACGGCTCCGTCATCCTCTATGACTCCGCCTATAAGGCATTTATTACGGAGGAGGATGTGCCTCATACCATCTATGAGATCGAAGGGGCGCGTACCTGTGCCATCGAGTTCCGTTCCTACTCCAAGACTGCCGGTTTTACCGGAAACCGCTGCGCCTATACCGTGGTGCCCAAGGATTTGGAGCGGGATGGCGCGAAGCTCAATGCCCTGTGGAACCGCCGCCAGTGCACCAAGTTCAACGGTGTGCCCTACGTAGTCCAGCGCGCCGCCGCCGCCATCTATACCCCCGAAGGACAGAAACAGACTCAGGAGGTCATCGACTACTACCGCGCCAATACCAAGGTCATCATGGATGGTCTGAGCCGCGCCGGCCTGTCTGCCTCCGGAGGTGTGAATGCGCCCTACATCTGGCTCAAAACTCCGGATAATATGGGTTCCTGGGAGTTCTTTGATTTTCTGCTGGAAAAGGCCAATGTGGCATGTACCCCCGGTGCGGGCTTCGGTCCCAGCGGAGAAGGTTACGTTCGTCTCACGGCGTTTGGTGACGCACAGGCCACCAGGGAAGCTGTGGAGCGTATCGTGAAAATATTGTAATCTTGCAAAAAAACAAGTCCGGCTGCATTGCAACCGGACTTGTTTTTTGCCTTCTAAACGCAGGGAAGCTCGCATAAGTATCAATGATAGAAGATAAAATCATATAAATTTGCGGATGTTGCTTTTTTGAAAGGGGGATTT
>JAFVVH010000065.1 GCA_017502285.1 Oscillospiraceae bacterium | reverse complement strand
TACATCCCCGTTGACGAGTTTTCCGACGACCCCACTGTCAAGGTGGAGGAGCAGGTCAAGGTCGGTGACGAGATCGAAACCTACGTGATGCTGGTCAGCGACCGTGACTGCATGGTCAAGCTGTCCAAGAAGCGTCTGGACATGGTCAAGGGCTGGGACGAGATCGAGGCCGCTGTCGAGGCCAAGACCGTCATGGAAGGTGTCGTTACCGAGGAGAACAAGGGCGGCATCGTCGTGTCCGTCAAGGGCATCCGTGTGTTCGTGCCTGCTTCTCAGACCGGCCTGCCCCGCGATGCCGAGATGAGCCAGCTGCTCAAGCAGAAGGTCAGCCTGCGCATTACCGAGGTCAACCGTGCCCGCCGCCGCGTGGTGGGCTCTATCCACGCCGTGGCTGCTGAGGCTCGTGCCGCCGCCGCTGCCAAGGTTTGGGAGGAGATCGAGGACGGCAAGCGCTATACCGGCACTGTCAAGTCCCTGACTTCTTACGGTGCTTTTGTGGACATTGGCGGTGTGGACGGCATGGTCCATATTTCCGAGCTGTCCTGGAGCCGTATTAAGCATCCCTCTGAGGCGGTTGCCGTGGGCGACACCATCGAGGTGTACGTCATTTCCGCCGATAAGGAGAAGAAGAAGATCTCTCTGGGCGTGAAGGACCATTCCGAGGATCCCTGGACCAAGTTCACTGCCGCTTACGAGGTGGGTAGCGTGGCCGAGGTCAAGGTGGTCAAGCTGATGACCTTCGGTGCCTTTGCCGAGATCGTTCCCGGTGTAGATGGCCTGATCCACATTTCTCAGATCGCCGACCGCCGCATTGAGAAGCCTGGCGACGTGCTGGCTGAGGGCCAGACCGTTGAGGCCAAAATCACCGACATCGACATGGAGAACAAGAAGGTTTCCCTGTCCATCCGTGCTCTGCTGGAGACTGCTCCCGCCGAGGAGGCTGCCGAGGAAGAGGTTGCCGCCGAGGAGAATGTCGAGGGCTGAACCCCATAACCCTGAACGGGCGCTGACGAATTGTCAGCGCCCGTCCTTTTTTATTCTTCAAATGAAAATCGATTCTTGCCGTCCGGGAAAAAATATGATATAATTTCCAATAGAAACAGAAAAATGTAACACAGCGCAGCAGGAGGTGGAGGTCATGTTCCGCCAGGGTGACAAAATCGTTCATCCCATGCACGGAGCCGGTGTCGTGGAAAATATCGTGGAACAAAAGGTCAACGGTGTCACACGGGAATATTATGTCCTGAAGCTGCCTGTGCGTTCCATGGTGGTCATGATCCCTGTGGATAATTGCGGCGAGATCGGTGTGCGTCCTGTCATTGACAGCGAGCAGGCTGACCACGTTCTGGAGCAGCTGTCCGGTATCGAGGTGGAATTTGATCCCAATTGGAACCGCCGTTACCGTGAGAATATGGAGCGGCTGAAAAGCGGCGATCTGCTGCAGGTAGCCCGTGTCATCAAGGGACTGATGCAGCGGGACGGCGAGCGGGGCCTTTCCACCGGCGAGCGCAAGATGCTCCACTCCGCAAAAGAGATCCTCATTTCCGAAATCGTTCTGGCACAAAGTGTCAGCTACGAGGATGTGGAGCAACGCATAAATACCGCGCTGGTGTAATAGGATAGAGGACCAGATGATTTTACCCCACAAAAGGAGCCGCAGCCCGGCTCCTTTTTTGCAGGAGGCCGCAAGATGAACAAGCTTTTATCCATGTTTAAACGCCGCCCTTCCGGGCTGAACTGCTCGGTGGTTGTGGTGGCCGCCGGGACCGCAAGCCGGATGCAGGGGATCGACAAGGTCCTTGCGCCTTTGGGAGATGTCCCTATTTTGGCGCGAACCCTTCAGGTGTTTCAAGACTGCCCGGATGTGGCTGAAATCGTGGTGGTCACCCGGGAAGATCTGCTGGTAGAGATCGGGAAAATGTGTAAAGCGTATTTACTTGATAAGGTTTCTAAAATCGTGGTTGGAGGGGCGGAACGTGTGCTTTCTGTGCGTGCCGGACTGCGGGAAGTGGACCGGGAGGCGCAGTTGATCGCTATCCACGATGCGGCCCGACCGTTCCTGACCCAGCCGGTGCTCAAAGAAGTGCTGGGACAGGCGGCTGCGTCCGGGGCGGCGGCTCCTGCGGTCCCGGTAAACGACACCATCAAGCGGGCGGAAAACGCCATCGTACAGGAAACAGTGGACCGCAGTACTCTGTGGGCAATACAGACGCCTCAGGTGTTCCAAGCCGACTTGATCCGCGCAGCGGTGGAAAAGGCATGCGCCGACCATGCGCAGGTCACAGACGACTGCTCTGCGGTAGAACGGCTTGGCATGAAGGTGGTACTGACTGCCGGAGACCGGCAGAACATCAAAGTGACCACACCCTTTGATCTGATGCTGGGTGAGGCCATTCTGACACAACGTGGGGAGTGAACGGTATGATACGGATCGGACATGGATATGACGTGCACCGGCTGGTGGAAGAGCGTAAGCTCATTCTGGGCGGCGTGGAGATCCCTTTTGAGCGTGGGCTGCTGGGCCATTCGGATGCCGATGTGCTGACCCATGCGGTAATGGATGCATTGCTGGGTGCCGCAGCCCTTGGCGACATAGGACAGCATTTCCCGGATACCGACCCGGCCTATAAGGGTGCGGACAGCCTGAAGCTGCTGGACCGTGTGATGCAACTGCTGGCGCAAAAGGGCTGGCGGGTCGGTAATGTGGATGCTACGGTGATCGCTCAGCGCCCCAAGCTGGCCGATTTTATTCCCTGCATGCGCGACAATTTGGCCGAACGCATGGGGACAAGCTTGGAACAGGTCAACGTAAAGGCCACCACGGAGGAAAAGCTGGGCTTTACCGGTACGGGAGAAGGTATCGCTGTGCATGCAGTTGTACTGCTGGAAGCCATCTGATTTTGGACGGGAGCATGACTCCCGTCCTTTTTCTTTGGGCAACAAACGGGACCGCAGGGCATACACTGGGCTGTGAGGGAGCTATTTCCAGGAAAGGAAGGAAATCAATCATGCTCTATTATCTCATTGTGTGCCGCTCACTGACCTATGCCCAGCGAACGGCCGCTGCCCTGGAGCGCACGGGCATTTCGGCCCGGACACTTCGCTCCCCGAAAAGTGTTTCCACCGAGGGCTGCAGTCACTGTGTGCGTATTGCGCGGCGCGATCTGGACCCAGCGATGATGGTACTGCGGCAGGCCGGGCTGGAGCCCAAACGGCTTTTTGCTGCCGAAAATGACGGTAGCTATACGGAGATACTGATATGATCTATCTGGACAGTGCAGCGACCACACTGCAAAAGCCGGGCCGTGTGGCTGCCGCTATGGCCCGAGCTGTGAATACTCTGGCAAGCCCCGGAAGGGGCGGGCATCCGGCAGCTCAGCGGGCGGCTCAAACGGCCTTTCAATGCCGAGAGGAAGCAGCAAAGCTGTTTGAGCTGAGCGACCCGGAACAGGTGGTGTTTACCTCAAGCGCTACCCATGCGCTGAATATTGCCATCAAATCAGTGGTCAAACCGGGGGACACCGTGCTTGTTTCAGGTTATGAGCACAATGCGGTCACACGTCCGCTGCACGCCATGGAGGGTGTGACAGTCAAGACGGCATGCGCCCCTCTGTTTGAAACAGAGGAGATGGTGCGGCAATTTCGCCAGATGATAACGCCGGAGGTTTCGGCGGTGGTGTGCACCCACGTTTCCAACGTATTTGGGTATGTTTTGCCCATTGATGAGATCGCGGCCCTGTGCAAAGAAAATAGAGTGCCGCTGATCGTGGACGCGTCCCAGTCTGCCGGCTGCCTGCCAGTCACACCGTGCAAATGGGATGCCGCTTTTGTTGCTATGCCGGGACACAAGGGGTTGTACGGACCACAAGGAACGGGGCTTCTGCTGTGCCGTGCAACGACGCAGGTGCTGATGGAAGGAGGGACGGGGAGTGCGTCCATCCTTCAGGCGATGCCGGATTTTTTGCCGGACCGCTTAGAGGCGGGAACGCACAATATGCCCGGCATTGCCGGATTGCTGGAGGGGCTACGTTTCGTGCGGCGGCAAGGTGTGGAGCGTATCGGCGCGCAGGAGCGCGGGATGATCCGCCGCATGGCCTGGGGACTGGAGCGGATCCCTGGAGTGCGGGTGTTTGCCGGGACGCTGGACGACGACTGCCAAAGTGGGGTGCGGTCCTTTCTGATGGACGGTCTGGACTGCGAGCAGGTAGGCGAACAGTTGGCACTGCAAGGTTTTGCGGTGCGTTGCGGTCTGCATTGCGCGCCTCTGGCTCACAGGACGGCGGGTACGCTGGACAGCGGAACGGTGCGTGCCAGCCTGTCGGCTTTTAATAAGCCCGGAGAGGTGGATCACTTCGTGCGGGCGATAGCGCGAATCGCAATATGAAATTTTCTCAGCCGTTTACGTCGGATCGGGCGGAAACGGTTGTTTTTCTGCATGAGAAATTTCTCTGAAATATATAAAAAATTCAACGCTTTTCTCACGGCTTCTTGTTGCCATTTTCTTTTTTATATCGTATAATACAAGAATAGGAAACTGTGGGCTGAAACCAGTCCTTTATCATCATCCGGAAGAGAAGCGGGGGAATCGCAATGGAAGGTATTATCCAGGCGGTGGTCAACTTTGTAAAGATGATTCGCGTCAGTGACGTGATCGACATTGCCATCCTGTCTTTCCTGATCTATAAGCTTATCTGGATGACTCGGAAAAACAGCTTCGGACGCGTTATCAAAGGCGTTGGTGTGGTGCTGG
>JAFVVH010000064.1 GCA_017502285.1 Oscillospiraceae bacterium | reverse complement strand
GGTTCTGCCTAAGCAGGCTGGCCCCATCGCCCAAAAGGACTACGGCCCCCAGGAACTGCCCCAGGTGGCCCGGGCCGTGATCGAGGAGCGGATGGTAGTCTCCAACCCCATTTTCCAGCTGGGGTTCAAGGGTGACGCCCCGGAGAAGGGGCAGGCGGGCCTGCGCCAGCAACTGGTGGGCGAGCTGGCCTGCGAGTGCCTGCTGGGCACGTCCTCGCCGCTGTATGCCAGCCTTTACAGGGAGGGTCTCATCAACCAGGGCTTTGCCTACGGCTACGAGGCCTATCCCGGCTGTGCTTTCCTGATGGCCGGGGGCGAGTCGAAAGATCCGCTGGCCGTCCGGGAGGCGATTTGGAAAGAAGCCGCCCGTATTTCCCGGGAGGGGCTGGACGCCGCACTGTGGGAGCGGGTGAAGAAGGGCGTTTACGGAGGCAAGGTCCGGTCGCTGAACTCCTTTGAAAATCTGTGCGTGGGTCAGGCCCAGAACTTCTTTTTGGGCGCGGACGCGCTGGCCTTTCCCGAGGCTTTTGACAGCCTGACGGCACAGGATGCCCGTCAGCTGCTGGAGCGCTGGGTGACCCCGGAGCGCACTGCTATGTCCGTGGTGCGGCCGAAGGATGGGACGTAATGGCATTTGTTCAATTGCCCGGAGATGCCATGGTAAACACGGTGTCCTTTCCCGGTTTGGGGCTGGAATTTGAGCTGAACCGGGTGGCACTTATCCTGTTTGGCCGCAACGTGTATTGGTACGGAGCCATCATCGCCCTTGGTTTTTTGCTGGCGGTGCTGTGGTGCTGCCGCCGTTCGGAGTCCTTTGGTATCCGGCAGGACGATATTTATGATATGCTTATTGCGCAGGTTCCTCTGTGCATCATCGGCTGCCGGACCTATTACGTGGTGTTCAATCTGGACCAGTACCGCAGGGCGGATGGATCGCTTGACTGGGCAGCCGTTCTGCGCATCAGCGACGGCGGTATTGCCATCTACGGCGCTGTGATCGCGGCGACACTGGTGTTGTTGGCCTTCTGCCGGTGGCGGAAGCTGGAGTTTCTTCCCTTTGCCGACCTTGGAGTGCAGGGGCTGCTCATCGGTCAGCTGGTTGGCCGGTGGGGTAACTTTATGAACGTGGAGGCCTACGGCGGATTGACCACCCTGCCGTGGCGCATGTGTTCGCCCTCCATCGCACAGGAATTCCTGAAGACGGGACAGCAGGACGCGGAGGTGATCTACCGTGCCATGCTGGACGGGAGCGTCGGGGTACATCCCACGTTTCTCTATGAGTCCCTGTGGAATCTGGTTGGACTGGCTTTGCTCTATGTAGTGTCGAAGAAGGCCTATCGCTTTGACGGTCAGCTGTTTTTCACCTATCTGTTCTGGTACGGTCTGGGCCGATTCTGGATCGAGGGACTGCGTACCGATAGCCTGTATTTCTTCGGCCTGACCATGTTTGGTGTGCCGGTGCGCACCTCTCAGGCGGTGGCGCTGATATCTGCGGCGGTGGGCGCGGGGCTTCTGATTCGGCAGCTTTGGTTCCGGCGCGGTCAGAACCGCGAGTTGTATGCCGTCAGATTGAAGAAGCAGGCAAATAAAGAGATAACAAAGGAGAACTGATCTATGTCAGCTGTTGTAATGGATGGAAAGGCCCTTGCGGCCAAGGTAAAGGAACAGGTGCGGCAGAAGGCGGAAAAGTTGAGCCGTCGACCCGGTCTTGCGGTGATCATCGTGGGCGATAATCCCGCCTCCCGGGTGTACGTGAACGGAAAGAAGAAAGACTGTGAGGAGTGCGGCTTTTACAGCGAGGAGCACGCGCTGCCCGGAACTGCGGCGCAGGAGGAACTGTTGGAGCTGATCGCGGCGCTTAACGAGCGGGGGGACATTGACGGTATTATGGTGCAGCTGCCGTTGCCCGGGCAGTTCAATGAGCAGGAGGTGCTGCGTGCCATCCGAACGGACAAGGATGTGGACTGCTTCCACCCCTATAACGTGGGCAAGCTGATGATCGGGGAAAAGGGCTTTTTGCCCTGCACTCCGGCCGGTGTTATGCGCATGCTGGAGGAATACGGTGTGGACGTGGCCGGTAAACACTGCGTGGTGGTCGGACGGTCCAATATCGTGGGCAAGCCCCAGTCCATCCTCATGCTGCAAAAGCATGCCACCGTTACCATCTGTCACTCCCGCACTCCGGATCTGGCTGAACAGTGCCGCAGGGCGGACATTCTGGTGGCTGCGGTTGGCAAGGTGGGGCTGATCACTGCCGACATGGTCAAAGAAGGGGCTGTTGTGGTCGACGTGGCTATGAACCGCAACGAGCAGGGTAAGCTGTGCGGCGACGTATGCTACGAGGAAGTGACGAAAAAGGCATCTTACATTACCCCTGTTCCAGGCGGCGTTGGTCCCATGACCCGTGCTATGCTCATGGAAAATACCCTCTATGCCGCTGTGAACCACGGTAAATAACCGAATATTATCGAAAAACCGACTCGTGTCCGGGGACGCGGGTCGGTTTTTTGCTGCCTGTTTGAGGAATAGTCCGGGACGAGCCCTCATAGGATAGGACAAACACAAAGGAGGGGTGGCGGATGGAAAGCTACCGGCAGGCGGTGGGTGTGTTGCCTCAGCCGCTGCGCGCACAGGCGCTGGCGGTGGACGAGCTCGTCATGGCCCGAACCGAGGAGGTGCGCCTTCGAGTGGGGATGCCCCCCACACTGGTGCTGCCGGAGGGGGAATGGCCCATACCCGGTGCTGTCCCGGTGGATACTGGGTTGCTGGGTCAGGTGGTGGAGCTGGCAAGCCGCTGGTCGCTGCACACGGTGCTGGAGCAGCTGCGCCGGGGCTATCTGACGGTAGAGGGGGGGCATCGTCTGGGCCTGTGCGGAACGGCGGTCATGGAAGGTGGGACTATACATGCCCTGCGTGACCTTTCCGGGGCAAATCTGCGCGTAGCGCGGCAGAAAAAAGGAATAGCAGGTCCGACAGCAGCTGTGCTGTGTGGGGAAGGACAGCTGCCCAACACACTCATATTGGCCCCGCCGGGGGCGGGGAAGACCACGCTGCTGCGGGATCTGATACGCTGCCTGTCCTCGGGCGAGGTGGGGCGGCCCGTGCGTGTGGCGGTGGCCGATGAACGGGGGGAACTGGCCGCACTTTGGCACGGTCGTCCCAGTATGGATCTGGGCAGCTGCACCGACATTCTGGACAGCTGTCCCAAAGCGCTGGCCATTCCCATGCTGCTGCGGGGGATGAATCCTCACGTGATCGCGGTGGACGAGATCACCGACCGGGAGGATATTGCTGCCATGGAGCAAGCGGTGGGATGCGGTGTGGCCTTGCTGGCAACCGCTCACGGCAGCGGTCCGGAGGACCTGAAGCGCAGGCCGATTTACTGGGAGATGGTGAGAAAGAGGATATTTCAAGTGCTGGTCACCATCCGCGTGGAAGAAGGGCGACGTGTGATACAAACAGATGCGATGGAGCGGTTTTTATGCTGAAGGTGCTTGGTGTGCTTTTGGTTTGGAGCGGCTGTGTGCTGTGGGGCATGCGTGCGGCGGCGGTGCTGTACCGCCGCGGGAAGATGCTGGACGATATCGGGCGGGGGCTGGAACTGTTGGAGCGGGACCTGGCATTGAGCAGGGACGCTATGCCGGAACTGCTCAAGCGTGCGTCACACCGGAAAACGCAGCAGGGGAAATGGCTGTTTCTTAATTGTATGGCAGAACTTGAAAAGGGAAACTCCTTTGCGGATTCGTGGCATGCCGCGTTGGATAAAAGCGACCTGACACGGCAGGATCGGGACCTGCTGGCCGGCCTTTCTCATGTGATGGGACGCTTTGAAACGGACGGGCAGGTGCAGGCGCTGTCCCGGCTGCGCGTGGTGCTTGAACGGCACACCGAACACATCCGGCGGCAGGCGCAAAGCATGGGGAAGGTATACAGCGCACTGGGGGTGACCGTAGGTGGTTTTGTATCCCTGATGCTGGTGTAAACGGAAGAAAGGGCCGCATCCGGCGGCAGAAAGGACGAAGCGCATGAACGTGGATCTTATTTTTAAGATCGCTGCCATCGGGATTTTGGTCACCGTACTCAATCAGGTGCTGGCCCGGGCCGGGCGGGATGAGCAGGCCACTATGGTCACACTGACCGCGTTGGTGGTGGTGCTGATGATGGTGGTACAGGAGATCGCCAAGCTGTTCGCTCTGGTGAAAAGCCTGTTCGGACTGTGATGGAACTGTTACTTAAGATCGCCGCGGGGGCGGTGACGGCGGCGCTGTGCGCCATGATGCTGCGGCGCAATGCCGGGGAATTTGCCGTGCTGATCATGCTGGCGGCTGGGGCATGGGTCCTTGCCATGAGCACTCAGGCTCTGATAGATGTGGTATCTGCCCTGAGCCGTCTGGCCCGTGTCGCGCAGCTTGAGAACGAACTGGTCCAGCCGGTTATCAAGGTGGTGGGGCTGTCTGTCATCACCCGGGTGGCAGGTGAGACCTGCCGGGCGGCAGGTGAGGGCGGCATTGCCGCGTTTGTGGAGGTGGCAGGAACCTTTTTGGCTTTGGCGGCATCCGTACCGCTGGTCATCGGCGTGGTGGAGCTGCTGGCGGAGATGCTGATATGATCAAGCGGTGTTTGATAATTGTGCTTCTCGCTCTGGTGCTTGCGCCTGTGTGCCGGGCACAGGAGGAGCAGCTGTGGGATGCGATTGGAATGGACGAGCTGGCTCGGGCTGGGGAACAGTATGACGCGGGAGTGGAGCTGTCCCCGGATATCCAGCTGGACCGGGGACTGGACAAACTGCTGGAACGGGGGGCAGAGCACCTGCCCGGGGTTTTACGCAAGGGGCTGAGCAGCGCGGTGTCCCTGCTGGTGATCGTTATTGCATGCGCCATGGCGGAAAGCATGAGGGCTGCGGGAACACCACAAGGCGGCCTGAATGTGTGTATTATGGCGGGAGCGCTGGCCATTACGGCGGTATCAGCCAATGAGATGAGCGCCATGATGGGACTGGGACGCAGCACCATTGACCGGATGCAGGGCTTTTCCCAGATACTGCTGCCCATTTCCGCTGCGTGCACGGCGGCAACGGGAGCACCGACGGCGGCAGCGGTGCGACAGGTGGCCACCGCTCTGTTTTCAAGCCTTCTGCTCAGCCTCATCGACCGGGTGCTGGTGCCACTGGTCTATGCCTACGTGGTGGCATGTACCGCTCACGCGGCAGTGGGAAATCCCGGACTGGACAAAGTGGCAGGGGTGCTCAAGTGGGTGGCGACCCGCGCGCTGAGCGCGCTTCTGGTGCTGTTTGTGACCTATCTGACCGTGAGCGGAGCCATTGCGGGTACGGCGGATGCCGCCGCCCTCAAGGCGGCAAAAATGGCCATATCGACCGCGGTCCCGGTGGTGGGCGGCATCATCGCAAACGCGGCGGATACCATTCTGGTGGGAGCGGGGCTGTTGAAAAACACGGTGGGTGTGTTTGGAATGCTGGCAGTGCTGGGTATTTGCATCGTCCCTTTCCTTCAGTTAGGAGCACAGTATCTGACTTATAAGTTTTGCGGCGCGCTGGCCGCCACGCTGGCAGACAGTCGGCTGGCCAAGCTCATTGACAGCATCGGAACGGCATTTGCCCTTATGCTTGGTATGACGGGGGCAAGTGCCTTGCTGCTGCTGGTCAGTATTGTGTCGGGGCTTGCAGGAGGTGGCCGGTAATGGAATTGGTGCGGCAATGGATGCTGAGCGTGACTTGTGCGGCGCTGATGGCGGCGCTTGCCGATGGACTGATGCCCAAAGGGGCGGTAAAGCAGGTGGGTAAGCTGGTGTGCGCCCTTGTACTGCTGTGCGCGGTGCTGCGTCCCGTGCTGTCCGTGCAGCTGCCGGATACCGGGCAGCTGCTTTCCGGAGTTCGTGGGAAAGTGGAGGACAGCCGGGCCGGGTTGGAGCAGGACAGTGAACAGATGCTGAAAACACTCATAGAGCGGGAATGCGGCGCATATATTGTGGACAAGGCAGCCATGCTGGGCGCTGTATGCCGGGCGCAGGTGGAATGTGAAGCGGATGCCACAGGAGTCTGGCTGCCTGACAGGGCATACATTGCAGGGCTGTTGGACGATGGGCAGCGCAAAGAGTTGACGGCGCTGGTGCACAGTGAACTTGGTATCCACCCGGAGTGCCTTGTTTACACGGGAGGTGAATGAGTTGGGATGGGACTTATCCGGCCTGTCGGAGCGCGGGAGGCAGCTTTGGCAGCGCTATAAGTATGTTCTGCTTGTGGTGCTGGCAGGCGTGGTGTTGCTGCTGATTCCCGGAGGAGAGGCAGGAGGACAGAACACCGACTCGCTGCCCCGGTCGGACAGCCATTTTGATTTGGAACAGGTAGAACGTAAGCTGGAACGAGCGCTGTCCCAAATCAGCGGGGCCGGTGAGGTGACGGTGGTACTGACGTTGAAGGAGGGCAGCCGACAGATACTGGCCCGGGATACCCAGGTGTCTGAGAGTGAGCAGCGTGCCGAAACGGTGGTCGTGTCCACAGGCTCCGGGACGCAGGGGACAGTACCGCTGCAAAGTATCTATCCCAAATATCAGGGGGCACTGGTGGTCTGTACCGGAGGGGGCGATGCCCGAGTCAAGCTGGAATTGCTGGAGGCGGTGCGTGCCCTGACTGGTTTGAGTGCGGAGAAAATATCCGTATGTAAACGACAATGAAGGAGGAAACAGGTATGGCAAACTCGAAGGGGAAGAACGAAGCATGGATGCAAATGGTGCGGCGCAACTCGGTGGTGGCTGCGGTGGTTCTGTTTGTGTGCGTTGCGGTCTATCTGAACTGGAATTATCAGACCGGGGATCAGACAGACGCGGGCAAGACACTGGGTGACGCGGCACTGGTGGCGGGGGAGACCAAGGATCCGTTACTGAGCGGCAGTACGGTGGGAGAGGAAGGGCAGGCGCAGGGCGATACCTCTCCCTCCGGCTACTTTGCCAACGCGCGGCTCAACCGTCAGCAGGCCCGGGACAGCGCCCTGTCTTTGCTGCAGGAGGCTTCGGCCAATGCACAGGCGGATCAGGCTATGAAGGAGCAGACCAATGCGGCTATTCAGACCATGGCGGACTTTACCGTCACCGAAGCACAAATCGAAAATCTGGTGGTAGCCAAGGGCTATACCGACTGCGTTGCCTTTATCGGAGAAGATACGGTCAGTGTGGTGGTGCAGGTGCCCGGGGGACAGCTCACCGATGTGGATACCGCCCGAATCACGGATATCGTGACCCAAACCACGGAATTTACCGCCAGCCAGATCAAGATCATTGAAGTGCCCTGAAAATAATCGTTGTAATTTTCCGATTCTGTGGTACAATGGACAAAAGAGGTTTCCAGTACCGATGAAAAGGAGAGTGCCCCCCATGGCTGAAATGAAAGAATACGTCACCCAGATCGACGAGCTGGGCAACATCCATATTTCCGAGGAGGTTCTGGGTGTGATCACCGCCGCTGCCGCGTTGGAAGTGGCCGGTGTAAGCAGTCTGGCCTCCGGCAGCAAGGACATTGGCGACCTGTTGGGCAAAAAGAATGTGGCCCGCGGTGTGCGCGTGCAGGTGGAAGATGAGCAGGTCCGTGTGGAATTGACCATTCTTGTCAAGTATGGTTACACCATCATGGACGTGGCCCGTGCCGTACAGGACGCGGTAGCCACCAATATCGAGTCCATGAGCGGCCTGAAGGTACAGGCGGTGGATATCAATGTGGGTGGCGTTACCTTTGAAAAGGATCCCCCAAAGCAGGAGCAGTAATTGAAACACGGCAGCGGCGGATGATGTCATCCGCCGCTGTTTTTATGCCCAGAGGGAGGAAGATGAATATTCATCCTTATCCACCGGAAATTTCTTTTATAATCAATGAAATTGCTACTTCCATTTTTGTATATTCACATGTATAATAATAAATAACCAATGTATAAACACAGCAACAGACCGAAGGAGAGATACCTATGACAAGAACCGTTGCCCGTGAGATCGCCGTGCATATGGTGTTTGAACTGGGATTTGGTGACCGCACCGCCCAGCAGCTGCTGGAAGATGAGCTGACTGCGGAAAACTTTGCCCTGATCGGAGCGGAGGAGCCCCTGTACGCGGAGTTTCCCGACGAAAAGCAGGAGCAGTATATCCGGGCGCTGGTGTCCGGTGTGTTTGAGCACGGTCCGGAATTGGACGACTATATTTCCCGCTATTCCGTGGGCTGGAGCTTTGCCCGCATCCCACGTGTGGCTGCCGCCGTCATGCGCGTGGCCATGTATGAGGTGCTCTATATGCCCGACATCCCCAACGCGGCTGCCATCAACGAGGCAGTGGAAATCGCCAAGGACTATGAGACGGCTGAGGTAGTCTCCTTCATCAACGGCATTCTGGGCACCTTTGTGCGCAGCGAGTTTCCGGAAGATACCCAATGAGCGGTGCCGTCTTGGGTCTGGACACCAGCAACTACACCACCTCCGTAGCCCTGTTTGACGGGGAGAACGGATGCAACGTGGGCAAGCTGCTGGACGTTCCGGAGGGCGCGCTGGGGCTGCGTCAGAGTGACGCGCTGTTCCAGCACGTGAAGCGTCTGCCCGGTCTGGTGGAAGAACTGGCAGGGCAGATGGAACTGAATCATATTCGGGCAGTAGGAGCCAGCACCCGTCCCCGGGCAGTGGAGGGCTCCTATATGCCCTGCTTTTTGGCGGGCACTTCTCAGGCTCAGGCTTTGGCCTGCGTTCTGAAGGTGCCCTTTTTTCCCTGCTCTCATCAGCAGGGGCATCTTGCCGCTGCCGCATGGTCGGCAGGCAGGATGGACCTGTTGGACAAGCCCTTTCTGGCATGGCACCTGTCCGGCGGCACCACGGAGCTGCTGCTGGTAGAGCCGGATGGCTACAACGTGAAGGCGCGCATCCTTGGGGGGACCAGCGACATCTCTGCCGGTCAGCTGATCGACCGCACCGGTGTGCTGCTGGGCCTGTCCTTCCCAGCGGGCAAGGCACTTGACCGGCTGTATAGCGAGGGAACGCAGACGAAACCCTTCAAAGTCAAGCTGCAGGGACTCACTTTCTCCCTGTCCGGCATGGAGAATAAGGTCAAGGCAATGGTGCAGGCGGGAGAGGAACAGTCCTCCATTGCCCGATTTGTGCTGGACACGGTGGCGGACGTGGTGGTGCGCACCACCCGGCAGGCGCTGAAAGATCACCCGGGGCTGAGTGTGCTGTGCTCCGGCGGTGTGGCATCCAATTCCCGGTTGCGTGAGGCCATGCAGGAACAGTGTGGCGCGGTCTTTGCCCAGCCTCAGTACTCCACCGACAATGCCATGGGTGTGGCCATCCTGACCCACCGGGCACTGGAGAGGGGGGCACTGGGATGAACGGCGAGCTGCGTGTGCTCAGCGTTTCTCAAATCAGCCAATACATCAAGGGACAGATGGATCGGGACGAAGTGCTTTCCGGAGTCCTTGTCCGCGGCGAGATATCCAACTATAAACTCTACCCCTCAGGCCACCATTACTTCACATTGAAGGACGGACAAAGCGCCCTGCGCTGCGTTATGTTTCGTGGTGACGCGGTTCGTATGCGCTTTCGCCCGGAAAACGGCATGCAGGTCATCGCTGCCGGACGCATCACCGTCTTTCCCCGGGATGGACAGTATCAGCTCTACTGCGTGCAGCTTACCCCGGAGGGGGCGGGCGACCTGCAACTGGCCTTTGAGCAGCTGAAGGAAAAACTGGCCCGTGAGGGTCTGTTTGCGGAAGAATACAAAAAGCCGCTGCCCAAATTCCCGCAGCAGATCGCTCTTGTTACATCACCCGCAGGCGCGGCGGTGCGGGACATGCTTCGTATTTTGAAGGCCCGCTGGCCCCGCGCCAACGTCCTTGTGGTCCCTGTGCGCGTACAGGGGGAAGAGGCTGCGGAGGAGATCGCTGCGGCGATTGATTATGTAAACTACTACAAACTTGCCGACCTAATCATTACCGGACGGGGCGGAGGTTCTGTGGAGGATTTGTGGGCTTTTAATGAGGAAGTGGTGGCCCGGGCCATCTACCGCTCCCACATTCCCATCATTTCCGCCGTGGGCCATGAGCCGGATGTGACCATATCCGACTACGTTGCCGATCTGCGGGCGGCCACACCATCCAACGCTGCGGAACTGGCGGTGCCGGATCGGGTGGAACTAGCCGGGTCGCTGGACCATCTGGCCCGGCGGCTGGAACGGGGGATTGCCCATCCTATGAGCGCCGCACGGCAAAAGCTGGAGCGGCTTGGGGGCAGTCCGGCCCTGACCGATCCGTCCAACTATGTGCGTGAGCGCCGCTTGCTTTTGGATTACCACAGCCGCAGGCTGATTCATGGTTTGGAGCAGTCGCTGGCAGGGGAGAAGGGACGGCTTGGCAAACTGGCGGCCTCGCTGGATGCGCTAAGCCCCCTGAAGGTGCTGGGGCGAGGCTATGCCATCGCCCGAAGCGAGGATGGAACCGTGATCACTTCCACTCAACAGGTTGAGGTGGGAGATGCGGTGGACCTGCGGCTGCGGGAGGGAACTCTTGCATGCCGCGTAGAGGAAAGGAAGTGAGCCCAATGGCCGCAAAGAAAATGAATTTTGAGCAGTCTATGGCCCGGTTAGAGGAGATCGTGGGCCTGTTGGAGCGAGGGGAAGCCCCCTTGGAGGAGTCCCTTGCCCTGTTTGAGGAGGGAACCAAGCTCATGCGCGCCTGCTCCGCTTTGCTGGATAAGGCCGAGCAGAAGGTGGCCCTGCTGAAGGTAGGGCCGGAGGGCCAGCCTGAGGAAGTGCCCTTTGACGGGGAGGAATAACCATGGACTTTAACAAGCGTTTAGATGCCGACTGCGCCCTTGTGGAGAATTTTCTCAGCCGGTGCTTTGTCGGGCGGGAGCAGTATGCCGACCTTTACGATGCCATGCAGTACAGCCTTATGGCCGGGGGCAAGCGCATCCGTCCCGTACTTACGCTGGAGACCTGCCGTATGTGCGGCGGAAATGTGGAGGCGGCCCTGCCCTTTGCCTGTGCGGTGGAGATGGTACACACCTACTCCCTGATCCACGATGACCTGCCCTGTATGGACGATGACGACCTGCGCCGGGGCAAGCCCACCAATCACAAGGTGTATGGGGAAGCGACCGCTGTGCTGGCGGGGGATGCCCTGCTCACGGCGGCCTTTGAAATGATGGCCGAGCACCGGGCCGGCCTGAGCGCCGAGCGCGTGCTGGAGGCAATGGACTGCCTGAGCCATGCCGCCGGTGCGGCGGGGATGATCGGCGGTCAGATGCTGGACATGGAGGGGGAGAAGCGTCCCCTGTCGCTGGAGGAACTGAAGCTGATGCAGTCGCTGAAGACGGGTGCGCTTATCAGCGCCGCCGCGGAGCTGGGCTGTATTCTGGCCGGAGGAAGCGACACACAGCGGCAGGCTGTGCACACCTATGCCCAGTGTATTGGCCGGGCATTTCAGGTCCGGGACGACATGCTGGACGTGACCAGCACGGATGAAGTGCTGGGCAAGCCTATTGGCTCTGACGCGGAAAACGGAAAGACCACCTTTGTCACCGCGCTGGGGCTGGAGGGCTGCGCTGCTTTGGTGGATGAGCTGACGCAGCAGGCGGTGCAGGCTCTGTCCGTCTTTGACGAACCGGATTTCCACATCTGGTTTGCCAAGTTGCTGGCAGGCCGCGACCACTAAGATCACCCAAACCATAGGGAGGGCTGAGTATGCATTCTGCTTGGGAAATGGACACAACTGGACGGTATCGTCGATGAGCGT
>JAFVVH010000063.1 GCA_017502285.1 Oscillospiraceae bacterium | reverse complement strand
CTGACCTACCGCTATCTGGACCTGCGCCGTCCCGACATGCAGCACGCCATCGCCACCCGCCACAAGATCGCCAAGATCGCCCGAGACTACTTTGACGAGCAGGGCTTTCTGGAGATCGAGACCCCCATCCTGACCAAGTCCACCCCCGAGGGTGCCCGTGACTATCTGGTCCCCTCCCGTGTCCACCCCTCCAAGTTCTATGCGCTGCCCCAGTCCCCCCAGCAGTACAAGCAGCTTCTGATGCTGTCCGGCTTTGACCGCTACTTCCAGATCGCCCGCTGCTTCCGCGACGAGGATTTGCGCGCAGACCGTCAGCCCGAGTTCACCCAGATCGACCTTGAGATGTCCTTCATCAACGAGGACGACATCATGTCCATTCAGGAAGGCTTCATGAAGCGGGTGTTCAAGGAAGTGCTGGACGTGGACATCCAGACCCCCTTCCTGCGCATGCCCTGGCGGGAGGCCATGGACCGCTTTGGCTCGGACAAACCCGACATGCGCTTTGGCTTTGAGCTCAAGGACGTTTCCGACATCGTGAAGGACTGCGGCTTCGGTGTGTTCTCCGGCCCGGTGGCCGAGGGCGGCTCTGTGCGCCTGATCAACATCGAGGGCGGCGCGGCCGCCTTCCCCCGCAAGAAGATCGACAAGCTGGTTGACTTCGTCAAGACCTACCGGGCCAAGGGTCTTGCGTGGGCCCGTCTCATTGACGGCGGTGTGACCAGCTCCTATGCCAAGTTCCTCACCGACGAGGAGAATGCCGCCATTCTGGAGCGCGCCGGAGCCAAGGACGGCGACCTGGTGCTCATCGTGGGCGACGCGAAGAACGAGGTGGTCTTTGCCTCTCTGGGCGCCCTGCGCTGCGAGGTGGCAAAGCAGATGGACATCATCGATCCCATGGACTTCAAGTTCCTGTGGGTTACTGAGTTCCCCATGTTCGAGTACTCCGAGGAGGAGGGCCGCTATCAGGCCATGCACCATCCCTTCACCGCCCCCATGGTGGAGGATGAGGACAAGATTCTCTCCGACAAGGCCAACTGCCGCGCCCGTGCCTACGACATCGTGCTCAATGGCACCGAGCTGGGCGGCGGCTCCATCCGTATCAACACCCCCGAGATGCAGGAAAAGGCCTTCCGTGCTCTGGGCATCTCCGACGAGGATATTCAGGAGCGCTTCGGCCATCTGGTCAATGCCTTCAAGTACGGTGCGCCTCCCCACGGCGGTCTGGCCTACGGTCTGGATCGACTGTGCATGCTCATGGCGGGCGCCACCTCCATCCGCGACGTGATCGCCTTCCCCAAGGTGCAGAACGCCTCCGACCTGATGATGGCCTGCCCTGATGTGGTGGACGCCAAGCAGCTGGATGATCTGTGCATCGCCTGCACCAAAGCAGAACAGGACGCTTAAGCCTTTGCGTAAGGTGGATTGGCGGCCACGGGGCCCCATCTTGGATGGGGCGGCGCTGTGCGCCGTAATTCGGAGCGCAGCAGAGAATTGCGCAGGCGAAATTCATTTTCGCCGAGCATTTCGATTCCCCGTCGGGTCCCCGCAAAATGCTTGCATTTTGTGGGTCGCCAAGCAGCTAGATGATTTGTGCATCGCCTGCACCAAAACTGAAGAATAATCATAAACAAAAGCAGCGCACCCATCTGGGTGCGCTGCTTTTTTGTCTTTTATTGCTGTGCAGGTGCCTGACCCTGTCCTCCACCCGGCTTGCGGTGACGCCGGCGGTGACGGTTGCGGCCCGGCTTCTTTTCTCCCTCTGCCTTCTGTTCCGGGGCGGGCGGGGTCTTTTTCTCCCCCTGCTTGGGCTGGTCGGGCTTTTCACCCTCCGGCTTTTGGGGGGTGCCCCGTCCGCGGCGACGGCGGTTACGGCTGCGGTGCTCTTCCTGTTCAGACACGGGTGCGGGTGCAGACTCCGGCTCATCGTGGGACAGCACCTGAGAAAGGGCAGCGGCAAGACGGCTCTCCTGACGGACCGGAGCCTCTTCCTCCGGATCGGGCTGTTTTCTCAGCTTTTCCAGTTCCTCCTTGGGCGGGGCCACATAGCCCTCCGGGCGCTTGCCCTTGCCGCTGCGCACCACACAAACCTCGCAGTTGTGGTAGCAATGGGGGGTTTCCGGATCGTCCTCCAGCCGCACATTCACCTTCTGGCGCAGCAGATTGACGGAGGAAACGGTACCCACACCGTCTGGGGTCTCCACAAAGGAGTCCATCTTGGGTGCATGCTTGACCAAATCCTCGTAAGCGTCCTGCTCATACTTCAGGCAGCACATGAGCCGCCCACAGGTGCCGGAGATCTTGGTGGGGTTAAGGGACAGGTTCTGGGTCTTGGCCATTTTGATTGAGACGGGCTGGAACTCGTCCAAAAACTGGGAGCAACAGAAAGGCCGTCCACAGATGCCAAGTCCGCCCAGCATCCGGGCCTCGTCCCGCACACCGATCTGGCGCAGCTCGATCCGGGCATGGATGGCGCCGGCCAGATCCTTGACCAGCGCGCGGAAGTCCACACGGCCCTCCGAGGTGAAGAAAAAGACCACCTTATTGCCCTCAAAGCTGTATTGGGCTTCCACCAGCTTCATGTCCAGCCCATGCTGGGCAATCTTTTCCTGACAGATGGCAAAGGCTTTTTCTTCTTTTTCCTTGTTGCGCTCGGCGGCTTTATAGTCCTCCGGTGTGGCGGCGCGAACCACGGGACGCAGAGGGGCCAGCAGCTCCATCTCGTCCACCATGGTGTTTCCCTTGACGCACTCGCCCAGCTCCATTCCGCGGCTGGTCTCTACCACCACGCCCTGTCCGGGCTGAAACTGGAGTCCGTTGGGAGAGAAATAGTATTCTTTTCCTCCGCTTTTAAAGCGGACTGAAATGATTTGTGTCATATAAAAAATCCTCCGGGGATCAAAATTTCTTATTCTTCCGTACAGGAAGCGCACAGCCATCCGGCCAAATGGGCAGGATTGACATTGTGGGCCAACGCCAGCCGGAACTGGTCCATCAGCTGCGTTCCTTGGAGTATCCTGCGCCGGTCCGCCCCTGTGGGCAGCAGGCTGCGCAGATGCTCGGTCATATACCGGGTCAGGGAGGAAAACTGCTGACGCGTCCACTTTTTCCGCTCGTATTCCGCGCACAGGGCCATCAGACCCGCCTCATCTCCGGCCAGCCAAAGCTCTGCCATAGTCCGGGCCAAAAGAGCGGTCTGCTCTTCCTCCGGGCCGGAAAGCTCCTGCTCCTGCGCAATGAGCGACAGTGTTTCGCACCGGGAGCGGACCGTGGTCAGCAAGCCGCCCTGATTTTCCGCCAGCAAAAGGAAGGCCGCATAGCTGGGCCCCTCTTCCAACAGCTTGAGCATGGCATTCTGGCCCTCCACACGCATGTGGTCGGCCTGTTCCACAATATAGACCTTGCGCGGGGCTTCGTTGGGCCGGACATAGGCATCGGCGCGCATTTGGCGCACCTGATCCACAGTGATGGCCTTGCCTTCCTCAAGAGGGGCTACCGCAATAATATCAGGGTGGATCCCGCCCAGCGCCTTTTTACAGGCCGGGCAGCTGCCGCAAGGCTTGGCCCCTGGGTGGTCACAGACCATGGCCCGGGCAAGGATCCGGGCCAGCTCCTCCTTGCCGCTGCCCGCGGGACCGGCCAGAATAAAGGCATGGCCCAGCGTGCCGCCGGACAGACGGGGCATCAACTGTTCTTTCAGGGCATGATTGCCCACAAGGCTGGTCAGCGGCATCGCTTACACCCGCTGAAACTGCTCCACATCCACCACAAAGATGGTGGCGCCGCCCACGTTGACCTCTACGGGCATGCCCGCAGGAAAGTCACGGCTAATACCGGTGGCGGTGGAGATGATCTGTGTGCGGCTGTGGCAGTGCTCCTTGATGATGTCCAGCACTTCGGACACCTTTTCCTGATCTACACCGATCATAATGGTTACGTTCTTGGCCATGAGAAAGCCGCCCGTGGTGGCCAGCCGGGTGCTGGAAAACCCACTTCTGGTCAGGCTGCGGGTAACCACACCGGCATCATCGCTGTTGACAATAGCAAATATGAGCTTCATAGACAACACTCCTTTTTGCTGGCTCAGGAGAAAGGGTGCATTGACACCCTTAATATTGCTATTATATCCTATCTCGTTCAAATAGGAAAGTATTTTTTTCTTTCCCGGTCCCAATATAAAAAACAAGACACAGAGCATTGCTCTGTGTCTTGTTGAAATAATCATTTTTCCGATGCGTAGGCCACCACGGTGCGGCGGTTGGGCTCGGTTCCGGTAGAGTAGGTCGTCACACCGGGATAGTCCTGCAGCGCACTGTGGATCACGTGGCGCTCGTAGGCGTTCATAGCCTCCAGAGTGACGTTCTTGCGGTACTTGACCACTTTGCCGGCCACCTTGACCGCCAGCCGCTCCAGCGCTTCCTCCCGCTTGGCGCGGTATCCCTCGGCATCAATATGGATGCGCACGCGCTTGGACTGGCTGCGGTTGATGGAGTAGTTGGTCAGCTGCTGGATGGCATCCAGCGTCTCGCCTCTGCGGCCAATGATGGCACCCAGATTCTGTCCCTGAAGGACCACCTGATAGCCGTTTTCGGTGACGGAGATCTCGGGAGTGGCATCCACCTCCAGATGCTCCATCAGCCCCACAAGGAACTGACGGATGCGCTCTGCCTTGACATCGTCGGCAGCGGCGGGAGTCCAAACGGGCTCCTCCTTGGCAATGATGATCTCATCATCGGGCTGCAGCTGAGACTCCTGCTTGGGCTGCACCGGGGCCGCGGGCTTGACCGGCTCAGTCTTGGTCTCTTCCTTGGGCATGGGGATGGGGGTTTCCTCCTCGCCCTCCACCCCGTAGCTCACACGGACTTTGGCAGGGTTGCTGCCGAAGCCCAGAAAACCGTTCTTGGGCCGCTGGAGCACTTCCACAGACACATCGTCCCGATCCAGACCCAGCTGGAACAGGGCGGCGGCGATGGCGTCCTCCTCGCAGCGGCCGGTGGTCTCAATAAATTTACGCATAATCAGACACTCTCCTTGTCCTCGTTCGACACAGGCTCATCCGCCTGCTTGCCCAGCCCGGTCAGGTCCATCTTTTCCGTCACATTGACCTGCTGCGCGGCCAGAGCACTCTTCTCCTGCTCCTTGCGGGTCTTGGCGTCCACGGGAGTCATGGTATTCGGATCCACATACTCGGTGACCTCGCCGTAGCGGTTGGGGATATAGGCCCGGCCGCGGGCATAGGCGCGCAGGCCCTCACGGCTGTCGTCCTTGTTCACACCTTCGGGGACGGTGCCTTTCTTATCCTCCTTGGCGCGGCGGGCGCGCTCCAGACGGGCGGTTTCCTTGCGGGTCTTTTCCTCTTCCTTCTCCTGACGGGCACGCTCTTCGGCGGCCAGACGAGCCTTTTCATAGTCCTTCTTCAGCATCTTGGAGGCCAGCAGCTCCTGCAGCATGGAGAACAGGCTGTTGGCGATCCAGTACACACACAGGGCGGCAGGCATGGAGAAGCCGATCCACAAAGACATCAGGGGCATGGTCCACATCATGGTCCGAGCCGTCTTTTCCGACTGGGCATCGGCGGCATGGCCACTCATCTTGTTGGTCATCATGGACACCTTGGACATGAGCACGCTCAGGCCGGTGGACACCATGACCAGCAGGAAAGCGCCGATGGTGTTCCAGGAAGGATCTGCCCAGATTTTCCAGGTGGGCATGGTAGCCAGATCCACACCCAGGAAAGAGAAGTTCATTATGAAAATGTTAACGCTCTCACCCAGCTTGGCAGCCAGCAGGGGCAGATTTTCCGCCGTGATGAGAGAGGCCAGATACAGCTGCTCGTAGCCGCGGCTGACAAACTCGGTAGCGACCTCACCGATCCAGCCCCGCTCAAAGGCCACGGTGCCCCAGTTCAGGGCATCGGCCACCTGCTGGATCTGCTCGGGGGTCAGGCCCATCAGATACTTCAGGGGCTCGCGGATAATGGCGTACAGGGGCAGCAGAACGAAGATGGGCAGCAGGGACCACAGACAGCCACCCATGGGGTTGACCCCTTCCTTCTGGTACAGCTTCTGCATTTCCATATTATAACGCTGCTGATCCTTGCCGTACTGCTTTTTCAGCTGCTCCAGCTTGGCTGAGAGCATGCTGGTCTGGATCATGCTCTTTTTGCCCTTCAGGCTCAGGGGGAACAGAATGATCTTGACCACCAGACCAAAGAGGATAATGGCCAGACCGTAGCTGTTGAAAACGCTGTTAAAAATATTCAGCAACCAGGAAAACGGGAATACGATGTAATACATCAGATCCATTTTCATGCCTCCATAATCAAATTGTAGTGGGCCCCTCAGGGCACCGGATCGTATTCAACGGATTTTTGTCTGTGGAAGGGATGACACCGCGCAAGCCTGCGCAGGGCAAGCCAGCCGCCCTTCAGCGCGCCGTACTTTTCCACCGCCTCCAGCGCGTACTGGGAGCAGGTGGGGATAAAGCGGCAGCAGGGCGAACGCATGGGAGAGATATTCCGGCGGTAAAAGCGGATGAGAAAAAGCAGAACTGTTTTCATACCTTATCCTCTGCCGGGACAAGCAGTTCCAGCTTTCTGGCCAGAGTCAGAAAGCTGCGCTCCAGCTCGTCATAGCGGGCATAGACCGACTTGACCCGGGCCACGATCACAATGTCCCAGCCGGGAGCCAGACGGTACTCGTTGGTACGGTAGATCTCCCGCAGGCGGCGGCGGACACGGTTGCGGCGGACCGCTTTGCCCAGCTTGACCCCTGTGGTCAGGCCCAGACGGCTGGTTTGCATCCGGTTTTTCCGGCAATAGACAGCCAGAAAGGGGGAAGACGCGGTCTTCCCCTTGTGATACAGGCGGCGAAACTCATGATTCAGCTTGAGTGAAACTGTGTGTTTCATCCGTCTGTCATCTCCTCCTTGGTGAGCCTTCGCGCTTCTCGTTGTCACGCCTCGCCTGCTCACAACGCCCGGCTTCCCTCCGACTCGGAACACAAACAGCAAACTTCGTTCGCTTGGTTTGCGTTCCTCGCTCCAGTCCATCCGGGCTGTTCGCGACGGCTCAGCGCTTCTCTGAATGCTCACGCAGGGGCGGGGGATATTTATCCCACGCCCCTACTTTAAAACGATGTCATCGCTTGTTTGCGCCACACCTTAGTAGGTCAGGCGCGCACGGCCCTTCGCGCGGCGGCGGGCCAGAACCTTTCGGCCATTGCGAGTGGCCATGCGCTTGCGGAAGCCGTGCTCCTTGGAGCGCTGACGCTTTTTGGGCTGATAGGTACGAAGCATGCGGGGACACCTCCTGTTACGAACTGAGAACCGCCGGAACGGCGGTACACCACAACAGCCGCATGACGGCTGCGGTCGTCAAAATAAGCTATGCCGGAACATAGCGTGCCACTCATTATAGAACAAGAAAAGTCATTCTGTCAACCACAAATTTCATACAAACGGCACGGTTTTTTTGCTGTTCTGCTTTCAGCACAACATATTGTGTTTAAAGAGATTTCTTTACCCAAGAGAAACAGGAAAAGCGCGTTTCAAACAAGATGTTTTAAACATGCACTCTCCGCTTTCAACTCCCTGTGTGGATAACTTTAAAAATATACCTATATTATAAATAAAAAAGAGGTCAAACTCCTTGCTCTGTCCACATATTTTTGGTATAATAAAGTAGATTGACCCCCTGTGTCTTCGCAGGGAAAACACAGGCTTTTTTCTGTTTTCCGGCGCCTTTTGCGCGCTTTTCTCACACTCTTTTTTCAGGAGGTTTTTTCCATGACAAACTCCGCCGCAGACATCTGGACCAAAGTGCTGGACCTGATGAAGGCAGACCTCACCTCCGTTACCATCAACACGTGGTTCAGTGACATGACCGCCGTGGAAATGGAAGATGGACGGCTGGTGCTGTGCTCTCCCAGCCAGACCAACCGGGACATTGTCACCAAGCTGTATACAGACTACATAAAGAAGGCTTTGAAGGAGCTGTTTTCCGCTGAGCTGGACGTGCTTATCCTCTCTCCGGAACAGGTACAGGCCCGCCGCCAGCCCAAAAAGAGCTTCGGCTTTCCGGGTACGGACGACTACACCTTTGACAAGTTCGTGGTCGGTTCCTCCAACAAGTTTGCCCATGCCGCGGCCCGGGCGGTAGCCGATGCCCCGGCCCAAAGCTACAACCCCCTGTTCATTTACGGTGAGTCCGGCTTGGGAAAGACCCATCTGCTCTATTCCATTGCCGACACCGTAGCCCGGGAGCATCCGGAATACCGCATCGTATACATCAAGGGCGAGGCCTTTACCAACGAACTGATCCGAGCCATCCGGGAGGGCCGCAATCAGGAGTTCCGTGAGCGGTACCGCTCGGCAGACCTGTTCCTCATGGATGACGTACAGTTCATTGCAGGCCGTGAATCCACCCAGGAGGAATTTTTCCATACCTTCAATACCCTTTACGAGTCCAAGCGGCAGATCGTACTTACCTCCGACCGTCCGCCCAAAGAGATGCTCCGTCTGGAGGATCGACTGAAGACCCGCTTTGAATGGGGTCTGCTGGCTGATATTCAGCCCCCCGATTACGAGACCCGCATGGCCATCATCAAAAGCAAATGCATCCGCATGGGGGTGGACCTGCCTGACTTCCTGCTCCAGCTGATCGCGGAAAACATCACCGCCAACGTCAGACAGCTGGAAGGTGTCATTAATAAGATCCTTGCCTATCAACAGCTCATGGGTGACGACGTTGACAAGGAAACCATAGTCAAGGCCATTAAGGACATGTTCAAGGATAAGGCGGACATCCTGCCCACCGCGGACGTGATCATTGACGAGGTGTGTAAGTTCTACAACACCGAACCAGACCTTCTGCGGGGTCAAGGCCGCACCAAGGAGATCTCTCAGGCCCGGCAAATCGCCATGTATCAGATCCGCCGCATGACCAATCTTTCTTTAAAAGAGATCGGCCGGGAATTTGATAACCGGGACCACACCACCGTTCTGCATGCCATTGAGCGCATTGAAAAGATGGTCAAATCCCAGCCTGAGGCGGCAGAGGTCATCAAAGACATTACTGCTAATATCAATGCCCGTTACGAATAAGCGTCTAAACACGCAAAAAGAAAAATCCACCGATTTTGTTGACATGTGGAAAACAGCCCGTGGATAAAAAAAACCCTTAAAAAACACCTGTGGAAAACCCGTGCAACCCGTCCACACCCCCTGTGGAGGCGCTTTCAATGCTCCTGCAACGCAAAGCGGCATCTTTCCACAAAAATTTTCCCTACTATCTACTATCACTAAAAATATGATCCTTTCCTCTCTTTAGAGAGCGAGAAGAAAAAGGAGGAACTCCCTCATGAAATTTTCCTGTGAAAAGGCCCTGCTTCAGACCGCGGTGGCTACCGCCTCCCGCACCGTGTCCCAAAAGAGCGCTATTCCCGCTCTGGAGGGTATTCTCATCGAAGCGGGCAGCGTACTACGCCTGACCGGCTATAATCTGGAGACCGGCATCCGTACCATGGTCCCTGCCGACGTGACCCAGCCCGGCTCGCTGGTGCTGTCCGCCCGTCTGTTTGGCGAGATCGTGCGCAAAATGCCCGATGACGTGCTGTATTTTACTGCGGACAACTATATGGTAAATGTGCGCTGCGGCATGAGCGAGTTCAATATTTTGGCCACCGATCCGGAGGAATTCCCCGAACTGCCTGTGGTAGACGACCTGAACTCTTTTTCCATTGAGCAGGAGGCTCTGCGCTCCATGATCAGCCAGACCCTCTTCGCAGTCAGCGACAACGAAAGCCGCCCGGTCCACACCGGCTCTCTGTTTGAGATCGAAAACGATCAACTCACCGTGGTCAGCGTGGATGGTTACCGTCTGGCCCTGCGTCGGGAAAAAATCGCCCAGAAGAAGGGTACGGAACAGTTTAAGTTCGTAGTGCCCGGCTCTGCCTTGAGCGAGGTGGAGAAGATCTGCGCGGCAGGAGATGCTCCTATCACTGTGATCGAAGGTGCCCGCCACATTATGTTCGATACCGGCGACACCATTCTGGTCACCCGCAGATTGGAAGGTGACTTCCTTGACTGGCGCAAGGCCATTCCCAAGAACAGCACCATTCAGGTAGAGGGAGAAAAGCGGGCTTTGCTGGCCTCCATCGACCGCGTGTCCCTCATTATCAGCGACAAGCTGAAAAGCCCCCTGCGCTGTGTCTTTGATGACGGGGTCCTGTCCATCACCACCAAGACCGGCATCGGCGATGCCGCAGACCAGTGTCCCATTGACGGAAACGGTCAGGGCCTGGAGATTGGATTTAATAACAAGTACCTGATGGATGCGCTCAAGGCCGCTCCTGCAGACCGGGTCCGGCTGGAGATGAGCTCCGGGGTAGCTCCCTGTATCATCCTGCCTGCCGAGGGCGAGGAGACCTTTGTCTATATGGTACTGCCTGTCCGTCTGAAAGCCAACTAAAAGAGGGTATTTATGGAATCTCATGAAATTAAGATCCACACGGAATTTATCAAGTTGCAGGATCTTTTGAAATTTGCCGGTGCGGTAGAGACCGGCGGTGACGCCAAGCTCATCATTCAGGAAGGTCGGGTCACCGTCAACGGCGAAGTGTGCACCATGCGGGGCAAAAAAATGCGTCCCGGTGACCACTGTGCCATTGACAACGAGCTGGAGCTTGTGGTCACATGATGGTCAAATCGCTGGAGCTGGACTTTTTCCGCAACTATGTCCATCTGGAAGCGGAATTTGACCCCAGAGTCAACCTGATCTACGGGGAAAACGCACAGGGCAAGACCAACCTGCTGGAAGCTCTTTCCTACCTATCCACCGCCCGGTCTCACAGAGCCAGATACGACAAGGAAATGATCTTACTGGGAGTGGACGAGGCCTTTATCAAGGGGCAGGTCTTTTCCCGGGAAAGGGATTTTACGCTAGAGGCCAGACTGTCCAGAGGCAAAAGCCGTCAGCTCTGGTCAAACGGGGTGCGGCTCAAGTCCGCCGGAGAGCTGTCCGGTATCCTGACCACAGTGCTGTTCTGTCCGGAGGACCTATATCTCATCCGGGAGGGCGGCGCGGCCCGCCGGCGCTTTCTGGACAGTGCCATCTGTCAGCTTCGTCCCCGGTATGCCCAGGCTCTGGCAGAGTATAACCGCCTTTATGAGCATAAGACCCGCATTCTGCGGGACTGGCCGGAAAACCCGTCTCTGCTGGCGACATTGGATGATTTTAATCTGAGAATGGCCCAGACCGGCGCCATCCTTATCCATTACCGGGCCCACTTTGTCCGGCGGCTCATGGACCACGCGCCTGCCATCCATGCCGATTTCTCCGGTGGGCGTGAGCAATTGACACTGGCCTATGAGACGGTGTCCACTGTCACCGACCCAAAGGCCCAGCCCAGAGAAATTCTGGAACAACTGCTGGCCCATCAGGAAAGCCATCGTCAGGCAGAGCTGGACAGCCGTCAGTGCCTGTCTGGACCCCACAAGGACGATGTGGCCGTCTTTCTCAACGGCATGTCGGCCAAAATGTACGGCTCACAGGGCCAGACAAGGACCGCGGCTCTGTCTCTGAAGCTGGCACAGCGGGAGATTTTCCAGGTAGAAACAGGGGAATGGCCGGTGCTGCTGCTGGACGATGTGCTCAGTGAGCTGGACCCCAAACGGCAGGCCTTTGTATTGAATCGCATACAAGGCGGTCAGGTCTTTATTACCTGCTGTGAGGAAGATAAACTTGATTGTCTGGATGGTGGAAAGAGCTTTCACATCAAGGACGGGAAGCTGATTTAAGGAGACTGGTATGTATCTTCATTTGGGCCAATCCGTGGTCGTTCCATACCGGGACGTGATCGGCATATTTGATATGGACAATGCCAGCTGGGCCTATAAGACCAGAGAATTTCTGGACATGGCGCAGGAGGAAGGCCGGGTAATCTGGGTCTGTGACGACCTGCCCCGCTCCTTCGTGGTCACGGACAACGGCAGTGAAAACTGGCAGGTCTACGTGTCCCAGCTGTCCTCTGCCACCCTGATGGGCCGCGCGGAGAAAAACGGATTTGAATAAGCAAAACAACGCGAAACCGGGAGGTTTTAATTATGTCTGAAGAACTGGAACTGAACTCCACTCAGGTGGAACACGAATACGGCGGCTCGGAGATCCAGGTGCTGGAAGGACTGGAAGCAGTCCGCAAGCGCCCCGGTATGTATATCGGCTCCACTTCGGAGTCCGGCCTGCACCATCTGGTCTATGAGATCGTGGATAACTCCATTGACGAGGCTCTGGCCGGCTATTGCGACGAGATCACCGTCACCATCAACGAGGGGGACACCATCACCGTCACCGACAACGGCCGTGGTATCCCTGTGGACATCCAGCCTCAGACCGGCAAGCCAGCACTGGAAGTGGTCTTTACCATCCTGCATGCCGGCGGCAAGTTCGGCGGCGGCGGCTACAAGGTGTCCGGCGGTCTGCACGGTGTGGGCGCCTCCGTGGTCAATGCCCTGTCCGAGTGGCTGGAGGTGCAGGTGCACAAAAACGGCAAGATCCACCAGATGAAGTTTGCCCGGGGACACATCACCCAGGAAATGACCATCATCGGGGAGACGGATCGCACCGGCACCATTGTTACCTTCAAGCCCGACCCGGAGATGTTCGATACCACCGTCTATAATTACGAGACCCTGCACACCCGCATGCAGCAGCAGGCCTTCCTGAACGCGGGTCTGCGCATCTCCATTGCAGATAACCGCCTTGCCAGCGCGGAAAAGCCGGAGGAGGACCGCCGTCACTCCATGTGCTACGAGGGCGGTATCCGGGAATATGTTACCTGGCTCAATGCTAATAAGACCCCCGTCCATCCCGAGGTCATCTATGTCTCCGGCGCCAAGGAAGATTCCATGGCGGAGATCGCCCTGCAGTACAACGACGGCTATCAGGAGAACATGGTCTCCTTTGCCAACAACGTGCGCACCCCCGAGGGCGGCATGCATGAGGAAGGTTTCCGTCGTGCCCTGACCACCGCCCTGACGAGCTACGGCAAGCGCATGAAGATCCTGAAGGAGGACGACAAGCTCTCCGGCGAGGACTGCCGCGAAGGTCTGACCGTGGTCATCTCCGTCAAGCTGACCGAGGCCCAGTTTGAGGGCCAGACCAAGGCCAAGCTGGGCAACAGCGAGATCCGCACTCTGGTCAACAACGTGGTCAGCGAGAAGCTGGATGTGTATCTGGAGGAAAATCCCCAGGTGGGCAAGGCCATTCTGGAAAAGGCACTGATGGCCGCCCGCGCCCGAGAGGCCGCCCGCAAGGCCCGTGAGAACGTGCGCCGCAAAAACGGTCTGGAGTCCGGTCAGATGCCCGACAAGCTTCAGGACTGTAATGAGCGCGACCCGTCCCTGTGCGAGCTGTATATCGTCGAGGGCGACTCCGCCGCAGGCTCCGCCATCCAGGGCCGTGACTCCCGGTTCCAGGCCATTCTGGCCATGTGGGGTAAGATGCTCAACGTGGAAAAGGCCCGCATGGACAAGGTGTATGGCAACGACAAGCTCTCGCCCCTTATCGTGGCTCTGGGTGCCGGTATCGGTGAGGAATTCAATATTGAAAAACTGCGCTACCACAAAATTGTCATCATGTCCGATGCCGACGTGGACGGCGCTCACATCCGCACCCTGCTTTTGACCTTCTTCTTCCGCTATATGCGTCCCCTTATTGAAAACGGCTACGTCTATTCCGCCGTGCCTCCCCTGTATAAGCTGACCCGGGGCAAGACGGTACGGGTGGCCTATTCCGACGAAGAGCGCGACCGGGTCTCTTCCGAACTGCGGGAGGACAATCCCAATGCCAAGGTGGTCATCAACCGCTTTAAGGGCTTGGGCGAGATGGACCCCCACGAGCTGTGGGAGACCACCATGGACCCCGAACAGCGCTCCCTGCGCCGCATCACACTGGACGATGCGGTGAAGGCCGACCGCATCTTCACCATCCTCATGGGCGAAGAGGTAGAGCCCCGCAAGCAGTGGATCGAAAAGAACGCACAGTACGCAGTAAATCTTGATTTCTAAGGAGGTGACGCAAGTTGGCACATAACCGCAGTTATAAACCGGAAGACATCCTCTTCCCCGATCAGGTGATCACCGAGTCCCGTCTGGTGGAGGAGATGGAAAAATCCTACATCGAATACGCCATGAGCGTCATCGTGGGCCGCGCCCTGCCTGACGTGCGCGACGGCCTGAAGCCCGTCCACCGCCGCATTCTGTATACCATGTACGAAAGCGGCCTGACCAGCGACAAGCCCTTTAAAAAGTCTGCCACCTGTGTGGGTGACGTGCTGGGTAAGTACCACCCACATGGCGACAGCTCCGTGTACGACGCCATGGTGCGTCTGGCTCAGAACTTCTCCATGCGCTACATGCTGGTGGACGGCCACGGTAACTTCGGCTCCGTGGACGGCGACCCCCCCGCCGCCTACCGTTATACCGAGGCCCGCATGTCCCGCATCTCCGATGAGATGCTTCGGGACATCGACAAGGAGACGGTGGACTGGGACCCCAACTTTGACGAGTCGAGAGAGGAGCCCCGTGTGCTTCCCTCCCGTTTCCCCAACCTGCTGGTCAACGGCTCCAGCGGCATCGCCGTGGGCATGGCCACCAACATCCCGCCCCACAACCTGACCGAGGTCATCAATGCCTGCATCTGCGTGCTGGACAATCCCGAGGCGGAGCTGTCCGACCTGATGGAGCACATCAAAGGCCCCGACTTCCCCACCCGGGGCATTATTCTGGGCCGAAGCGGCATCCGTGCCGCCTATGCCACCGGCCGCGGCAAGGTGGTGGTGCGTGCCCGCACCGAGTTCGAGGAATTCGGCAACGGACGCACCCGCATCATCGTCACCGAGCTTCCCTATCAGGTGAACAAGCGCCAGCTCATCAAGAGCATTGCCGATCAGGTCAAGGATAAGCGGCTGGAGGGCATCTCCGACCTGCGGGATGAGACCGACCGCAACGGTATGCGCATGGTCATTGAGCTGAAGAAGGATGCCAATCCTCAGGTGGTGCTGAACACCCTGTTTAAGCAGACGGCCCTTCAGTCCAACTTCTCCATTATCATGCTGGCCCTTGTGGACAACCAGAAACAGCCTAAGATCCTGTCCCTGCGGCAGATTCTGGACGAGTATCTGGATTTCCAGAAGCAGGTCATCGTCCGCCGCACCCGCTTCGACCTGCGCAAGGCGCAAGAGCGTGCCCACCTGTTGAAGGGCCTGCTCATTGCCCAGGACAACATTGACGAGGTCATCAAGATCATCCGTTCCTCTTATGATGATGCAAAGCTGAACCTGATGAACCGGTTTGGCCTTGACGACGTGCAGGCCCAGGCCATCTGCGACATGCGTTTGATCGCCCTGCAGGGCCTGAACCGGGAGAAGCTGGAAAACGAGTACAAGGAGCTTCAGGAGAAGATCGAATACTACAACCGCGTCCTGTCCGATGAGGGCATGGTGCGCGACATCCTCAAGGAGGAACTGTCCAATATCCGGGACAAGTACGGTGACAAGCGCGTTACCGAAATTCAGGACGTGGAGGACGAGATCGACATTGAGGACCTCATTGAAGAGGAGCAGTGCGTCTTTACCCTGACTCAGGCGGGCTACATCAAGCGCACCCCCGTCAGCGAGTACACCGCCCAATCCAAGGGCGGCATGGGCAAGAAGGGCATGACAACCCGGGACGAGGACTGTGTGGTGGACGTGTTCACCGCCTCCAGCCACGACTTCCTGTTCTTCTTCACCGACACCGGAAAGGTGTACCGCAAGAAGGGCTATCAGATCCCTGAGAGCGGCAAGGCCGCCAAGGGCACCAACATTGTCAACATCCTGCAGGTGGAGCCTGGCGAGCGTGTGCAGACCATGATCCACACAAGAGAGCTTTCCGACGAGGCGGAGCTGTTCCTGATGATGGTCACCCGCAACGGCACCGTCAAGCGTCTGCCCGTTTCCGCCCTGAAGAATATCCGTCAGAACGGCATCCGCGCCCTGACTCTGGACGAGGGGGATGAGCTCATTGCCGTGCGTGAGACGGACGGCAATCAGAAGATCCTCATCGCCACCCATGACGGCATGGCCTGCTGCTTCGACGAAAACGACGTGCGTGCCATGGGCCGCACCGCCGTCGGTGTGCGTGGCATCAAGCTGCGTGAGGGCGATTACGTGGTGGGTGCCGCCCGGGCGGTTCCCGGCAAGGATGTGCTCACCATCACCGAAAAGGGCTACGGCAAGCGTACCCCGGTGGAGGAATACCGCATCACCAACCGCGGCGGTATCGGCATCAAGAACTACATGGTCACCGACAAGACGGGGAAGATCGTGGGTGTCAAGGTGGTGGACGGCAGCGAGGACCTGCTGCTGGTCACTCAGGCGGGCATCCTGATCCGCACTCCTGTGGAAAATATCAAGGTCACCAACAACCGCGCCACTCAGGGCATCATCGTCATGCGCTTCAAGGAGGAGGGCGACAAGGTTATTTCCCTTGCCCTCGCCGAGCATGAGGCGCAGGAGGAGGCAGAGGCTCCTGTGGAGGAGCAGACCTGACCGGAAAGGGAGGATCGCCATGGACGCAAAGAAAAAGGCCGTTGACCCCGCTGTGGTTGCGCTTGTCCTGACCTTTTTGCTCCTGCCCCCGCTGGCACCCATTGCCCTTATCTTTTTCCTGATCTATAAGCGCAGCAAGCAGGAAGCCCCTGCGCAGGACAAGACCGAGCAGGACAGCTTTGGAGAAAAGCTCATCCGCCGCATGAAGGAAGAGGAAATTCAGGAGCAGCCATACAAAAGCAAGCCTCATGGGCATGCTCCGGTGGCCTACTCCTATGATAACTGTGCAAAAGAGAAGCGGCTGGAGCAGCTGAAGGTGCTCAAGGACGCGGGCCTGCTGGATGATGCAGAATATCATCAGCGCAGGCAGGCGATTTTGGATTTGGGCTGAGAAAGGAGCGGTTATGAGCACACGAAGAAGAGGACGCATTACCGTCCAGTCCCAGCCCACCGGTGCCGCCCGTGGCATGCAGCGGCTGATGGGCGTAGTTCACGCGGTCTTTGGTCTGGTCTTTGTGATCATTGCCCTGACGCAGCTCATCCCACACATAGGACTGATCGGGCTGCCGTTTTTAGCTGCAGGTGCGTTTTTCTGTATCAACGGCATCCGTCTGGCCGTGAGCAAGAACGGCATGGCCCACCGAGTGGGCTACGATGTGGAAACGGGCATCGAGCAGGAGACCATTGTGGGTCTTATGGACGAGGTTTCCGACTCCGAAGCCGGCAGCGGCGATGTGGAACAGCGCATGAAACAGCTGCGCAGTCTCTACGACCAGCGGCTCATCACCCCCGAGGAGTACGAGCAAAAGCGGCAGGAGATCTTGAAAGAACTGTAAGGATTTCCCCCCGGATGGGGGGAAATCTTTTTCCTAACCTTCCCCCTGGGGGGAAGGTGTCCCCGAAGGGGGCGGATGAGGGGGCGAAAACAGAATGTCTAACGGAAGTGAACTTCGCACCTATGCCCAGCAGCTAAGAAAAAACGCGACCAAAGAAGAAAATGCACTGTGGTATCAATTCCTGCGGACATATCCGCTTCAATTTAAAAGGCAGGAAGTAATTGGCGGATATATCGTGGACTTTTTCTGTCCAAAAGCCGAACTGGTCATTGAACTGGATGGCGGTCAGCATTACGAAGAAAAAGGGATAGAATATGATTTGGAACGCACGCAATATTTGGAAGCGATTCGGGGATTGCGTGTGCTGCGATTCACCAATTTGGACATTAACCAAAATTTTGAGGGTGTTTGTGCGTCCATAGAATTGGAAATTCAAAATATTGCCCCCTCATCAGTCGCGCTGCGCGCCAGCTTCCCCCCAAGGGGAAGCTCTCGTAAAGGAGACAGCCATGAAACAAGTCACCATCTATACCGACGGAGCCTGCTCCGGCAACCCCGGACCGGGGGGCTGGGGGGCAATCCTCATGTACGGACAGCACAAAAAGGAGCTGTCCGGCGGTGAGGCCCACACCACCAACAACCGCATGGAGCTTACCGGGGTCATCACCGCGCTGGAGGCGCTGAGGGAGCCCTGCGTGGTGGAGTTGTACTCTGACAGCAAATACGTCATCGACGCGCTGGAAAAGGGCTGGGCCAAGGGTTGGCAGGCCCGTGGCTGGGTGAAGGCGGATAAGAAACCCGCCCTCAATCCCGACCTGTGGCAGCGGCTTTTGGAGCTGTGTGAATATCACAAAGTAAATCTCCACTGGGTAAAGGGCCATGCGGAAAACCCATACAATAACCGCTGTGACGAGCTGGCGGTGGCCCAGAGCCAGAAATTCAAATAACCTGCGCCCACAACACATCGTGCCCCGGAAAAATCCCACCCAAGATGTAGTATCTGGGATAAAAAGCATGAAATTTTCCTGAAAAAACGGCATTTTTTCCTTTACAGAGGGGAAAAACTGTGGTATAGTTACCCAGCATGAGTTTTCATGCGCATCTGTCCGTCTGCCTCGTTTCGGGATAACGGCTCACCCAACAGGGTGGGGCTTCACCCACCCGTTACGCAGCTGACCGGGAAATATTTTTGAAAGGTGGAAACCAACCATGATCCGTAAGGACGAAAAGACGGCCGTTATCGAGGCCAACCGCACCCATGCT
>JAFVVH010000062.1 GCA_017502285.1 Oscillospiraceae bacterium | reverse complement strand
GGGTTACGACCTGGTGGCCGGTGCCAACATCGCTGGCTTCCAGAAGGTTGCTGACGCCATGATGGCTCAGGGTGTGTTCTAATTCGAATCAACTTGCCAAAAGTGCCGCTCCCATGGGGAGCGGCACTTTTTTATGTCAAAATTTCTGCAATAATAGAGCGGGCAGTGGCATGAACTCGATCGAAATTTACATGTGGGTTGTAGAGTGCTTCCAGTTCATCATGCATGCACTTGGCTTGCGACAGGGAAGCGACCGCCTCTTCTATGAGGGAGGCGACCACCTTTCCGGAAAAGCGAAGCCGGGGGCGGCTGCGGCGCAGCAGATTCGCGTCCACCATGGCATCCAGCCGAATGCGACGGTAAGGCCGGACGGGGAGGGTCTGCGCGGGGGAGACGGACAGAAAAGCCAGTGACAGCTGGGGAACGATCAGATGCTCCAGCCGTTCCGGAGCCATGGGAGAGGGACATGCCACCACGTCATAGCCCTCGGCGGTAATGCCGGAAAGCAGGTAGGTGAGCATGGTGTGAGCAAGACCGTAGCTGTCAGACAACTCATAAATTCGGGAACATTGGGCCTGAGCGCTTTCAAACAGGGTGATCTGCCCTTTGTGAGTAATGGCGCTGAGGAAACGTTGTGTCACCTTGCCGGGCGTGTGCCCTTTTTGACGGCGAACCTCCCGGCTTAGGATACCTGCTGAACGCTTGTGCATTTTTTCCTCCAACATGGGGGTGAGCAGGGTGTCGCGCATATCCGCCATGATCTGTGCCGCCGCACCCAGACAGCGGTAGGCACGCTGATAGCACTGCTTATATCCAGTCATGCACCCCATGATCTCGTGACGCAGAGGGGACAGCGCAGCGGTGTCATAGCAGTCTCCAAGGTTGACATAACGTTCGACAACGCCGGGGTATTTCGGTTCTATCACATGGGGCGCGGTGCCGTCTGCCAATGCGGTGCCCAGTTGGGGCAGCACCACCGCGTCCAGAGAGTCCGGATCACCGGAGCACAGGATGTATTCCACCTCCACGTCCGAGTCCTCGGCGGCCAGCGCCACCTGACGCATGAGCGTAGATTTTCCACATCCGGCCCCGCCTTTCAGAATGTAGACGGCGGAGGCATCTTCAAGGTTGATCAGCTGGTCGTATAGGGAATAAAAGCCCCGGGGCGAGTTTGCTCCGAGAAAGTATTGAATGTTCGGCATGACCGACCCTCCGTTTTGAACAGTATCTGCCCCAATGTATGTTGGTGGACGGGGGGTGGTTCTTGCATAGGAGGGGGACTTTGGTGTATGATAAGAAAAACAATGTATGCAAAGCAGAGGGGACGCTTATGACCGACCTGTTTGAGAAATCCATACAGACGCTGGAACTGCCCCAGGTGCTGGAGTTGCTTGCCCAGCAGGCCGTGACCGGGGAGGGGAAGGAACGCTCTGCCACCCTCCGTCCCATGACCGATGGGGATGATGTGCGCCGGGCGCAGGAGGAGACCTCTGCCGCCGTGGCCATGCTGACCCTGCGGGGCACACCGGCCCTGTCCGGGGTCAAGCCGGTGGGAGCCAGCCTCCAGCGGGCGGATATGGGGGGCAGTCTGAACACCCGGGAGCTGCTGGATATTGCCGGGGTGCTGCGCTGTGCCCGAGGTGTAAAGGAGTACGGTGACGGAGCGGGAGAGAAAAGCTGTATCGACCACCTGTTCCGCTCGCTGACCGCCAACCGCTCTTTGGAAGAACGCATCAGCGGCTCCATTCTGGGTGATGACGAGATCGCCGATTCGGCCAGCGCGGAGCTGGCCTCTATCCGCCGCCATATCCGGGCAACGGAAGCAAAAGCGAGGGAGATTTTGCAGAAGATCGTCTCCTCCAACCAGTCCCGCTACCTGCAGGAGTCCATCATTACCATCCGCTCCGACCGCTATGTGGTGCCGGTCAAGTCGGAATATAAAAATGAGATACCCGGTCTTGTCCATGACGTATCTTCCACCGGAGCCACCTTCTTCATCGAGCCCATGGGTGTGGTCAAGGCAAATAACGAGCTGCGTGAATTACAGACCAAGGAGAAAAAGGAAATTGACCGCATCCTTGCCGAACTGTCCGCAGAAGCGGCGGCCCATAAGGAGGATATTCTGCAGGACTACCACCTGCTGGTGCTGCTGGACTGCATTTTTGCCCGGGCCAGACTGTCCGTACAGATGGAAGGAACACAGCCCCGGTTGTCAGAGAAGGGGATGCGTCTGGTGAAGGCCAGACATCCCCTGCTGGACAAGAAAAAAGCGGTAGCCAATGATCTGACTCTGGGTGAGGAGTTTGACACGCTGATGATCACCGGCCCCAACACCGGCGGTAAGACGGTGACGCTGAAGACCATGGGCCTTCTGACTCTGATGGCCCAGTGCGGTCTGCACATCCCTGCCGGTGCGGACAGTACAGTGCGAATCTTTAAGCGGGTGCTGGCCGACATCGGTGACGAGCAGTCCATTGCCCAATCTTTGTCCACCTTTTCCTCTCACATGACTACCATTGTAGGAATTTTGGAGCAGGCAGATGACGAGACTTTGATTTTGTTTGACGAGCTGGGTGCGGGCACTGACCCGGTGGAGGGCGCGGCTCTGGCTGCGGCCATCATTGAGCAGGCTCGCCGTCTGGGTGCACTGGTGGCCGCTACCACCCACTATGCGGAGCTGAAGGTATATGCCATGACCACACCGGGGGTGGAGAATGCCTCCTGCGAATTTGATGTGGAGACACTGGCTCCTACCTACCGGCTCATTATCGGCATTCCCGGCAAGTCCAATGCCTTTGCTATTTCCCGCCGCCTGGGTCTGTCGGAAGACATCATTCAGAAGGCTGCCGCCCGGCTGGATGCGGAAAATGTACGCTTTGAAGACGTGCTGACCAAGCTGGACCTGCAGCGTCAGGAGATGGAGCAGGAAAAGCAAAAGGCGGCCAGACTGCGCCGTGAGATGGAGGACAGCGCCAAGACCGCACGGGAATACCGAAAAAAGCTGGAGGAGGAGCGGGCCAAGGTGGTCCAAAAGGCCCAGGCCGAGGCCCGGGATATCATCCAGCAGGCCCGGGATGCCAGCGACCAGGTCTTTGCCGAATTGAAGGATATGCGCCGCCAGCAGCGCAAAGAGGACAACTGGCAGGCGGTGAACGACCGCAGAGCGGCTGCCCGGCATCTGCTCAACGAGGCGGAGCGGGGCATTGGCGGACCCGCCCCGGAGGAGGATGCGCCGCCTCCCACCCGACCTGCCGTGGCCGGAGATACGGTGGAGCTGGTGTCCATGGGGACAAAGGCCACCGTCATCGCGGTGAACAAGGATGGCAGTCTGCAGCTGCAGGCAGGTATTTTAAAGATATCCGCCAAGCAGGAGGAAGTGCGGGTGGTGGAAGGCAGTGACGCCAAGGCCAAGCAGGATGCCAAACGCATCATCCGTCAGGCGGAGCACAAACTGCGCACTGCCGGAGCTTCCTATGAAGTGGACCTGCGGGGCATGATGGTGGACGAGGCACTGGCAAGCCTAGACCTGTTTTTGGACAATGCTTTGCTGGCCCATCTGGAGAGCGTGCGCATCATTCACGGAAAGGGTACCGGCGCGGTGCGCAGTGCCGTGCGGGAGCATCTCAAGCGCAGCCGCTATGTCAAATCTTTCCGCCCCGGCCGCTATGGTGAAGGTGAGGATGGCGTGACGGTGGCGGAACTGAGATAAAAAGTGTCGAAAAAACGGTAAAATGAGAAAAACATGGAATTAAAAATGTGCGAAGTCGCGTCTTGTTGTGATTTTCAACAAGTGGCGGGCTGCATTTTGTTGAAAATGCCGTTGACGAACAGAGATCGAATTTGATATGCTATGAATGTAAATTTGCCGAGTGAGGCGGAGGTGCAAGTATGTATAGCAAAGAGGCGGTCGTGAACAATCAGGTCGGCCTGCATGCCAGACCCGCGACGTTCTTTATCCAGAAGGCTAACGAGTTCAAAAGCTCCATCTGGGTGGAGCGCGAGGAGCGCAAGGTCAATGCCAAGAGCCTGCTGGGCGTTCTTTCTCTGGGTATCGTCAAGGGTACCGAGATCAATCTGATCGCAGACGGCTCCGACGAGAAAGAAGCTGTCGAGGCGCTGATCAAGCTGATCTCTTCCGATTTTGCTGAATAAGCAACGCACAAAAAAGGCACCGCTATGCGGTGCCTTTTTCAGTATCGAGGGAAAGGAGGGAACACAATGACCCTGGAGGAATTAAAGGAAAAAGCCCACAGCCTGCCCCTGAAGCCCGGTGTGTATATCATGCAGGACAAGCAGTCGGCTGTGATCTACATTGGCAAGGCCAAGGCCCTGAAAAACCGGGTCAGCCAGTATTTTCAGGACTCCGCTTCCCACACGGAAAAGACCCGGGCCATGGTCAGCCAGATTGACCACTTTGATGTGATCGTGGCCGACAGCGAGTTCGAGGCACTGGTGCTGGAGTGTTCCCTCATCAAGCGCCATCAGCCCCGGTATAATATTCTGCTCAAGGATGATAAGGGGTATCCCTATATCCGCCTGTCCGTGCAGGAGGAGTATCCCCGTTTTTCGCTGGTCAACCGCCCGGCGCAAGATGGCGCGAGATACTTCGGTCCTTACGGCAGTCGTGGCAGCACGCAGGCTATCATCGAAGCTCTGCGCAGCGCCCTGAAGCTACCCTCCTGCGGGAAAAAGTTTCCTCGGGATATCGGCAAAGAACGGCCCTGCCTGAATCACCATATGGGTCAGTGCGATGGCTATTGCCGTGACGCGCAGATGAAAGCCGACCATGATGAGGCTGTGGCTCAGGCGGTCTCGTTGCTGGAAGGGCAGTATAAAGAGGTCGTGGCCGACCTGACAGCGGAAATGAAGCGGGCGGCGGAGGAACTGCGATTTGAAAAGGCGGCTCAAATTCGTGACCGGCTGCGGGCCATCGAACTTTTGGGCAAGCGGCAGAAGGTGGTGGCCGGCTCGCTGGCAGACACTGATGTGGCCGGCTTCTTCCGTGGAGAGGCAAAAAGCTGTTTCGTGGTGCTGCACTATGTGGACGGCGATTTGGCGGCCAAGGACATGGAACTGCTGGAAACGCCTGTGGAGGAGCAGACGGAGGATATCGTCTCCTCGCTGGTGAAACAATACTACGGTGGGCGAAACAGCCTGCCCAAACAGATCCTGCTCCCCTGTGAGATCCCGGACCGGGTACCGGTGACCCGGCTGCTCAGCGAGCAGGTGGGGCGCAAAGTGGAGCTGCTGACCCCTCAGCGCGGGGCGAAAATGGACCTGATCCGTATGGCAAACGGCAATGCCAAAGAGGAAGTGGAGCGGGCAACCACCCGGGAGGAGCGTCAGAACAAGCTGCTTGTGACACTGGCTCATATGCTGAACATGGAAAATCCGCCCCGGCGCATGGAATCTTACGACATTTCCAACACCGGCTCCAGCGACATTGTGGCCTCCATGGTGGTCTATGTGGACGCAAAGCCGCTGAAGCGGGATTACCGCCGATTTAAGTTGAAGGACATGGACGGACCTGACGACTATGCCGCCATGGAGCAGGTGCTTAAGCGCCGCTTCCGGCGCATGCTGGACGGAGACGAGAAGTTTGTGGAAGCGCCTGACCTGCTGTTGATCGACGGGGGACAGGAACATGTTCGGGTGGCACACAGCGTGCTGAAGGAGCTGGAACTTGATATTCCCGCCTACGGCATGGTCAAGGATGACCGGCACCGCACCCGCGCCCTTGTCCATCCGGACGGACGGGAGATCGGTATTCAGACGGTGCCTGCCCTGTTTGCTCTGATCGGACAAATACAGGAGGAGACCCACCGCTTTGCCATCGAGTACCACCGTCAGCTCCGATCGGGCCATGTGAAAACCTCGGTGCTGGACAAAATCCCCGGGGTGGGGGAAAAGCGCAGACAGCAGCTTTTGAAGCATTTTAAGACCCTCAAGGCAATTAAAAGTGCGAGTTTGGAGCAGTTGGCAGCGGTTGTGCCACAAAATACCGCCAAGGCGGTGTATGAATACTTTCGGGAAAAGGAGAAGGAAGTATGAGAGTGATTTCCGGAACGGCCCGTGGCCGGCGGCTGAAGGAGTTGCCCGGCATGGATACCAGACCCACCACCGACAAGGTGAAGGAATCTCTTTTTAATATCATCCAGTTTGATATTGAGGGCAGGAAGGTGCTGGACCTGTTCGGCGGCACCGGACAACTGGGCATCGAGGCCCTGTCCCGGGGCGCGGCCCGATGCACCTTTGTGGATATGAACCGTCAGGCGGCGGCTATCATCCGGGAGAATGTGGCTGCGGTGGGCTTTGCAGACCGTGCTGCGGTGCAGCAGGGGGATGCCATGGCCTTTTTGTCCGGCTGCCGGGAGAAATACGACCTGATTTTTCTCGATCCCCCTTACCAGACCCAGCTGCTGGAAAACTGCATTCAGGCTGTCGCAAAGTTTGACATTCTGTCGGAACATGGTATAATGGTGTGTGAAAGTGCGCTGGAAAAGCAATTGCCGGAGTTGGTCGCCCCTTATGAGAAGGGCAGAGAGTACCGTTACGGCAAGATCAAGCTGACCGTATACCGCCGGCGGGGGAGTGAGGAACTGTGAGCTTTGCCATCTATCCCGGAAGTTTTGACCCGGTCACTCTGGGCCATTTGAACATCATCAAGCGGGCAAGCCAATGCTTTGAAAAGGTGATCGTGTGCGTCATGATCAACTCCAACAAGCAAGGGGTATTCACTCCTCAGGAGCGGGTGGAACTGCTACGCCGCGCCACCGAGCGATTCTCCAACGTGGAAGTGGACTTTTCCGACGAACTGCTGGCTGAATATGCCAAGCGCAGAAAGGCGCACGTGGTGGTCAAGGGCCTGCGCGCTGTGTCCGACTTTGAACAGGAGGTCCAGATGGCGGTTATCAACCGCAAGCTGAACCCCCGGCTGGAAACCATGTTTCTGGCCTCCAGCGAGAAGTATACCTACCTCAGCTCTACCATCGTCAAGGAGATGGCCCGCTACGGGGCCGACCTGTCCGATTTTGTCCCAAGAGAGATCGTGGACGATGTAAATGCACGAATGAAACAGTTACAGGAAAGGAAGGGACCCTGAAATGGCAAGCGGAGTGGAAGAATTACTGGATATGTTATTTGAACTGGTGGACGAGGCAAAGAACGTCCCCCTGTCCAGCGACAAGTGTATGATCGAGCGTGATCGGGCCCTGGACCTGATCGACGATATCCGTGCCCAGTTCCCTATGGAACTGGCAGAGGCCAAAAAGCTGCTGGCCGCCCGGGTGGAGTACATTGCTTCCGCCAAGCGCGAGGCTGACCTGATCCGCCAGCAGGCGGAGGAGCAGGCCAAGCAGATGCTGGCCGAGAACGAGGTGCTCAATCAGGCCCGCCAGATGAGCAACGACATGATGAAGCAGGCGGAGGAACGCAGCCGTGAGCTCAAGCGTTCTGCCAACGAGTATTGCGAGGATGCCCTGCGCCGCACCGAGGAGGCTGTGGCCGAGGCTTATGACGAGATCAAAAAGTCCCGCATTCGCTTCCGCGCCGCTGCCGGTGCTCCTGCAGCCACATCTGCGGCCCCCACTCGCCCGGTCTACGATGCCGAGGCGGACGAAGTGTGATCCACCCTGAAATATCCCGACCTTTGGGTCGGGATATTTTTTTGCCTGCACCATCTGCGCAAGTGAGGAATAGACTGGTATGTGGCAAAGCCACATCGCTGAAATCAAGCGAAAAGGAGAATTCCATGAATCATTATTTTTCCTCTGACTGCGGTCAGGGCTTTCTGACAGTGACGGCAAACGGTGTGAACAGTTGTGGATGCAGCTGCACCCCGGTCTGCCCACCCGCCCCGCCCTGCCCGCCAACTTGTGCAGTCGGGCCTACCGGCCCAACGGGGCCACAGGGGATTCCGGGTCCCAATGGGCCTACCGGCCCCACCGGCCCTCAGGGTATCCCCGGGCCTGACGGCCCCACCGGTCCCACCGGTGCCACAGGCGCTACCGGCGCAGCCGGCCCCACCGGTCCTACCGGAGCCACAGGCGCTACCGGCGCAGTCGGCCCCACCGGTCCTACCGGAGCCGCTGGCGCTACCGGCGCAGTCGGCCCCACCGGTCCTACCGGGGCAACGGGTGCCACCGGCGCAGTCGGTCCCACCGGTCCTACCGGGGCAACGGGTGCCACCGGCGCAGTCGGTCCCACCGGTCCTACCGGGGCAACGGGTGCCACCGGTGCAGTCGGTCCCACCGGTCCTGCCGGAGCCACGGGCGCTGCCGGTGCGGTCGGTCCCACCGGCCCTACCGGGGCAACGGGCGCTGCCGGTGCAGTCGGTCCCACCGGTCCTACCGGAGCCACTGGCGCTACCGGCGCTGTTGGTCCCACCGGCCCTACCGGGGCAACGGGTGCCACCGGTGCAGTCGGTCCTACCGGACCTACTGGTCCAACTGGCCCCACCGGAGCAACGGGTGCTGCCGGTGAGACCGGCCCTACCGGTCCTGCCGGTGCAACAGGCCCCACCGGTCCAACCGGACCTGTCGGCCCTGCTGGAACGATCACTCCCGGTCCTGCGGTGGCTGATCTGGTCGCTACTGCAACGCTGGATGAGGTGATCGCGCAGTTCAATGCCCTGCTGGCATCCCTGCGTGCCGCCGGAGTCATCGAGAGCTGATGTGACTCAAAACGGCGCCCTTCGGGGCGCCGTTTTCTAAATCAATAGGAGGAAAACCGATGGGAAACTGCAAGGTCTGTGTTTATGCCATTTGCAAGAATGAAGGGCAGTTTGTACAGCGATGGATGCGATCCATGTCCGAGGCTGATCTGGTGGTGGTGCTGGACACCGGCTCAACGGACGATACTGCAGAGCTTCTGCGGCAGGCGGGGGCGCAGGTGACGGTAGAAAAGATCGAGCCGTGGCGGTTTGACACGGCCCGCAACCGCTCGCTTGAACTGGTACCGGAGGATGTGGACATCTGCGTATGCACCGATCTGGATGAGGTGTTTCGACCCGGTTGGCGGGAACGGCTGGAGCGGGCCTGGCGGCCCGGCATGGGACAGGTATCCTATCGATACACATGGTCGTTTGAACCGGACGGGAAGGAGGGGTGTGTGTTCTGGAGTGAGAAGATCCATGCCCGGCATGGTTACCGCTGGACCCATCCTGTCCACGAGGTGCTGGAGTGGACAGGGAAGGGGGAACGACCTGCTATCGTGCCGGTGGAGGGGATCCAGCTGGACCATTACCCGGACCCGACCAAGTCCAGAGGCCAGTATCTGCCCTTGCTGGAGCTGTCGGTGGCGGAGTCGCCGGAGGATGACCGGAACATGCATTATCTGGGCCGGGAGTACATGTATAGAGGTCGCTGGGATGACTGTATCCGCACGCTGAAGCGGCATCTGGAACTGCCAAGTGCTGTCTGGGCGGATGAACGGGCGGCATCCATGCGCTATATTGCCCGGGCCTATGCCAATAAGGGGGAGGAACATCAGGCGCTGGTTTGGTATCTGCGTGCCGTCGTTCAGGCATCCCATCTGCGGGAGCCCTACATGGATCTTTCTGCTTTTCTCTATGAGCGGCAGGAGTGGGATGGGGTGCTCTATTTCACCGGCTGTGCACTGAAGGTCAGGGAACGGCCTCGGACCTATATCTGCGAAGCGTCTGCGTGGGGAAGCCTGCCGTGGGATCTGCGGGCCATGGCCTTTTATCATACCGGGCGGTTGGAGCAGGCGCTGAAGGCGGCACAGGAAGCGGCTCGGATCGCGCCGCAGGACGATCGGCTGAGCGGAAATGTCAGGTTAATACAGGAACAGTTGGAACAAAAAAGGCAAGGATAATTGTATATCCTTGCCAGGCGGTTGTGTGAATTTGCCAAATTTGGCCGGGCGGGTTGATTTTTACCGGACCCAGGCGGTATAATAGCACCATCAGAAAAATCAATACATGGAGGTTTGACCATGAGAAAAGTGCATTTGACTGAGACGGTTCTGCGCGATGCAAACCAGTCTCTCATCGCTACCCGCCTGCCCTACAGCAAGTTCGAGCCCATTCTGGAGACCATGGATAAGGCCGGTTTTTATTCTGCTGAAGTGTGGGGCGGTGCTACCTTTGACGTATGCCTGCGCTATCTGCAGGAAGATCCGTGGGAGCGTCTGCGCAAGATCCGCGCCAAGATGCCCAATACCAAGCTCCAGATGCTCCTGCGCGGCCAGAACATTTTGGGCTACAAGCACTATCCCGATGATGTGGTGCGCAAGTTCGTGGAGCATTCCGTGAAAAACGGCATCGACATCATCCGTATTTTCGACGCGCTCAATGACGTGCGCAATCTGGAAGTGGCCATTGACGAGACCGTCAAGCAGGGCGCCCACGCATCCGGCACCATCTCCTACACCACCAGCCCCGTCCACACCCAAAAGACCTTTGTGGGTATGGTCAAGGACCTGAAGAGCATGGGTGCGTCCTCCATCTGCATCAAGGACATGTCCGGCATCATGGGCCCTCAGGAGGCATATGATCTGGTGTCTGCCATCAAGGACGCGGAGCCTGACATGCCTGTGGTCATTCACACCCACTGCACCACGGGCCTTGCCTTTATGACCTATCTGAAGTGCGTGGAGGCGGGTGCTGATGTGCTGGACTGCGCCATTTCTCCTCTGTCCGGCGGCACTTCTCAGCCTGCCACCGAAACCATGGCCTACGCTCTGCGTGAGATGGGCTATCAGGTGGATGTGGACGACAAGGTGCTCATCCAAATGGCCGACTTCTTCAAGGGTGTGCGCGCCGATGCGCTCAAGGACGGTTTGCTGGATCCCATCTCCATGGCTACCGACACCCAGTGCCTGACCTATCAGATCCCCGGCGGTATGCTGTCCAACCTGATCTCCCAGCTGAAGATGATGAACGCCATCGACAAGCTGGATCAGGCGCTGGCTGAGACCCCCAAGGTGCGCAAGGATCTGGGCTATCCTCCTCTGGTCACCCCCACCAGCCAGCTGGTGGGCTCTCAGGCCGTGCAGAACGTGCTGGCCGGCGAGCGCTACAAAGTGGTGGGCAAGGAGATCAAGGCCTACTGCCGCGGCGAGTACGGCCGTACTCCCGCACCCATCGACCCCGACATCCAGAAGAAGATCGTGGGCGACGCGCCTCTGGTCAAGGGACGCTATGCCGACAGTCTGGAGCCCGGCTTTGAGGCCGCCAAGAAGGAGCTGGGTGCCACTGCCAAGAGCGATGAGGATGTGCTGAGCTATATCGCCTTCCCCCAGGTGGCCATGTCCTTCTTCAAGGACCGTGAGGCCGGCTTCCCCAAGAAGGCGGAAGCGCCCAAGGCCGCTCCCGCCACCCCTGCCGCTGCTCCCAAGCCCGCCCCCACCGGCCCTGTTATGGGCAAAACCAAGAATTACGTGCTCACCGTCAACGGCAAGAACTATGCCGTAGCTGTGGCTGTGGGGGACGCTCCTGCCGCCGCTCCTGCAGCCGCTCCCGTTGCCGCCCCCGCACCGGTGAAGGCACCTGTTGCCGCTCCCGCCCCTGCCCCCGCTCCCGTTGCGCCCAAGGTTGAGGCTCCCAAGGCCGCTCCTGCCGCCCCTGCGGCCGGCGAGACTGCGGTGAACAGCCCCATGCCCGGTAACGTGTTTAAGGTGGAGTGTCAGGTGGGCCAGTCTGTGAAGGAAGGCGACACTCTGGTCATTCTGGAGGCCATGAAGATGGAAATTGAGGTGTCTGCCCCTTGTGCCGGTACCGTCAAGGCCATCCCTGCCACTGTGGGTGCTACTGTCAATACCGATGACCTGCTGGTCACTCTTGGTTGAAAATTGATGTAAAATGCAAAACAGCCGTGTGTAACACGGCTGTTTTGTCTTTTTAAAAGAAAATTTCAAAAAAATCTGCGAACTTTGCAGGATATTTCAATTATAAAGCGTATATAACAAATACACGAAAAAAGCGTACGGGAGGGTGGAACATGACCCTGAGAGAACAGATACAAGCGCTGGAGGAACAGAGCCTGTGTGAACGGGCCTGCCTTGCGATGAATTCCAAAGGCCGTCAGCGGCCGGAGGAGGAGAGCGAGGTACGCACCTGCTTTCAGCGGGATGTGGACCGCATCGTCTACTGTAAGGCTTTCCGCCGTCTGAAGCACAAGACACAGGTGTTTCTTCAGCCGGAGGGCGACCATTACCGCACCCGCATGACCCATACGCTGGAGGTCAACCGCATTGCCCGAACCATTGCCCGGGCTCTGCGGCTCAACGAGGACCTGACCGAGGCCATCGCCCTGGGCCACGACCTGGGGCACACTCCCTTCGGCCACGCAGGAGAGCGGGCGCTGGCGGCGGTGATGCCGGTTGGTTTTGCTCACTATGAGCAGTCCGTGCGGGTGGTGGAGCGGCTGGAGAAAAACGGCGAAGGACTCAATTTGAGCTGGGAGGTGCGCAACGGCATCCTGTGCCACACCAAGGGAAAGGATGCCGCCACACTGGAGGGTCAGGTGGTCCGCCTTGCTGACCACATCGCCTACATCAATCACGATATTGAAGACGCTCTGCGGGGCGGAATCATCTATCCCATGGACATCCCTCTGGAGATATCCAACGTGCTGGGCTTCACGCATGGGGAGCGTATCAATACGCTGGTGCTGGATGCGATCCGGGCAAGCCGGGAGCAGGACTGCATCCTTCAGACCCCCGAGGTGGGCGAGGCCATGCTGGCGCTGAAGGAATTTATGTTTGCCAATGTCTACACCAACCCCCTTGCCAAGGGCGAGGAAGGCAAGGCGCAGACCATGCTTCAGGCCATGTTTGAATATTACCGCACCAACCCGGACGAGCTTCCCTCCGACTTCCAGAACATCCGCATGGAGGAAGGCGTGGAGCGGGCCGTGTGCGATTACATCGCCGGCATGACCGATCCGTTCGCCGTGCAAAAATTTGAGGAACTGTTTATCCCTATGGGGTGGACGGTGAAATAAGCCGGCGATGGGGGTCCCCGCAAAGCGGGGCGCGCATAAGCGCGTACAAGCGTTCTGCGCTTGCGCAGAACCTTGGCGCAGGCGGAATTCATTTTCGCCGAGCATTTCAAATCAAAAACAGGGCTCCCGCGGGGCCTGCCCCGTGGGAAAACGGCATGACCGATCCGTTTGCGGTGCAGAAATTTGAGGAACTGTTTATCCCTATGGGGTGGACGGTGAAATAAGCGGGTTTCGCTTTTTGAAACATAAGAGAGGAGGAGAGTGTGTGGCCATCCCCGAACAATTTGTGGACGAGCTGGTGTCCAGAACAGATATCGTAGATCTGGTGGGCAGTTATGTCCGGCTGAATAAAAAAGGCAACAACTACTGGGGCCTGTGTCCATTTCACAGCGAAAAGACTGCCTCCTTCTCCGTCTCTCCGGACAAGCAGATCTATTACTGCTTTGGCTGTCACAAGGGCGGCGGTGCCATCAACTTTGTGATGGAGACGGAAAATCTCTCCTTTGTGGACGCGGTGCGCAACTTGGCCCAGCGGGCTGGGATGCAGGTGCCGGAAAGCGACTATGACAAGGGACGCAAGGAAAAACGGGAGCGGCTTCTGGAAATGAATAAAGAGGCGGCCCGGTACTTCCACTCCCAACTCTACGGCCCACAGGGTGCGCAGGCGCTGGACTATCTGCGCAGGCGCGGCCTGTCTCAGGCCACCCTGACCAACTTTGGGCTGGGCTTTGCTCCGGACAGCTGGGACGGACTTTTGACCGCTTTGGCGGAAAAGGGATACGACAAGAAGCTGGTGCTGGAAGGCGGACTTGCGGTGAGCAACGACAAGGGCCGCATTTATGACCGCTTCCGCAACCGGGTCATGTTTCCCATCATCGATGTGCGCGGCTCGGTCATCGGCTTTGGCGGGCGGGTCATGGACGACTCCAAGCCCAAGTACCTCAACTCGCCGGAAGGCCCGGTGTATAACAAAAGCCGCAATCTCTTTGCACTGAACATCGCCAAAAAGACCAAGGCCGGACGCATCATCCTTACCGAAGGCTATATGGACACCATTGCCCTGCATCAGGCGGGCTTTGACTGCGCGGTAGCCAGTCTGGGGACGGCACTCACAGCCGACCATGCTCAGCTGTTGGCCCGGTACACCAAGGAGGCGGTCATTGCCTACGATGGAGACGGGGCCGGTGTAGCCGCCGCTCAGCGGGCCATCCCTCTGCTGGAAAAGGCGGGGCTGAAGGTGAAGGTGCTCCAGATGCGCGGAGCGAAGGACCCGGACGAGTTCATCAAGAGCTATGGCAGGGATGCCTTTGCCAAGCTGTTGGACGAGAGCACCAATCACATCGAATATCGGCTGGAAAAGATCAAAAGTAAATACGACCTGAAAGACGATGCCCAGCGCATCGAGTTTCTCCACGAGGCTACGGGTCTGATCGCATCCCTATCCAGCGCGGTGGAGCGGGAGGTCTACGGCGGAAGAGCGGCGCAGGCAGCGGGTATCTCCGCGGATGCCATGGCGCAGGAGGTCAAAAAGGAACTGCGCCGGCGCATCTATAAGGAGAAGAAAAAGCAGGAGCGCCATGATCTGGCCCCTGCGGCCAATATGCAGCCCAACCAGAAGGGGTTGCGCTATGATAATGTCCGTTCCGCCGCCGCGGAAGAGGGTGTGTTGAGGCTGGTGCTTTTGGAGCCCGAACTGCTGGACCGAACGGAGGATCTGACCGGGTCGGAATTTTCTGCGCCGCTGCTGGGCAAGGTGTTTGACCTGCTGCGCGACCGCCACGGGCAGGGACGAGGGGGCAATCTGGGCGGCTTGGCCAACATCCTAACGGCGGAGGAAATGAGCCATCTGGCTCGAATCACCGACCGGCCGGAAAATCTGGGCCATGCCCAGCAGGCGCTCAAGGATTACATAGCCATCATCCGCATGGAGCGGTTGAAACAACAGGGTGGCACAGACGAGGAGCTGCTGCGCGCCGCCCAGGCCAAATACAGACAAGCCAAATCATATGGAGGAGAATGACCATGAGCCAGAAGAAAGAGAAGACGGTTTCCGAGCAGGAAAAGGTCCAGAGCAAGGCGGCCGCCGAGCAGAAAAACGACGTGCTTAAGATCGTGGAGGGTGTACCCGGCGCGGAAAAGCTCAGTGAGCTGATCGAACGGGGCAAGAAAAAGGGCAACCTGTCCTCTACCGAGTTGATGGACGTGCTGGAAGAGCTGGATCTGGAGTCCGAGCAGCTGGACCGTATTTACGACACCATGGAAAATCTGGGCATTGACACCGTAGGGGAAGACTATGTGCCCGAACTTGCCGAGGATGGACATCCCCCTGCCAACGAGATGGAGGACATCTCCGAGGAGGAGATGGTGGACCCTGCCGCCATGATGGATGCCTTCGGCACCGATGACCCGGTCCGCATGTACCTGAAGGAGATCGGTAAGGTCAATCTGCTCACATCTGAGGAAGAGGTGGAGCTGGCTCAGGCTATGGGTGCGGGCAACGAGGCCCAGATCCAGCTGGAGGAGATGGAAAAGGCCGGGGAGGACGTTCCTGCTGAGGTGCGGCAGGAGCTGGACAAGATCATCCAGAAGGGCGAGGCGGCCAAACAGCGTCTGGCGGAGGCCAACCTGCGACTGGTGGTGTCCATTGCCAAGCGCTACGTAGGCCGTGGCATGCAGTTCCTGGACCTGATCCAGGAGGGCAATCTGGGCCTGATCAAGGCGGTGGAGAAGTTCGACTACGTGAAGGGCTTTAAGTTCTCTACCTACGCCACCTGGTGGATCCGCCAGGCCATCACCCGCGCTATCGCCGACCAGGCCCGCACGATCCGCATCCCTGTGCATATGGTGGAGACCATCAACAAGGTCATTCGCGTCTCCCGTCAGCTGTTGCAGGAATTGGGCCATGACCCCAGTCCTGAGGAGATCGCCAAGGAGATGGGCATGCCCGTGGACAAGGTGCGTGAGATTTTGAAGATCGCGCAGGAGCCGGTTTCTCTGGAGACCCCTATCGGCGAGGAGGAGGACAGCCATCTTGGTGATTTTATCCCCGACGAGGATGCTTCCGAGCCTGCCGAGGCGGCCAGCTTCACCCTGCTCAAGGAGCAGTTGGTGGAGGTGCTGGGCACCCTGACTCCCCGTGAGGAAAGGTGCTCAAGCTGCGCTTTGGCCTGGAGGACGGCCGTACCCGCACGCTGGAGGAAGTGGGCAAGGAATTCAACGTCACCCGCGAGCGTATCCGTCAGATCGAGGCCAAGGCCCTGCGCAAGCTGCGCCATCCTTCCCGCTCCAAGAAGCTGAAGGATTTCCTGAATTAAAGAAAAAACAGGAGGTAATGGACAGATGAAAGGTATCGTTCTTGCGGCGGGCAAAGGCACCCGCCTGTATCCTATGACCAAGCCGGTGAGCAAGCCCCTGCTGCCGGTGTATGACAAGCCCCTGATCTACTATCCCATTGCTGTGCTGATGCAGGCAGGCATTTCCGAGATCATGGTCATCGTTCCCCCCGGAGAGACGGACACCTTTAAGGCTCTGCTGGGCGACGGCAGCCAGTTTGGCGTAGATATGCACTATGCCGAGCAGCCTATGGCCCGCGGCATCGCAGATGCCTTGCTCATCGGCCGGGAGTTTGTGGGCGATGACAGCGTGTGTCTGGTGCTGGGCGACAATATCTTCTATGCACCGACTTTGGGAGATACGCTGAAAAAGGCTGCTCAAAACGAAGTGGGTGCCACCGTGTTCGGTTACTGGGTAGAGGATCCCCGCCCCTTCGGCGTGGTGGAGTTCGACAAGGACGGAAAGGCCATCTCTATCGAGGAAAAGCCCCGGTACCCCAAATCCAATTACATCGTTCCCGGCCTGTATTTCTATGACAATCAGGTCATGGAGATTGCCGGAAACCTGAAGCCCTCTGCCCGCGGTGAGCTGGAGATCACCGACGTGAACCTGGAGTACCTGCGCCGTCAGCAGTTGCAGGTTGTCCCGCTGGAAAAGGACTTCACGTGGCTGGATGCCGGCACTGCGGACAGCCTGCTGACCGCCGGTCAGACCATTAAGCACATTCAGGACTCCACCGGCCGCTATGTGGGCTGTCTGGAGGAACTGGGCTACAGCGAAGGCTGGATCACCGCCGAGCAGGTCCATGCCACCGGAACGGAGCTGGGCATGACCCTGTACGGCAAGTACATCCAGTGTCTGTAAACGAAAAAATCGGGTAAAATATAAAAATGAGGGAACTTTTTTAGTATACCTGCGTCATAGTAGCTTGAAGCACAGGTTTTATGCCTGAAAAACCAAAAGGAGAAATGTTAGTATGAAGAAGATCCTGTCTCTGGGCTTGGCCATGGCCCTGACCGTTGCCATGCTGGCCGGCTGCACCAACAAGGGTGGCAGCGAAAACGGAAGCGCCAAGACCCCCGAGCAGCTCAACGAGCTGTATACCACCGCTATCACCGAAAACGGTGGTGAGATGGCCCAGTACAATGCTCCCTTCAACGGCACCACCGAAGAGGGACCCATGATGCTGGAGCTCATGGGTCTGACCGCTGAGGATGTGACCGCCTATGCCATCAGCACCTCCATGATGATGGTCCATGCCTATGGCATTGCCGCCATCATGCCCGCCGAGGGCAAGGAGGAGGCTGTCAACAACGGTCTAAAGGCCTTTATCGAGCAGAAGCAGCAGGCATTTGAGATGTACCTGCCCGACCAGTACGAGAATGCCAAGAACGCCAAGCTGGAGACCCTGGCTGACGGCACCGTGCTCATGGTCATGACTGCCGAGCAGGATACTGTCTTTGATGCCATCAAGGCTGCTATCGAAGCGTAATCACACAAAGAAAAGGACCTCCGGGTATGCTCCTGGAGGTCCTTTTTGTATATATGTGCTCGAATATGCATAAAAATATGCATATATACACATAATATTCATTTATAGTGAAAAGAACACGAATAATTTGAAATTTACACGGATAATTATGCAAATAAACACTTGCTTTTTGCGCTGTGCCGTGGTAAACTGCTTCCAGACTGAAAAACAAGGGGCGATTTTCCAACAACAGCCCCACGAAAACGGAGGAAAAAACAATGGCAGACATTAAGAAAGTCGTACTGGCCTATTCCGGTGGCCTGGATACTTCTATCATTATCCCTTGGCTGAAGGAGAACTACAACAACCCCGAGATCATTGCTGTGGCCGGCAACGTGGGTCAGAATGACGAACTGGACGGTTTGGAGGAGAAGGCCATCAAGACCGGCGCTTCCAAGCTGTATGTGCTGGATCTGGTGGACGAGATGGTGGACGACGTGATCATCCCCTCCATGATGATGGGTGCTACTTACGAGGGCTACCTGCTGGGCACTGCTTTTGCCCGTCCCATTATCGCCAAAGGTCTGGTAGAGATCGCCCAGAAGGAGGGCGCGGATGCCATTGCCCACGGCTGCACCGGCAAGGGCAATGACCAGATCCGCTTTGAGCTGGCCATCAAGCGCTTTGCTCCTGGTATGAAGATCATTGCTCCCTGGCGCGAGTGGGACATCAAGAGCCGTGACGAGGAGATCGACTATGCCGAGGCCCACAACGTCCCCCTGAAGATCAATCGTGAGACCAACTACTCCAAGGACAAGAACCTGTGGCACCTGAGCCACGAGGGTCTGGATCTGGAGGATCCCGCCAACGAACCGCAGTACGACAAGCCCGGCTTTCTGGAGATGGGCATTTCTCCCTTCCAGGCTCCCGAGCAGCCCACCGTGGTCACTCTGGACTTTGAGAAGGGCTGGCCCGTGGCTCTGGACGGCAAGAAGATGAAGGCCAGCCAGATCATTGCCGAGCTGAACAAGGTGGGCGGCGCCAACGGCATCGGTCTGCTGGACATCGTGGAAAACCGCATGACCGGCATGAAGGACCGCGGTGTGTACGAGACTCCCGGCGGCACCATTCTGTACCGCGCCCACGAGGTGCTGGAGCAGATCACTCTGGACAAGGACACCATGCATGCCAAGCGCAAGCTGGCGGTGGACTTTGCCGACCTGATTTACAACGGCAAGTGGTTCACCCCCCTGCGTGAGGCGCTGCAGGCCTTTGCTGTGGACACCCAGAAGTACGTTACCGGTCAGGTGAAGCTGAAGCTCTACAAGGGCAACATCATCACCTCCTCCGTTACCTCGCCCTGCACCCTGTACTCCGAGGATATCGTTACCTTCGGCGAGAGCGACTATAATCAGGCCGATGCCACCGGCTTTATCAACCTGTGGGGCCTGTCCGACACCGTTCTGGGTCTGCGCGACCTGGGCAAGATTTAATCAGGCAAATCCAATAGGGCGGGGGCTTTGCCCCCCGCCCTACTATCCATATTTAGGGAGCGATTATTATGAAACTCTGGGCAGGACGGTTCCAGAAGGAAACGGACACGCTGGTCAACGATTTTAACTCCTCCATCGGCTTTGATGCTCGGATGTACCGGCAGGACATCACCGGCTCCATCGCCCATGCGGGCATGCTCGGCAAGCAGGGCATCATCGAGCAGTCCGAGGCGGAAAAGATCATCGAGGGGCTTAAAACCATTCTGGCCGACATCGAGGCCGATCAGGTGCAGTTCTCTCTGGACAACGAGGACATCCACATGAACATTGAGGCGCTGCTCACCCAGCGCATCGGCGATACGGGCAAGCGCCTACACACTGCCCGCAGCCGTAACGATCAGGTGGCGGTGGATTTCCGCATGTACGTGCGCGAGCAGATTCCCGTCATCATCGCTCAGGTGGTGGCACTGGAGAAGGTGCTCATCAACAAGGCCAAAGAAAATCTGGACACGGTCATGCCCGGTTACACCCATCTGCAGCGTGCCCAGCCCACCACCTTTGCACATTATATGATGGCCTATGCCAACATGCTGCGCAGGGATATCACCCGATTGGAGGACTGTTTGGAGCGGCTGGACGAGTGTCCTCTTGGCTCCGGCGCGCTGGCCACCACTACTTATCCCGTGGACCGCTTCCAGACCGCGCAGGCACTGGGCTTTGCCAAACCCATGGACAACTCCATGGACGGTGTCAGTGACCGTGATTTTGCGTTGGAGCTGCTCAGTGACCTGTCCATTCTGATGATGCACCTGTCCCGGTTCTCCGAGGAGATCATTCTCTGGTGCTCCTGGGAGTTCAAGTTCGTGGATCTGGACGATGCCTATTCTACCGGCTCGTCCATCATGCCCCAGAAGAAAAACCCCGACGTGGCTGAGTTGGTTCGTGGCAAGACCGGCCGTGTGTACGGCTCTCTCATTACCCTGCTCACCGTGATGAAGGGTCTGCCTCTGGCCTATAACAAGGACATGCAGGAGGACAAGGAGCCGGTGTTCGACGCCATTGACACGGTCCAGATGTGCGTGCCTGTGTTTGCTGCCATGGTGGACACTCTGGTGGTCCGGCCCAAGAACATGGCCAAAGCAGCTTCCGGCGGCTTTATCAATGCCACCGACTGCGCCGACTATCTGGTCAAGAAGGGTATGCCCTTCCGTGAGGCCTATATGATTGTGGGCCGTCTGGTCAATATGTGCATCAAGAACGGCGAGACGCTGGACACCATGACCCTGCGTGACTTCCGTGCTATTTCCGGTCTGTTTGACGAGGATGTGTACGAGGCTCTGGCGCTGAAGACTTGTGTCAACGGCCGCAAGGTCTACGGCGGTCCTGCCCGGGAATCTGTGGAGAAGCAGATCGCCAATATGGAAGAATTCATCGCCCAACGGGGCTGATCAAGATAGGAACGATGGCTATGAGCAACAAACCAAAGGTATACATAGACGGCAAGGAGGCACCACCGGCCTTCAGATCTACGAGCGGCTGGGCGGACGACAGGATATTGAGCTGCTGCTCATCGACGAGGACAAGCGCAAGGACACTGCCGAGCGCAAAAAGCTCATCAATGCCGCAGATCTGGTGTTCCTCTGTTTGCCCGACGCGGCAGCGGTCGAGGCTGTTTCCCTCATCGACAACACCAACACCCGGGTCATTGATGCCTCCACCGCCCACCGTACGGCGGACGGCTGGGTCTACGGCTTTGCCGAGCTGCTGGCCGGTCAGAGAGAGCGTATCAAGACGGCCAAGCGAGTGGCAAACCCCGGCTGCCATGCCACCGGCTTTCTGGCGGGAACGGCACCTCTGTCCGCGATGAACATCCTGCCTGCTGACTATCCTGTGACCTGTTATTCCCTGACCGGTTATTCCGGCGGCGGCAAAAAGCTCATTGCCGAGTATGAGGCCGCGGACCGCAGTACCCTGCTGGATGCCCCCGCCCCCTATGCCATTGGGCTGACCCATAAGCATCTGCCCGAAATGCAGAAGCTGGCGGGGCTGGACCATCCACCCGTATTCGTTCCCATTCTGGGCGACATTTACAAAGGCATGGCAACAAGCGTTCTGCTGCACAACCATCTGCTCAAGGGTAAGCCCACCGCCCAAAATATCTACGAGATGCTGTGCGGCTACTACGAGGGGCAGACCATGGTGCGTATGGCACCCTTTGGCGGCGGCCCTCGCGTATACGCCAACGCACTGGCAGGCAAGGACTATCTGGAACTGACCGTCTCCGGCCATGAGGGGCAGACCCTCATCACCGCCCAGTTTGACAATCTGGGCAAGGGTGCCTCCGGCGCGGCGGTTCAGAATATGAATTTGATGCTTGGCTTTGCAGAAACGGCCGGGCTGAGCGTGGAATAAGGAGTTTGGTTATGCTGAAAGAAGTGAAGGGCGGCGTCTGTGCCGCAAAGGGGTTCAAGGCCGCGGGCGTGCATGCCGGCGTGAAGAAGAACAGCGATCCCGATAAGAACGATCTGGCCCTCATCCTGTCCCAGAAGGAATGTACCGCCGCCGGTACCTATACCCTGAACCGGGTGAAGGCCGCTCCTGTCTACGTGACTATGGAGCATCTGGAAAACGGTGTGGCATGGGGTGTGGTGGCCAACAGCGGCAATGCCAATGCCTGCTGCCCCATGAGCCATGAGAATGCCAAGGCCATGGCCCAGGCCGCTGCCGACCTGACCGGCCGCAAAGCCGAGGATTTTGTAGTGGCCTCCACCGGCGTCATCGGTCAGACCATCAACATTGAGGCCATCCAAAAGGGCCTGCCCGCCGCCGCGGCAAAGCTGGCCGCGGATGAGGCGGCTTCCGACAGTGCGGCCCGGGCCATTATGACCACCGACACGGTGAAAAAGGAAGTGGCCCTGTCCTGTGAGATCGGCGGCAAGACTGTCACCGTGGGTGGCATTTCCAAGGGCTCCGGCATGATCCATCCCAACATGGGCACCATGCTGTGCTTCGTTACCACCGACTGTGCCATTACCCACGAAATGCTGGAGGATGCCCTGCGGGACATCGTGTGCAAGAGCTTTAACCGGGTCACCGTGGACGGAGACACCTCAACCAACGACATGTGCGTGGTGTTGGCCAACGGTATGGCGGGCAATGAGCTCATCGAGTGGAAGAACGAGGACTACCACAAATTCTATGAGCTGCTGTCCACCCTTTGCAAGACCATGGCCAAAAAGATCGCCGCCGACGGTGAGGGCGCCAGCCGCCTGCTTACCTGCGTGGTGAAGAATGCCCGCAGCGAGGAATGTGCCGAGCGGTTAGCCAAGGCTGTGGTAGGTTCCTCTCTGGTCAAGGCTGCCATGTTCGGTGCCGATGCCAACTGGGGCCGCGTCATCTGTGCCATGGGCTATTCTAAGGCGCCTTTCCGTCCCGAGTATGTGGACATCGCCTTTGCCTCCGCCGCCGGAGAGATTCTGGTGTGTAAGCAGGGCGCGGCGGTGGCCTTTGACGAGGAGCAGGCCAAGAAGATCCTGACCCAGAGTGAGATCACCATTGACATCAATGTCAACGAGGGTGAGGACAGCGCCGAGTGCTGGGGCTGTGACCTGACTTATGATTATGTGAAGATCAACGGAGACTATCGCACCTAATTTTATCTTAACAGGAGGGAACTCCCATGTCTTTTAATCACGAGGTAGATCGTGCCAACGTGCTGGCCGAAGCTCTGCCCTACATCCAGAAATATTACGGAAAGACCATCGTGGTCAAGTACGGCGGCAATGCCATGATCTCCGAGGGGCTGCGCCATGCGGTCATTTCCGACATTATCCTGCTGCATCTGGTCGGTATCCGGGTGGTGGTCGTCCACGGCGGCGGCCCGGAGATCAGCGGCATGCTGAAAAAGATCGGCAAGGAGTCCAAGTTTGTGGACGGCCTGCGCTATACCGACCAGGAGACCATGGACATCGTCCAGCAGATCCTGTGCGGCAAGGTGAACAAGGACCTTGTTGCCACGCTCAACCGCACCGGCGGCAAGGCCATCGGTCTGTGCGGTATGGACGGCGGTTTGTTCCAGGCCAAGGTTCTGGACGAAAAGTACGGTCAGGTGGGCGAGATCGTCCATGTGGATGCCACTGTGGTGGAAGACGCGCTGGCCAACGGCTACATCCCCGTGGTGTCTACCGTGGCGCAGGGTGTGGATGCGGAGTGTTCCTACAACATCAACGCCGACACCGCCGCCGCCAAGCTGGCTACCGCGCTGGATGCCGAACGGCTCATTCTGCTCACCGATGTGCGCGGTCTGCTCCGTGACCCCAAGGACGAGTCCACCCTCATCCCCAGCCTGACCATCTCTCAGGTGCATGCGCTGGTGCAGGACGGCATCATATCCGGCGGTATGATCCCCAAGATCGAGTGCTGTGTGGAGGCCGTCCGTTCCGGTGTGAAAAGCGCGGTCATTCTGGACGGCCGTATCGAGCACTCCATCCTCATCGAGCTTTTGTCCGATGAAGGTATCGGCACCATGCTGCACTAAGGGGGAGATACCATGAGCTTTGAAGAACTGAAAATTCGCGACCATGAATATGTCATGCAGTCCTATGGCCGCTTTGACGTGGCTGTGGACCACGGCAAAAATGCCACCTTATGGGATGTGGAGGGTAAGGAGTACATTGACTTCACCTCCGGTATCGGTGTGTGTTCCCTTGGCTACGGAAACGAGGCTTGGGCCAAGAGCATCTACGATCAGGCTCTGAAGCTGGGCCATATCTCCAATCTGTTCTATTCCGAGCCTTACATCAACGTGGCCCAGAAGCTGTGCCAGCGCACCGGTATGTCCAACGTGTTCTTTTCCAACTCCGGTGCCGAGAGCAATGAAGGTATGATCAAGCTGGCCCGTAAGTATTCCTTTGACAAGTACGGCAAGGGCCGGGGCACGGTCATCACCCTGAATAAGTCTTTCCACGGCCGTACCATCACTACCTTGGCCGCTACCGGTCAGGATGTGTTCCACAACTACTTCTTCCCCTTCACCGAGGGGTTCCGTCATGCGGATGCCAACGACATGGACGTGCTGGAGAGCGTGGCCGGTCACGATGTGTGCGCGGTAATGATGGAGCTGGTGCAGGGCGAGGGCGGTGTGCTGCCCCTGGACAAGGAGTATGTGAGCAAGGTGGCTGAGCTGTGCGCCCAGCGGGACTGGCTGCTGCTGGTTGACGAGGTGCAGACCGGCGTGGGCCGTACCGGCTCTCTGTTTGCTTTCCAGCAGTACGGCATCCAGCCCGATGTGGTGTCCTTTGCCAAGGGCATCGCCGGCGGCCTGCCCTTCGGCGGCATCATGGCCAACGAGAAGTGCTCCGGAGTCTTTACTCCCGGTACCCACGCCACCACTTTTGGCGGCAACCCCATCGCTGCCGCCGCCGCGATCACTGTTTTGGACGCGCTGGACGAGGACATGCTGGCTCAGGTGCAGGAGAAGGGCGAATACCTGCGTGAGCAAATCGAGGCGCTGGACCTGCCCTGTCTGGGCAAGACCCGTGGCATGGGCCTGATGATCGGCATTGAGGTCAAGGGCGACAAGACCAACAAGGAGCTGGCCGCAAAGCTCATTGAAAACGGCTTGCTGTGCCTGACCGCCGGCCCCGGCCTGCGTTTGCTGCCCCCTCTGACCATCACCAAAGAGGAGATGGACAAGGGTATTGCCATTATGAAAGCAACCCTTTGCTGAAGTTAGGAGAAGTAAGTTATGAAAAAAGACCTGCTGAAACTACTGGACCTGTCCGGTGAGGAAATTTTGGAAATTCTGGACACCGCCGACCAGCTGAAATACAATCAGAAGCACGGCATCAAGCACGATTATCTCAACGGCATGACCCTTGCCATGATCTTTGAAAAGAACTCCACCCGCACCCGCGTTTCCTTTGAGACTGGTATGTACCAGCTGGGTGGTCACGCTCTGTTCCTGTCCGGCAAGGACAGCCAGATCGGCCGCGGCGAGCCCATTGAGGACACCGCCCGGGTGTTGTCCCGCTATTGCGACGGTATTATGATTCGCACCTTCGCTCAGGAAACGGTGGAGAAGCTGGCCGAGTATGCCGATATCCCCGTCATCAACGGACTGACCGACCTGTATCACCCCTGTCAGGTGCTGGCCGATTTGATGACCGTGCGCGAGCACAAGGCCAAGCTGTCCGGCCTGAAGATGTGCTACATCGGTGACGGCAACAACATGGCCAACTCCCTCATCGTGGGCGGCCTGAAGTGCGGCATGGAAGTGGCTGTGGCCTGTCCTGAGGGCTATGACCCTGCCCCTGAGGTGCTGGACTTTGCCGCCAGCGACCCCAGCTTCAAGTTCACCTTGTGCCGCAAGCCTGCCGATGCCGCCGTCAATGCCGACGTGATCTTTACCGACGTGTGGGCTTCCATGGGTCAGGAGGGCGAAAAAGCCGAGCGTGAGAAGGCCTTTGCCGGTGTGTATTGCGTGGACGCAGAGCTGATGAAGGTGACCAACCCCGGCTGCATGGTCCAGCACTGCCTGCCCGCCCACCGGGGCGAGGAGATCACCGCCGACGTGTTCGAGGAGCATGCGGTGGAGATCTTCGACGAGGCGGAAAACCGCCTGCATGCCCAGAAAGCGGTCATGTATCTGCTGATGAAGAAGGACTAAAAAAGAAGGCTGACAGCCATGCTGTCAGCCTTCTTTTTTTAGTTGCGGAAGGGACTGCCCTCCGTCAAATCGTGGGTTGCTTCCCGGTCGTTGCCAATGTCTGTCTGGTGGCGGAGCATATGCAGGCGCTGTTTGTCGTAATGGCCCGCGGCGATGATGGGGAAAAAGTTTTCCGAATCGCTGGTGGGCTGTATCTCATAAGTGCCGTAGCGATTGACCATATCAAAGGCATCGGGCAGCATACCTTGAATGGGTTGACCCTCCAAAAAGGGGATGCTGTCCGGCGCGGGGGTCGTTTTTTCCTTATCAGACATACTGTCACCTCGGGTACAGTATGCGCAAAAAAGCACTCCGCTTTTCTCAAAGCGGAGTGCCAAATTTTATATGTTCAGTGAAGCAGATAGTCCTTGACCAGCGTTTGCAGCAGCTCATCCCTGTCCACCTTACGGATGAGGGCGCGGGCATTGTTGTGATTGGTGATGTAGGTGGGGTCTTCGGACAGAATGTAGCCCACGATCTGATTGATGGGGTTGTAGCCCTTTTCCTGAAGGGCCTGATAGACCGTGGTGAGAATGGCCTTGATCTCCAGATCGCGCTCGTCAGACAGGCGGAATTTGCGGGTAAAATCCATTTCCATACAGGCACCTCCTTGATTACATACAGTTTAACCTAAAAAAGCGGCTTTGTAAAGGGGGAAAAGAATGTGTTATCCCTGTAAAGGCAAAATATCCAGCCCCGGCTTTCCCTGACGCACCGCCTCCACCAGTATGGTGGATGGAGGGTGAGCAGGGGAGTGGGAGATCATCTTGAGCCGCTTGGGCTCCAGACCGTGCCTGCGCAGGGTACACAGCACGTCTGTCAGCCGCTCCGGACGGTGACACAGAGCAAATCGCCCGCCGTTTTTCACAAGTCGGGCGGCTGCGGCGCACAGTTCGTCCAGTGAGCAGGTCTCCTCACACCGGGCACTGCCCCCCGATTTGCCGCTGCCCGCGGCGAAATAGGGCGGGTTGGAGATGACAAGGTCGAACCGACCGGAAGGCAGGGGAGCGGTACGCAGATCGCCGCATACCACCTGACCATCCACACCGTTGATGCTCAAATTATTTTGGGCGGCCTGCGCTGCGGTGGAGTCAAGTTCTACCCCAGTCAGGGAAAGGGTGGCTTCCCGCCCGGCAAGCAGGAGGAGCAGCGCCCCCGACCCGGTGCCCAGATCACATACCTGCCACCGTGGACGCACTGTGGCGAAAGAGCCCAGCGCCAGTGTGTCGCCACCCAGAGGGAACACGCCATCCGGCTGTTCCAGCGTGTAAGGGCCAAGCTGTTCCGGTTTTGCCATGGAGTCACATCCTCTCTGCGTCCAGCAGGGACAGCACGTGCTGGGTAATGCGCCCGGTCATGCCCCAGATGGCCTTGTCCTGCCACGGATAGATCAGGCCGGACACCACACCCGCATTCCACGGATAGTTTCTTGGTATGCCGATGCGCTCAAAGGGAAATTCCGCTCCGGGCGCGGGAACGAGGTCGTAGGAGTATTCCTCCGGTGTCATTGCTCCCAGAGCGGACAGGGGGACGGTCATGACCCGGTCCACCTCGGTGGGGTTTGGAACAATATTCTTAACAGCTTCGGCATCTACCATGGCTAAAACGGGGTAGAGGACAAAACCGCCCCGGTGACAGATAAAGTCCAGCGGGCCCAGCACGCGTACGGCGGAAGGGGGGATGGACAGCTCTTCGGCGGTTTCCCGCAGGGCACACTGTACGGCAGTTTCTCCGTCCTCCATGTGACCGCCGGGAAAGCAGACCTCGCCGGGCTGGCGGTGCAGGGTGGCGGCGCGCACCTCGTACAGCAGGTGCAGCTCGCCCTCCAATTCTACCAGCGGTACCAGGACGGCAAACTTGGCCGTGGCATCCATAGGGGCGGGAATACGCGCGTTGAGCGCTTTTTGCAGTTGGTCAACGGTCATGGGAATTCCTCCAAACGGTAACTGTTTACGGTTATCCTATCAAAAAAAGGCAAATGTGTAAAGATAGCGCGGCAAAGGGAGCGGAAATCGGAAAAGTTTATGGATTATACGGTTGCTATTCCCGACAAATTGTGGCACAATAAAAAGTAATGGAAAATAGCGTTTGATGGTGGAAGGAGGGCTTGGGAATGAGACGTACTGTGCGATTTTTGACCGTATTGCTGTTGGGCGTTCTGTTGTCCACGGCGGCCTTTGCGACCGAGAAGAAAACCACCACGGTGCTCTTTACCCACGACCTGCACTCCCATTTCCTGCCTGTACCTACGGCAGATGGGGGCGAATCGGGTGGCTATGCCCGTCTGGCCACCCTGCTCAACCGCCAGCGGGAGAAGTACCCCGACGCGCTGACGCTGGATGGGGGCGACTTTTCCATCGGTTCCCTGTTCCAGACCCTGTATACCACGCAGGGAGCGGAGCTGCGCACTATGGGCGCCATGGGCTACGATGCCACCACGGTAGGCAATCACGAGTTTGACCATACGGGCCGGGGCTTTGGAGAAATGCTCAATGCCGTGTCCAGAGCTCACAAGGCTACCTTGGGGGCGCTGATTAGTTCCGATTCCAACAAGATACCCGAATATGAGCGGCAGTACGGACCGCTGACCATTGGCCGGCCCATAGTCTTGCGGGACAACTATCAGCCTGCGGCTACCAATCCGGACCAGTTGTTCATCCAGGAGGCTTTGGACGACTACCAGAGTGTGGAAGAAACCTTCCTGTTGGAGCGGGGCGGTGTGACTTACGGAATCTTCGGTCTTATGGGCCGGGATGCCCATGACTGTGCCCCCACCTCCGGCTTTGAACTGGGTGACCCAGTGCAGGCGGCCCGGGAAAGCGTGGATCTGCTCAAGGATATGGGTGCGGATTTCATCATCTGCCTGTCCCACGGCGGCACTGATCCCGACCCGGAGAAATCTGAGGACGAGCTGCTTGCCAAAGCGGTGGACGGCATTGATTTAATTATTTCCGGACACACCCACACCACACTGGAAGAACCCATCGTGGTGGGCGATACTTATATCGTCTCCTGCGGTCAGTACGGAGAAAATCTCGGCTCCATCACGCTGGAGTGGGACGAGAACGGCAAGACGCTGAACGAGTACGAACTCATCCCCGTGGACGAAACGGTGGAGGAAGACCCTGCCATCGCCCAGATGGTGGAGGAGTGGAAGAGCCAGGTGAGCGAAAGCTATCTGGCCAACTACGGCCTGACCTACGATCAGGTGCTTACTTATACCGACTTTGACCTGAACACCCCGGAATCGGGGGTGCAGCAGGGCAACAATTTGGGTGAGCTGGTGTCCGATGCCTTTTTGTGGGCGGTGGGACATCTGGAGGCGGATGCCCCGGATGTAAAGACCGTGGCCGTCACCGCAGACGGTGTGCTTCGGGCCGACCTGCCTGCGGGGGATATTACCACCTCCATGGCCTTTGATGTGCTTTCCATGGGTGTGGGCAGCGATGGCACTTCCGGATTTCCGCTGGTGGCCGTCTATCTCACGGGAAGGGAACTGAAAGCCGCTGCTGAGGTGGATGCTTCCGTTACTCCTATCATGCCCGCCGCCCAGCTGTATATGTCGGGCATGGCATATTCCTTCAATACCAACCGTATGTTCTTTAACCGGGTGACCGATGCATGGCTGGAAGAGCCTGCCTTTGATACCGGGTTGACCCGACGCGGCCTGACTCGTCTGGAGGATGACCGGCTTTACCGGGTGGTCACCGGAATGTATTCCGCCCAGATGCTGGGTACGGTGAAAAGCAAATCTGTCGGCCTGCTCTCTCTGGAGCCCAAGATGGCCGACGGTACTCCTGTTACCGATTTCAATGCCTGTATCCTGCGGGATGAGCAGGGCAACGAAATCAAAGAGTGGTACGCACTGGCCGCCTATTTGAACTCCTTTGGGGAGGACGGTGTGCCCGGCCACTACGTCATCCCCGACGGCAGAAAGTCCGTCAGCAGCAGCCTGAACCTCGTGGAGCTGCTGAAAAACCCCAACTGGATCACCCTTGCGGTGCTGGCCGTTGCCCTTGTGCTGGTGACTGCCGCGGTTTGGGTGACAAGAAAACTGGTCTTCCGCCGCCGGGCCAAAAAGTCCGGCGACAGCAGATAAAAGAAAACTAATTGCGCGAGTGCGCATGGATTGGGAGGAAAGAGTACAAATGCATCAGACTTACGAAATCGTCGTAAAAAAGACGCTGACACCCGAGATCAGCCTGATCTCTGTGTCTGCCCCTCTGGTGGCGGCCAAGGCCAAGGCCGGCCAGTTCATCATCCTGCGTGTGGATGAAGAGGGTGAGCGCATTCCCCTGACCATCTCCAACGCAGACGCGGAGAAGGGCCTGGTCACCGTGGTGTTCCAGAAGATCGGCGGCACCACCCTGGCTCTGGACCAGCTGCAGCAGGGCGACCGCCTGCATGACTTTGTAGGCCCTCTGGGTCAGGCCACCGAGGTGGAAAACCTGGGCCGCGTGGCCGTTCTGGGCGGCGGTCTGGGCTGCGCCATCGCGTTGCCCGTGGCCAAGGCACTTACCGAGGCGGGCAACACCGTGGACCTGATCGGCGGCTTTAAGACCAAGGATATCGTCATCCTTGAGGAAGAGATGAAGAATGCCTGCACCGACCTGCACATCTGCACCGATGACGGCAGCTACGGCTACAACGGTTTCGTCACCGGAAAGCTGGAAGAACTGATCGCCTCCGGGGTCAAGTTTGACCACGTGTTTGCCATCGGTCCTCTGATGATGATGAAGTTTGCCTGCAAGCTGACTGAGAAGTACAACATTCCCACCACTGTATCCATGAACCCCGTCATGATCGACGGCACCGGCATGTGTGGCGGCTGCCGCCTGACCGTGGGTGGTGAGGTGAAGTTCGCCTGCGTGGACGGTCCTGACTTTGACGGCCATAAGGTGGACTTTGACGAGGTCATTGCCCGCAATGCTACTTACCGTGAATTTGAAGCCAAGGCGAAGGAAAAGCATGCCTGCCGCCTGGGAGGAGGTGCCATGAATGGCTAATATGCAGATGAACAAGACTCCCATGCCCGAGCAGGAGCCTAACGTACGCAATGCCAATTTTAAGGAAGTCGCTCTGGGTTACACGCTGGAGCAGGCCGTGAACGAGGCCAAGCGCTGCCTGCAGTGCAAGAACCCCGCCTGTGTGGGCGGCTGCCCCGTGGGCATTCCCATCCCTCAGTTCCTGGCCAAGGTGGCTGAGGAGGATATTGCCGGCGCTTACGAGATCCTGTCCAACGCCAACGCTCTGCCCGCCATCTCCGGCCGCGTCTGCCCCCAGGAGAACCAGTGCGAGGGCAAGTGCGTGCGCGGCATCAAGGGTGAGCCTGTTTCCATCGGCCGCGTAGAGCGCTTTGTGGCTGACTGGGCTGCCGAGCACGGCATTGCCAACGTCGCTACCGCCCCCAAGAACGGTCACAAGGTGGCCGTGGTCGGTTCCGGCCCTGCCGGCCTGACCTGCGCCGGTGAGCTGGCCCGCATGGGCTACGATGTCTCTGTGTTCGAGGCATTCCACGTGGCCGGCGGCGTGCTCAGCTACGGCATCCCCGAGTTCCGTCTGCCCAAGGCCATCGTGGCCCGGGAGGTCTCCAATCTGGAGAAGATGGGCGTGGACATTCAGCTGAATATGGTCATCGGCAAGATCCTGACCATCACCGACCTGTTTGACATGGGCTACGAGTCCGTGTTCATCGGCTCCGGCGCCGGCCTGCCCATGTTCATGAAGATCCCCGGCGAGGCTCTGGTGGGTGTTTACTCCGCCAACGAGTACCTGACTCGTATCAACCTGATGAAGGCCTATAAGGAAGGCGCTGCCACTCCCATCCTGCGCAACAAGAAGGTTGCCGTGGTGGGCGGCGGCAACGTGGCTATGGACGCGGCCCGCTGTGCCAAGCGTCTGGGCGCCGAGGTCCATATCATCTACCGCCGTTCCGAGGCTGAGCTGCCCGCCCGTAAGGAAGAGGTGCATCATGCCAAGGAGGAGGGCATCATCTTCGATCTGCTCACCAACCCCGTATGCATCAAGGGTGATGAGACCAACCACGTCAGCGCCATCACCTGTGTGAAGATGGAGCTGGGCGAGCCTGACGCTTCTGGCCGCCGCAGCCCTGTGGTCATTGAGGGCAGCGAGTTCGATATCGAGGTGGACGCTGTTATTATGGCTCTGGGCACTCAGGCCAACCAGATGAGCTACAACGGCACGCCCGGTCTGGAGAAGACCCGCAAGGGCTGTGTGGCTGCTGACGAGAAGGGTATCACCTCCGTGCCCGGCATCTTTGCCGGCGGTGACGCGGCCACCGGTGCCGCTACCGTCATTCTGGCCATGGGCGCGGGCAAGAGCGCGGCCAAGTCCATTGACGAGTATATCAAGAATAAGTAATTCAAACCGAAAACGGCGCAGACGAAGCTCGTCTGCGCCGTTTTATGCTATTATTCGACTGTTTTATGTGATATGATAGCAGTAATTTGGAGGAAAAGGGTGAGGTTATGCGGCGGAGCAAACTGCTGGCTGTGGTGCTGGCACTGACAACGGCGGTGTTTATTCTGTCGGTGTCTGTTGCAGTTCCCGTCCTGCTGCGGCCCTTTTACTATGCCCATATCGGAGTACTGGGGCTGGAGGAAAAGACCGGACTGAGCCGGGAGCAGATGGTACAGGCCTATGACGAGGTGATGGACTTCTGTACCGGGCGGGCAGAGGAATTTTCCGCAGGCATCCTGCCGTGGTCGCCATCGGGCCGGGCACACTTTGTTGATGTGCGTGGGCTGTTCCTGTTTGACCTGAGGACGGCGCTTGTGTGTGGTTTGATTCTGCTGGGCTGGATGTTGTTGGGACGCAAAAGTCCGGTGCGTCCGCACCGCTTTTTGGGCCACGGATTCGCCCTTTGGGGAAGTGTGGGGCTGTGGGTAGCTATCATGGTAATAGGCGGCCTTGCCGCGCTGGATTTTGAGCGGGCCTTTTTGCTGTTTCACGCAGCGGCTTTCCCCGGCAAATATAACTGGTACTTTGATCCCCATACGGACGGGATCATCCGAATTTTACCGGTGGACTTTTTCCAAAACTGTGCCGTCCTGATTTTGTTGCTGATCGCCCTGCAATGCGCCGGGTGTATCTGGCTGGATCTGCGGCAAAGGCAGAAATAAAACAACAAACACCGCGGCCTGTTGGCTGCGGTGTTTTGATTTTATTTTGGTTCCCGGAAGGGGACGTCCTTGAACTGCTCGCCGCTGACCAGCGGCTCCACCGATCCGGCGGTCACGTCGATGATTCGGGCAATGAAATCTTCGGAGCGCTCCTCAGGCAGCAGTAGCGACAGTACCACATCCGCACCGTAGTCGATGTTTTCTACTACGCCGCCGAAGGAAGTGACCTCACGGCGCATGGTCTCAAACTGATTGTAAGTACAGGGCAGCTCCATGGCCACCCAGCGGCGCACCACCGAAATGCCCGCCGCATCCAATGCGTCTTTGGCGCTCTGGGTGTAGGCACGTACCAGACCGCCCGCACCCAGCAGAATGCCGCCGAAGTAACGGGTGACCACGCAGCACACGTTGACCACACCCTCCCGCTGGAACACGTTGAGCATGGGCTGTCCCGCCGTGCCCTGGGGCTCACCGTCGTCGGAGTAACGCACCGGGCCGTCCTGAATAAGATAGCACCAGCAGTGGTGGTTGGCGGCATAGTCCTTTTTTCGGGTGGCCTCGATGCAGGTGCGAGCCTCCTCCTCGTTCTCCACCCGCCAGACACGGCCGATGAATTCCGAGCGCTTCTCCACCAGCCGCGCCTCACTGCGTTTGGTGGGGATATAATATTCGGTCATGGAGATTGCCTCCTGTCTTTTAGTCTTCCCAAGGCTCCTTGTGGGGCTGCCAACCCTCCACCAGCGGACCAAGCTGTCCGATGGTCTTGGGGGTACAGACTGCCACAACGTCGATGGTTTCGGTGTAATCTACCTGCTCCACCTTTGCGTCCCGGTACAGGGCCTCCAGAATACCGCCCTTGTCATAGGGCAGGTGAATGGTCACCCGTTTTGCGCCGCTGTCCAGCCGTTTGCCGATGGCTTCCAGCAGCTGGTCCATGCCCTCGCCGGTCTTTGCGGAGATGGAGACGATATTCTCGCCGTGGGGGCGAATTTCGCCCACGTAGCGGTCGCACTTGTTGAACACCTCGAGGCGGGGTGTCTGCTCCGCACCCAGTTCCCGAATCAGGTTGTCCACCACCGCCGCCTGATCCCGCCACTCGGGGTTGGACGCGTCGATGACGTGCAGCAGCAGGTCGGCATATTCCAGCTCCTCCAGTGTGGCCTTGAAGGCCTCCACCAGATGGTGGGGCAGCTTGGAGATAAAGCCTACGGTATCGGAGATGAGCACGGTGCAGGTGTCAGAGATTTCAAGGGTGCGGGTGGTGGTGTCCAGGGTGTCGAACAGACGGTTGTTGGCAGGAATGTCCGCCCCGGTCAGCTTGTTGAGCAGGGTGGATTTGCCTGCGTTGGTATAGCCTACGATGGCTACCACGGGCACTTCGTTTTTGATACGCCGTTCCCGCTGTACACCCCGGATGCGGCGCACCTCTTTCAGCTCAGACTCCAGCTTTGAGATCTTGCGGTGGATGTGGCGGCGGTCACTTTCCAGCTGGGTTTCGCCGGGGCCGCGGGTGCCGATGGCACCCTCCTGTCGTTCCAGATGCTTCCACATGCCCAGCAGCCGGGGCAGCAGGTATTTGTACTGGGCCAATTCCACCTGCAGGCGGCCCTCGCGGGTGCGGGCCCGCTGTGCGAAAATGTCCAGAATAAGGGCGGAGCGATCCAGTACGGATACCCCAAGATCCTCCGTCAGCACCCGCTGCTGGGAAGGAGACAGGCTGTTGTCAAAGACTACCATGTCCGCGCCCATGGCCTGTACCAGTTCCTTTACCTCGGCCACCTTGCCCTCGCCGATGAAGGTGCGGGGGTCGGGGCTGTCCTTGGACTGGGTGACCACGCCCACGCACTTGCCGCCCGCCGTTTCCAACAGGGCGGCAAGCTCCTCCATGGAGCTGTCGGTGGCATTCTCGTCGTTGTTCAGGCTGTGGGCACTCAGACCCACAAGCACAGCCTTTTCGATTTTTTCCTGGGTGTTGTTTTCGGTCATAAAAACCTCCGGGTCAATCTTCGGTGTAGGCCTCCACGATCTGGCCCATATACATGGTGTGGTAATCCCGGTTGGGATACCACTTTTCTTTCACATCCGCAGGCATAGCTTCTGCGTCCATTTCCTGCGCGTACCGCTTGCGGCACACCAGCACCAGACGGGCTTGCTCAAAATAGGGCACACCCTCTTGTGTGCAGGAAACGGTAAAGTTGCACTCCTTGATCTTATCCAGCTCACGGCCGCTTTTGGAGCCGCACAGGGCCAGCTCTTTTTTATATTCCGGACCGAAGAAGCAAAGGGTGAAGTATTCCTCCCGGTCGATGAATTCCTTGGTGTAGCGCTGGGGGCGCACGTAGATGGTGGCGGCAGGCTCGCCCCACAGCACACCCAAGCCACCCCAGCTGGCGGTCATGGTGTTGCACCGCTCCGCGGTGCCCGCGGTGATGAGCATCCACTCGTCGCCGATGAGGGAGAACACGTTTTCCTTCAGTTCGTTGGGTTGGATTTTTCGCAGCATAGCATGACCCTCCTGTTTGATATGTCAGTCGACATCCTTGCCCGGATAGGGGAACAGTCGAGTGTTGACGACCCAGGCGGAGAAAATGCCCAACAGCGTCTGACACACTCTTAAAATGGCATAGAGATAGATGTTGACGACGGAATTTCTGTCCCGCACCAGACAGATGACAAAGATGACAGCGGCAATACCGCAGAGGTTTTCGCACCCCAGAAGCTCGGCGAGCCAAAGGGTGATCAGGATGCCCAATAGAATGATGACCATGTCGGCCAACAGGTGGACAATACCGCTACCTGCATAGGCGCCGAAACGCACACTGAGGGGAAGGGCGCTCAAACCCATGGCAAGACCCAGCAGGGTGGCTTTGATGCGGTATTTGCTGAACTTTTTGGTTTTCTCCGCGCTGTCTCGCATTTCGATGATGGAGTAGACATAGCCGAACAGGGGATGCACCTCCAGCTGTGGCAGCCAAATGCGCACCACCTGCCAGATCACAAAGGACAGGGACACTGCCAGCAGACTTTTGATTTTTCGCATGCCGATACCGGGTAGGTTCATTTTATCCATTGTGCAGCTTCCTTTCTGTCGTATGTATTATTATATGCCAATATACAAAAAACCGCACCAAAAGGTGCGGTTTTTGAATGCGGATCTTACTTGTCCAGGCCGAACTTCTTGTTGAAGCGGCTGACACGACCGCCAGTATCCACCATCTTCTGCTTGCCGGTGTAGAAGGGGTGACACTTGGAGCAAACTTCCACGCGGATGTCGGTCTTGGTAGAGCCGGTCTCGATCACGTTACCGCAGGCGCAGCGAATGGTGGTCTGCTCATAGTTGGGATGGATGCCTTCCTTCATTTGTGTTCACCTCTTTCATTTATAAGGGTTTTCTGGAAAGCGCATGTGATAGTATAGCATGGTCGTTTCGGAATTGCAAGGCTTTTACAAGAATTTTTTCGGGATTTTTTCACTTTTCACACTTCCACGGCCTGATTCAGGGCGAAGAACCACAGCACTCGCCGTTTGACAGGCTTTCCGGTCAGCCGGGACAGGGCCAGAGCATAGGCCTCCAGCTGCGGGCGGTAGTCCAAGGCGCGCTGCTGTACGGTGCTTTCGTCCACCCGGTCACTTTTGAAGTCGATTACGGTGACGCTGTCAGCATCCTCAAACCAGCAGTCCACCACACCCTGAAGAAGTACCTGCTCACCCTCCACACCGGGATAATACTCCTCGGCGGGGACCAGCATGGAAAATTTGAATTCACGATGGGGATTGACCGCGGCCAGTTCCCGGCCCAGCTCCGAGCGGAAGAATTGAACCAGCTGTTCCGGGTCGGCGGCCTGCGCCTGCAGGTCATCGATAAATTCTCCTTCCACCAGCTCGCGAATCTGTTGGGCGATCTCTTCTTTGCTTCCGGTGCGGGCAAAATCCAAATACTGCATTACCAGATGCAGGGCATTGCCCCGCTGTGCGGAGGTGAGTCCCAACTTTTCCGCGGCAAATTGCGGTCGGGACAAGGGTGTGGGAAGGGAAGAGAGGGGGGGAGGGGTGTCCTCTGCCGCTTCCCGGTCCAGTTCTCTGCCCTTTAGCTGGGTGGCGGTGAGTTTGGAGGGGGTATCCACCGCACTTTGGTGGGTATAGTGCCAGCGGAAGGCGTCCAAAAGGGAATCCTCGTCCGGCGCAGGCGGGTTATTCCAGGTGTCCGCCGCATGTTTGCACGCATTTTCCTCCAACGCTCCGCCGTTTACGATCCGCACATCCCATGCCATGGAATAGTCGGTATCCGCCGGGGCAGACAGACCGGCAATCTCCCGCAAAGGCTGACCGCAGCGGCGGTTGAGCACGGACAACAGGATCCAGTGCCCCATACAGGGGCACTCTGCAAGAGCCTGAGGGGGAACGGGACTGGCGGTTTCATCCCGTAAAGCGACCAATGTGCGTGCCATTTTTGGCAGGGACATGGAGAGAATGAGCTTTTCCCGCGCCCGGGTCATGGCGACATACAGAAGGCGCAGTTCTTCTGCCAGCATTTCCCGTTCCAGCGTCAACGCCACGGCCCGTCTGGCCAGTGTGTTGAGTTCGATGTGCCGCTTCGGGTCCAGATATTTTGGGCCCACGCCAAGCTTGGAGTGGAACAGCACCGGACGCATGGAGTCATCCCGGTTGAAGCGGCGGCCAAGGCCGCACACCAGAACCACCGGAGCCTCCAAGCCCTTGGAACGGTGGATGGACATGATACGAACGCCCTCATGCTCCCGGGCAATGCCGGACAGCAGCCGCTGGCCGTTGGCGCGCATGCGGTCCAGTCGCAGAAGAAACTCAAACAGCGTTTGGCAGCCTGCGCTCTCCTGACGCTGGGCCAGCTCGTAAAGAGACAGCAAATGGGCCCGCCGGGCCTTGCCCTCGGGCATGACGGAGAACAGGCCGAGCAGATTGGTCTGCTGGTAGATGTGCCAGATGAGCTGGCTGCAGGTGCGGTCGCCCGCGCCAAAGCGCAGCCGGTCCAGCTCCTCCAGAAAGTCCGCGCAGTCCTGCTCTCCCCGCTGTGCGGCCTGCACTACGGCGGAGTAGAAGTCGCCTGTGGCTTGGGCACGCAGCTGGGCCAGCCGGTCGGCGGAAAAATCGTATACCGGGGAGCGCAGGGCAGCGATCAGGGCCACGTCCTGCCGTGGGTTATCCACAATGCGCAGCAGGGAAAGGGCAACATTGATCTGCGTGGACTCAAAAAAGTCCTCTCCCGCGTCGGCGGACCAGGGGATCGATTGTTCGTTCAGGGCGCGGATATAATGATGCAGTACAGGACCGGGGGAGCGCAGCAGGATCATGATGTCCGTGGGCTTCAGACTGCGGCCCTCTACCTGCAGCCCCTCGTCCAGCAGATGACGGATGCGCAGGGCGGCATTGCGGGCCTCCAGCAGGTTTTTATCTTCCTGCTCGCCGTCTTCGTCTGCGGTTTCGCCCGTATCCACCACATCCAGCTCCAACCGGTAGTCGCCCCCCTCGGGGAAGTCGGCACCGGGCACAAGGGCCTGATCCTCGGTGTAGTCCATTTCTCCGAACTGCTTGCTCATCAGGTCGCGGAACAAGTCGTTGACCCCATCCAGCACCTGCGGCCGGGAACGGAAATTGCGCTTGAGCAGCACCTTGCGCGGCTCGCCCGCCTGTGCCTCGTTCCATAGCTTGAAGGATGCGTAGCGGTCCAGAAAGATGGTGGGATCAGCCAGTCGGAAACGGTAGATGGACTGCTTTACATCGCCTACGGTAAACAGGGTGCGCCCACCGTCGGACACGGCCCGGAAGATGGCATTCTGCACCTGATTGGTGTCCTGAAATTCGTCCACCATCACTTCATCAAAGCGGAGACTGCAGCTGTGGGCAAGCCGGGACAGGACAGCGCTGTCCGGCTCATACAGGGCACGAACGGCCATATGCTCCAAATCGGAAAAATCAACCACGCCCTTGCGGCGTTTCTCCCGGTCATATTCCGCTGCGAAATCACGGACCAAGGCAAGCAGGGCGATGACCGCGGGAGCGGCCTGCCGCAGGTCTGTCAGCAGCCAACTGCTGTTTGCACCAAAGTGTTCTGCCAGCTTGTCCATGCGCTTGGATACGGTGGAGCGGATGGATTTGACCTGCTGGGCGGCCTGCTCATCCTGTATGCCCCGTTTTGCCCCTGCGGTGGGGAAGGGAATGGGCAGCAGTGCGAAGGCCTCGTCCCAACCACGGGTCTTTAACAGCGCAGACAGCGCATCCATGCTCTGACACAGGGTGGGGCCGTAGTTGCCCAGCAGCACCTTGTCCAGCTGGGCCAGACGGTAGGCCTGTCCCAGCTGTTCCAGAGCATATTGTGCCTGTGACTTGATCTCAGCCATAAGGACCGCGCCCCAAGGGGTCTGGGCCACATCGCTGATATCTTCCAACTGCCAGACCTGCTCCTGCTCGGTCAGCCATGCTTCTGGGTCGGGATGGCTCTGGATGCGTCCGAAGATGTCCAGCACGATTTGCATCAGCTTGCGGTCATCTCGTCCGGCGGACATGGTGTCCACCAGCAGGGAGAAACCGTCGCCGGACTGCAGGTGCTCGTACCGTTCCTCCAGTACCCGGGACAGGGCCTGATCCTGCAGCAGGGCAGCCTCACCCTCGTCACACAGGCGGAAGTCGGGGTCCAGATCCAGCAGGGCGGCATTTTCCCGCAGCAGCTGGGCGCAGAAGGAATGAACGGTGGAGATCTGAGCCCGGTAAAGCAGGGTGGTCTGCCGGCGCAGATGGCGGTCGCCCGGCTGCATGGCAAGGCGAATATTCAGCTCCTGCGCGATGCGGCTGCGCAGCTCTGCCGCCGCGGCCTTGGTATAAGTGATGACCAGAAAACGGTCAATGTCCGCACCGCGGCTTACCCGGTCCAGCAGCCGCTCCACCAGCACCCGGGTCTTGCCCGAGCCGGCGGCCGCAGAGACCAGCAGGGCCCCACCCCGGTTTTCTACTGCCTGTCGTTGTTCGTCTGTCAGCGGGAACGGCATACGCGCCACCTCCTTTGTGACAAGGAATCAATGTTAGTCGTTGAGCACGTCCAAGAATTTTTCGATGCGGATGCCCTTGTTCTTGTCCAGCTCGTCCTTTTCCAGAAAGACCAGCTTTTCCAGCACATCCATGGCCCGCTTTACTGCCGCTTGAAGCGGATTGCCCTGCAGCAGACCACCCACAAGAACGGCAGAGAACATGTCTCCCGTGCCGGGGAAGTGGACTTTGACCAGGTGATAGGGGATGGAGAAATATTCTTCCGTGGTGTGGTCGTAGCCCCAGACGGTATGGCTGCCAGTGGCCTCATCCTGACCGCTGGTCACGATGACGGAGCGGGGGCCAAAGGCGCGCAACGCATCCACCACCTGACGGGCCTGCACAGTGGTCAGCGTCTGCTGGCCCTCATACAGGCCGGTGAGGAACTGGGCCTCGGTCAGGTTGGGAACGATCACGTCCGCCACGCCAATGAGGCGGCGCATATTGTCCACCGTCTCCTGCGTCACTCCGTTATAGAGCTTGCCGTCATCGCCCATAATGGGGTCGGTCATGACCAGCAGGTCTTCCTTTTTCTGACTTTCGATAAAGTCCCGGATGATGTCCACCTGCCGGGCACCGGCCAGAAAGCCGGTAGTGATGCAGTCGAACTGAAAGCCCAGCTCCCGCCACACCCCGATGACTTGAGTCATGTAGTCGGTGGTGTCCAGCAGGGCGAACTTGCCGTAGTCCAGCGTATTGGACACCAGCGCCGTGGGCAGGTTATACACGCTGTGGCCCATGTGGGACAGAATGGGCAGCATGGCAGCCATGGCCACCTTGCTGTAACCGGGCATATCGTTGATGATCAAAATGTTCTTACTCATGTCCTTCATGTTTGGTTTCCTCCTCCGGGAAAACGGTGTTCTTTTCCAGACTGTCCCAGAATTGTGCCGCCTTCATGCCGGGGAGCCATCGGCGGCAGTCGCCGCCCCGGCCTTCCTCAAAGTGGCAGGCAGAAGCAAAATCGCAGAAACGGCAGGCGTTTTTCTCCGGACCGCGCCAGAAGGGGTCGGCGGCGATATTGCCTGCGGCCAGCTCGGTGCAAATGTCACGCAGAACACGCTCCACATGCTGTTCCAGCCGGGCAAAGCGCTTTGCGCTGACCAGTGCGTCGCCGGAGACGGCGCCGCTTTTGCTTACCTTTACCGGCAGGAAACGGATGCCGTTTTCGCTGGGCTGCTCCATGGCATCCAGCACCTCCGGCTCGTCCAGTAACAGTCCCTTGCGGCGAAGCTGCTTGTCCACCAGCTTGCGCTGTTCCTCCGGGGTCATGGCCCGGCTGCCGGACACGACAACCTCTTTGGCGGGGATATAGAGCACACCGGCAGGGACGATTTCCTTGCCATACAGTTCCAGTCCTTTTTGGCGCAGAGTGAACAGGTACAGCAGCATCTGCAGGCCCATGCCGTTGGACACTTCCGTCAGATCGAAGCTCTTGTTGCCCGTTTTGTAGTCCACTACGCGCAGGTACAGCTTGTCCTCGTGCAGCCAGCCGTCTACCCGGTCCACAAAGCCGGTGACGCTGAGCTTTACTCCGTTCTGCTCCAGCTCCACGGGGGGGAGGTCCTTGTTACGGCCAAAGCCGAGCTCAAAAGAGATGGGCTCAAAGCGGGAGGAGGCCAGCTCCTGCACCACGTTGTCCACCACCTGCTCCACGCCGGACAGCAGACGGTGGAACAGATAACGGAACCGGGCCGTCTGATGCTCCAAACCGCCCAGTTCTTCCAGAACGTAGCGGGAAACGATTTGCCGGGTCAGCTCCTTCAGCTTGTCCCGGTCTACACCGCCGTCCTCGCCCTTCCAGCCGCCGTCGCGCAGCACGTGTTCCAGCACATAATGGACGAAGGTGCCGTATTCGGGCGCATCGAACCCGGCGCTGCGCCGGGGCTGCGCCCGCAGACCGTATTGCATAAAATAGGAAAAGTGGCAGGATTTATACTTGTCCATGCGGGAGGCGGACATGGGGACACGGCGGCCGTACAGCTGCTCCACGCTCTGTCGGGACAGACTGCCCCGCTGCCAGCTGCGCGCGCGGTCCAGTCGTTCTACCTGAGAGGACCATTGGGGCATGCGGCTGAGTGCATTGCGCACTTGCGGGATGTGGCCCGCCTGTTCCAGTGCGGGGTGGGGGGCGCACAGGCGGAACAGACCGTCGCCCTCGTCCTGTGGCACAAGGTCAGGGAAGATTTGCCGCAGGCGCTCCACAAGGAAGGATGGCCTGAGTTCCTCGCCGCCGCTGCCGTGGGTGGAGAAGCAGAGCAGCAGCTTTTGATCCGGGCGGGTACAGGCCATGTAAATATCCGTCATTTCACGGTACAGGCGGTCTGTACCACGCAGACCCAGTTCCACACCGTAGGCGGCCAGCTGCTCCCTGTCGTCGTCAGACAGCAGACCGGAAACGGTGCTGACGGAAGGCAGGGCACTGTCGTCAGCGCCCAGCAGAAACAAAACTTTGATATTGTGGCCACTCTGACGGCCCAGTTCGCCTGCGGTGACCCGATCCAGCGAAACCGGGATAGTGCCTACGTCATACTGGGAGAGCACCAGCTTGAACAGGCCGGAAAATTCCTCCAATTCCATGGGGGAGTCACCCAGAAGCCGGGCACACTGCTCCAGACCGCCGCACAGGATCTCCCACAGCTGACGGTACTCCTCTGCAAGGACAAGCTGGCCCTGTTGACGCAGTTGAGCGGTGCGCTCTTCCAAACGCTGATGCAGGCCGATCTCCTCCAGCAGGGCGTACAGGGCCATGGCTCTGCCGCGGCCTGTGTGGTCCCGGGCGGTGCGCAGCCGTTCCAAGGGAGCGGACACCTTGCGCCGCAGGGCATCCAGCCGCATCAGAAGGGCGTGGTCCTCCTCATCCAAAGAGAAACCGTACCCTCTGGGGTGCATAGTCCAAGGGGGTTCCTGCGTCCAGCGGCTGCCACGCAAATCCCATTTAAGGACATAGTTTTCCAGAAGATCCCGTTCCTCCCGGTCAAGGTCGGTCAGGTCTGTTTTCAGGTAGCGGAATATGTCGTCATAGGTGTAGTTGCCGGACACCGCGTCCAGCGCGGCCACCACAAGGGTGAGCACCGGTTTTTGCAGAATATCGCTCATAGCAGAGCGGAATACGGGAATGTCATAGCGGTCAAAGACCGACTCCACCAGCGCGTCATACCGTCCATAGCCTCGGGCGGTAATGCCGATGTCGCGAAAACGCAGCCCCTCTTTACGCACCAGTTCCAAAATTTTTGCTGCGGCCCACTCCACTTCGGTGCGGGGGTCGGGGGCAGAAAAAAGCTGGATGTCGGTTCCGCAGGGTACGCTCTCACCGTCCAAAGAGCCGAACAGACGCTGCTCCAGTGCGGTCATGGCCACGGAACGGGCGGGGGAGGGGGTGTCACATACCTCTACGGTGCAGGTTTGCCCACGCTCCCGGGCCATGCGCTGCAGCTGCAGGGCGGTGCGGCGGGCGGGAGAGAAAATACCGGCCCCATCCTCGTCCTCTTCCAGATGGTCGCAGGTGAGGGACACGGTAACACATTCAGCCTGCTCCAGCAAAAGGCCGATCAGTTCCAACTGTTGGGGCGTGAAGTCCACAAAGCCGTCCAGATAGAGGTGCATTCCCTCTGCCCATCGGCATTGGGAAAGCTTTTCCGCCGCCCGGGCCAGTCGGTCCCGGGGGTCCAGTGCGGTTTGGGCCGTCATGGCATCGTAGGTGGCGCAGATCAGACCCAAATCCTTCAACTTTTCTCCGGTGCTGCCGCCCATTTCCTGCCCCACCCGGCTCAGTTTATCGGGGGAGATGCAGCAGCTTTTCAGCTCGTCCGAGGTTTCCAGAAGACCGGTGAGAAAAGCGGGGCGGCGGGAGGGCCTTGCGTAGACGCTGAGTTGGCCGGAAACGGCCTGTACCGCCCGGCTCATGAGCAGCAGGCGGCCGCCGTTATCCAGCTCGTTTCGCCCCAGGCCACCCGCGGTTTGGAAAATGCGGTTGGCCAGCCGGCTGAAGGTGAGCACTTCTGCGTACAGGCAGATCCGGCTGCCCCCCTGCTGACACAGGCGGCGCTCCATCTCATGGGACTGGGGTTCGGGGACCAGCAGGACGTTTTGACGGTCCGTCTGCTCGCAGGCACGACGAAGCAGCAGCGTGGACTTACCCGTCCCGCTGCGGCCGATCACAAGGTTCAGCATCCTGCTCACCCTCCTTTGCTTCCGATTGCCTTTAGTTTAACATAAAACCGATCCCAAAAAAAGGACTATTCGCTGTTTTTGCGGACAGACAAAAAACCGGCAGACATTATTTGTCTGCCGGTTTTTTTGTTTCTTTGAATTACTGCAGGTTCAGAGCGGCCTTCACCTTGGAAATAATGTGCTGGCCGATGTCATAGGAAGCATCCACAGTCTGTGCGCCGATGTGGGGGGACACAATGAAGTTGTCGCATTCGAACAGGGGAGAGTCGAAGCATGCGCCCTCGGTCAGACCACCGGAGGCCAACTCGTTCTCCATTACGTCGGTGGCGTATCCGCCGATGGTGCCGGCCTTCAGAGCTTCGTACATATCCTGCTCGTTGACGATGCCGCCGCGGGACATATTCAGAACAACGGCATCGTCCTTCATCTTGGCGATGGACTCCTTGTTAAACATATTGCGGGTCTCATCATTCAAAGGCAGGTGGATGGTGACAAAGTCAGACACCTCGCACAGCTCGGCAACGCTCATGGAAGTGGCCTCATTCTTGGCGAAGATCTCAGCAGGCAAGTAGGGATCATAAGCCACAATTCTCATGCCGAACACCCGGGCGATTTCGCCTACGCGCTGACCGATGCGGCCAAAGCCCAGAACACCCAGCGTCTTGCCGCGCAGCTCGCGGCCAATGAACTTATACTTGTTCCACTGCTTGAGCACCTTTACGTCGTGATTGGCCACCATGGTGCCGCGGGAAATATCCAGCATCTTGGAAATGGTCAGCTCGGCCACAGCGTTGCCGTTCAGGCCGGGGGCGTTAAAGACCTGAATGCCCTTTGCCTCGGCGTACTTGGTGTCCACGTGATTCAGACCTACGGAGCACACACCGATGACCTTCAAGTTGGCCGCAGCATCCAGAATGTCCTTGTTGATAGCGGGGTCAACGCGCATGATAAGCACATCTACGTCGGGGATGAGGGCCTTCAGCTCATCTTGGGTGGGCAGCATCTTAGTCTGCACAGTCATGTACTTGCCCAGTTCCTCGGCAATGGCAGAGTGGACGGCGTCGATAATCAGAGCTTTCATATGCGGTCTTCCTTCCTGCTTAAATTATTTAAAATAAGTTTTAGTTTATGATATATGCAGATATTCTTCTATTGTTATCATTATGACATAGATCATTCACTTTTAAAAGCATGTTTTTTCGGAGGGTTGCCACAATCGTTTAATTGTGGTAAAATAGTCATGCGTTCAAATTTAGGTGTGTAAAAACAGGAGGGGACGCCATGAATTTTCAGCATCTGAAATATTTTCTCATGGTAGCGGAGGAACTGAATATCACCCGAGCGGCGGAACGCCTTTATATTTCGCAGCAATCTCTGTCCAATCACATCAGTAATTTGGAGAGGGAACTGGAGACCAAGCTGTTTACCCGTTCTCCAAAGCTGTCGCTGACCTATGCGGGGGAGCAGTTTGCGGAAACGGCCACCCAGATTTTGGACCTGCACAGTCAGTATCTGGTCAAGGTAGGGGACATCAACCGCAATTACATCGGTACGCTGCGGGTGGGCATTTCCCACACCTGTGGTCTGGCTCTGCTGCCCGCGGTGCTGCCGAAATTTCGGGCAGAGTTTCCACAGGTGGAATTTTCCATGTTTGAGGGCAACTCTACCCAACTGGAAGACGAACTGTCCCACCGGCGGGTGGATCTGATCATCTGTTTTCAGCCCATTATTATGGAAGGTGCGCAGATCACGCAGCTGACCGACCAGCGGCTGATGATGGTGGTGCCCCGCGGCTTTATGGATGACCTGTTTGGAGACAGGGCGGAGCAGATGCGGGAACAGTTTGCACGGGGCACGGACATTGGGCCTTTCCGTGAGCTGCCCTTTATCCTGATTAAACGGGGTAACCGCACCCGCAGCATTGTAAACCAGTACTTTACCAGATGCCGGTTCAAACCCAAGCTGGTGCTGGAAACGGAGAACACCGTTACTACGCTGGCCATGGCGCAGGCAGGTATGGGCATTACCATCTGTCCGGAACTGTTTTTGCGGGCACAGCCTATGTCATCCCCCTCGGAGGGCGAGGTGGATGTGTTCCCGTTGAGCGATCCGTCTACCGTCAGCAAGCTGGTGGCGGGCTTCCGTCAGGATCGATATTTGCCCCACTATGCCGAACGGTTTATCGAGATTACCCGGCAGGCGTTGGCCGACATGACAATGGAATAAGCAAACAAAAAACCGGGCCGCACAGATGTGCGGCCCGGTTTACATTGTCTTAACCGTTGGGGCTGATGGTGTAGTTGGGGGCTTCCTTGGTGATATAGATGTCGTGGGGATGGGACTCGCGCAGACCGGCAGCGGTGATCTGGATGAACTGAGCATTCTCACGCAGCTCGTCGATGGTGTGGCAGCCGGTGTAGCCCATGCCGGAGCGCAGACCGCCCATGAGCTGATAGATGGTCTCGCCCACAGCTCCCTTGTAGGGAACACGGCCTTCTACGCCTTCGGGGACCAGCTTCTTGTTGTTCTGCTGGAAGTAGCGGTCCTTGGAGCCCTTGGACATGGCGGCCAGAGAGCCCATGCCGCGGTAGACCTTGAACTGACGGCCCTGATAGATCTCGGTCTCGCCGGGAGACTCCTCACAGCCGGCCAGCAGGGAACCCAGCATGACCACGTTGGCACCGGCGGCGATGGCCTTGGCGATGTCGCCGGAATACTTCACACCGCCGTCGGCGATGATGGGAACGCCGTATTCGGCAGCCACCTGAGCGGCATCATACACGGCAGTGATCTGGGGCACACCAATACCGGCTACCACGCGGGTGGTACAGATGGAGCCGGGGCCGATACCGATTTTGACGCAGTCGGCGCCTGCTTCGATGAGGGCGCGGGTAGCTTCGGCAGTGGCCACGTTGCCGGCGATAAGCTGCACGTCGGGATACAGAGCCTTGACACGCTTGACGGTCTCAATGATGTTCTGGCTGTGACAGTGGGCGGAATCCAGAGCCAGCACGTCCGCACCGGCCTCCACCAGAGCGGCCACGCGGTCCAGTACGTCGGCGGTTGCACCGATGGCGGCGCCAACCAGCAGGCGGCCCTTCTCGTCGCGGGCGGAGTTGGGATACACCTCGGCCTTTTCGATGTCCTTAATGGTGATCAGGCCCTTAAGATGGAAGTCCTTGTCCACGATGGGCAGCTTCTCGATCTTGTGGCGGCGCAGGATCTCCTTGGCCTCGGCCAGAGTGGTGCCCTCGGGCGCGGTGACCAGATTGTCCTTGGTCATCACGTTGTCGATGAGCTGGGTCATGTCGGTCTCGAACTTCATATCACGGTTGGTGATGATACCGATGAGCTTGCCGTTGTCACAGATGGGCACACCGGAGATCTTGTACTTGGCGCACAGCTCGTCCGCCTCGGCCAGAGTGTGGCCGGGGGCCAGCCAGAAGGGGTTGGTGATGACGCCGTTTTCGCTGCGCTTGACCATGTCCACCTGCTCAGCCTGCTGGCTGATGGACATGTTCTTGTGGATGATGCCGATGCCGCCTTCACGGGCGATGGCGATAGCCATGCGGTACTCGGTCACGGTATCCATGGCGGCGCTGATGAGGGGAATGTTCAGACGGATCTTCTTGGTCAGCTGGGTATGCAGATCAATGTCGGCGGGCAGCACATCGCTGGCAGCGGGGATGAGCAGCACGTCGTCAAAGGTCAGACCCTGCTTGACGAACTTGTTGGCGGCGTCGATCATAACAGTACAACTCCTTTTCTTGATTCCAGCCCCGAGAACGGGGCAACTATATAAAGTGGCATTTTAACCTATTTTACAGGCCGGACCGAAGAATGTCAAGGAATGTCTTGACCAAGAATGAGCCGCACATCAAAGCGACTTTTGCCGTTTTCGTCTACACCGTGGACAAAGTGTGTCTGTTCCTGACATGTATGCAGCATGGAAATGACCTCGCCCGGATGACACTCAGCGCTGTAGCCCAACTGCATGGAGGCGACAAAGGTGTCCTCCGGCAGCAAATCGACGCGAATGGAATCACAGGCAAAATCGGCATAACGGGTATTGTTTACATGACCGTTGATATCGGTGTCGCTGTAGTGCATCAGACGGTGCTCGGCAAGACACATCTCGTCCGGCATACGCAGCTTGGAAAGCTGGATATTCTTGTTGCGTTCTCCGCCGTCGGTGTCCGTCAGCTCCGGGATCTGGGACAGACGCAGCATCTTGCGGTCCTCCAGCTGTACCAGTACCCACACCGACACCGCTTCGCCTATGTGAACTCCGTCCACATACAGGTCGAAGTCGCGGTACATGGACGCGCCCTTGCCGCCCCGGTGCCAGGTATGTATATTAAGTTCCTCGCCCCAGCGCAGGGGACGGTCCAGCCGATACCACAGCCGGGCCAGCATCCAAAATGCCCCGTGATTGGCCATGAGCACCTCACGGCCAAAGCCTCGGCTCTCTGCCGCCAGCGTGGCGGCCTCCTGCAGATGACCCAGCAGGGCGGAGGGGCGGCAGCGGCTGCGGCCGTCCACATCACGGGTATCTATTTTGGTTTTATATTCGTACCAAACGCTCATAGGTCACTCACCTTTTCCCCGGATCAGGATGGTGTTTTTACAGCAGATGTCGTCAATGTCATCTGCGGTGGCGGCGGGAATGCGCATCTGGGCTCCGCACTGGGCACACATCAGGTCCACGGAGCTGTAATTGACCTGAAAGGACCAGTCTTTGCTGCCGCAGGCGCAGGAAATGCCGTCCCGCTGGGCGATGTCCTTGATCTCGGAGAGTACTTCGTGCATGACGATCTCATCTAGAAAGACATTTTCCTCCCCGGACTCCTGCTCCAGCTTGTCCACTGCCTGCTCCAGCCGGGCGGTGGCGGCAAAGACCGCCCCCTCCTCACCCACGTAGCAGCAGTCCAGTCCGGAGGCGGAACAGGAGAAGGCCAGCGCCTTTTCCCGCACGAAGGCGGTGGAGGAACAGGCCACCCGATGCTCCCGGCCACAGAACAGGCAGGGGACCTCCAGCTTCACCTTGTCGGCCAGAAATTCCACTTCCAGCGCGGACTTGCCGCAGGGACAAGGGATTTTCGCCGGGGCGGCAGCCAGAGCGAACAGGTCCTTTTCCACGATCACGGACTGGCGGCAATGGGGGCAGATATAGGCGATGGTGCGTTTGGGTTGCTGAGCAGGCATGGAACAGTCCTTCTTTCTTCAAACGACTTTATCTCATTATATCAGCTTTCCGGCTATTTTCAACCCAAAAGCCGCCCGGCACCGATGCCGGGCGGCTGCATTTAAGGTTCGGTAATGGGCTTGGCCTTTTGCTTGGTGCGCTTGGCCGCCCCCTGAAGCTCGGGCACAGGCTCGACCTCGTTTCTGGGTTTGACGTGGGTGCGGTCAATACGCTTCATACCTTTTTTGGCCATATCAGCCGTCTCCTCGGGTCAGATTTTCCGCGTAATCCTTCAGACTCTCAAAGGAATTGACTCCGCCCGGGCGGGCGCTGATCTGTTCCCGGACGTAGTCAGGCAGGGAACGAAAATAGGCGTTTGCCTCCGGCTGAGCACTCAGTAGTGCGTTAAGATCGGGATACTTCATTATATGTTACCTCGTTTCGTTAGCGTTTGGGCTTGGATTTGAACAGCAGGGCCACCAGAAAGCCAAAGAAGATGGCAGCCGTGATGCCTCCGGCCGCGGCGGTGATGCCACCGGTGAGCGCACCGATGAGTCCCTTTTCCGCAACAGACTTTTTGACCCCCTTGGCAAGCAGACTGCCAAAACCGGTCAGAGGCACGGTAGCGCCCGCCCCGGCCCAGTCGATCAGGGGCTGATAGAGGCCAAGAGCACCCAGAATCACACCGGCGACCACATAGGCCACCAAGATGCGGGCCGGTGTCAGAGAGGTGCGGTCAATGAGCAGCTGGCCGATGATACACAGGCCGCCTCCCAATAAAAATGCTTTAACATATTCCATGCGTTAGACCTCACTTGCCGGTAGAAATAGCCACCGCGTGGCAGATGCCGGGGATGGACTCACCCTGCATGGCGGAGGTGGGGGAGTGGAGCGCCCCGGTGGGGCAGAACAGGATGTTGTCCCAGCGGCCCTGCTTCATTTCCGGAAGCAGATGGCCGGTGAGTACGCTGGCCGAACAGCCACAGCCCGAACCGCCGCAGTGCACGTCCTGCCCATTAATGTCAAAAATCAGGATGCCGCAGTCGGTATGGTTGGCGGACAGGTCATAGCCCTCACGTTCCATCAGCTCCAGCAGCAGCTCTCGACCCAGTACACCCAGATCGCCGGTAACGATCAGGTCGTAATAGCTCGGTGTGCGGCCCGTATCCCGGAAATGGGCCGTCAGAGTGTCCACCGCGGCGGGCGTCATGGCAGCGCCCATATTGTTGGCATCCTTGATGCCTTTGTCGATGATCTTGCCGATGGTGCAGTGGGTGATATAGGGACCCGGGCCATCCTTTGCAAGCACCACCGCGCCGGAACCCGTCACCGTCCATTGGGCGGTGGGGGTGCGCTGACTTCCGTATTCCAGCGGGTTGCGGTACTGACGCTCCGCGGT